>NZ_CP104381.1:2535621-2852573 GCF_030582395.1 Ralstonia pickettii
TGGAGTTGCCGCCCGAAGCGGTGGACGTCAACGTGCACCCGTCCAAGATCGAGGTGCGCTTCCGCGACAGCCGCGCGGTGCACCAGTTCGTCTATCACGCGGTGCAGCGCGCCCTGTCCCGCCACGCCGGCGAACAGGGCGACAGCCTGCGCACCGACATCGCCGCTGCGCCCGAAGTTGCCGGGGTCACGACGGCGCCCTCGCCCGCCGACAACACCACGCGCTGGATCAACCAGATGGCCGCGCGGCAGACGTCGCTCGGCATTGCACAGCCGCGTGCGGAATACCTGTCGATGATGCGCGGCGATAGCACGCCCATGCCGGCGATACGCCCCGCCTGGATGACCGACGTGCCGAGCGCGGCAACGTTGTTCGACGGCGGCACCGCGACCGCGCAAGCGCCTGCTGCTGTTGCAGAGCCGGTCGCTGCACCACCCGCCGATGACGACGATGCGCACCCGCTCGGCTTTGCCGTGGCCCAGTTGCACGGCATCTACGTGCTGGCGCAGAACACGCGCGGCATGGTGCTCGTCGATATGCATGCCGCGCACGAGCGCATCCTGTACGAGCAACTCAAGATCGCACTGGAAACCAAGCGTGTCGAGGTGCAACCGCTCCTCATTCCCGTCACGTTTGCCGCAAGCCCGGTGGAGATCGGCACCGCAGAGGAATTCCGCGACACGCTCACCCTGCTCGGCTTCGACATCTCCGCCGTGTCGCCCACCACGCTGGCCGTGCGATCGGTGCCGACACTGCTGCAGAAGGCCGATGCGCAGGCGCTCGCGCGCGACGTGCTGCGCGATCTGCACGCGTACGGCGGCTCGCGCGTGCTGGCCGAACGCCAGAACGAGCTGCTGGCCACGTTGGCGTGCCACTCTGCCGTGCGTGCCAACCGCAGGTTGAACCTGGACGAGATGAACGCGCTGCTGCGCCAGATGGAAGCCACCGAACGCGCCGACCAGTGCAATCACGGCCGCCCGACATGGATCCAGTTGACCGTGGCTGACCTGGATCGCCTCTTCCTGCGTGGCCAGTAAATTCCGATGACTGCGTCCGCTGCAAGCGCCCCGCGCGCGATTTGCCTGCTCGGCCCGACCGCGTCCGGCAAGACCGCCGCCGCATTGAAGCTGGCCGAACGCTGGCCGGTCGAGATCATCAGCATGGATTCCGCGCTGGTGTATCGCGGCATGGACATCGGCACGGCAAAGCCCAGCGCCGAAGAACAGGCCATCGCGCCGCATCACCTGATCGACATCATTGATCCGCTCGATGCGTATTCCGCCGCGCAGTTTGCCAACGATGCGAATGCGCTGATCGATGCCATCCGCGCACGCGGCCGGCTGCCACTGATCGTCGGGGGCACGATGCTTTATTACAAGGCGCTCACGCAAGGGCTCTCCGATTTGCCCGGCGCCGATCCCGCCATCCGCGCGGAGATCGATGCCGAAGCCGCCCGCGATGGCTGGCCGGCATTGCACGCCAAACTGGCGCAGGTCGATCCGGTGACGGCCGCGCGACTGCACGCAACCGACGCGCAGCGCATCCAGCGCGCGTTGGAGCTGTATCGGCTGACGGGCCAGCCGATGTCCGCCCTGCTCGCACGCGAGGTCGGCGCGAATGCGTTCCAGCAGCACGATGCAGCCGCGCCGTATCTGACGATCGCGCTGGAACCGTCCGACCGCCTCGTGCTGCATGCGCGCATCGCACAGCGCTTTGACGCGATGCTCGCCGGCGGGCTGCTCGACGAGGTGGAGGCCTTGCGCCGCCGCGGCGATCTTTCGCCCACGCTGCCATCCATCCGCTGCGTCGGTTATCGCCAGGCGTGGGCTTACCTCGAAGGCGAAATCGACATGGCTGCCCTCCGTGAACAAGGCATCGCCGCAACGCGCCAGCTCTGCAAGCGCCAGATCACCTGGCTGCGCAGCACACCCGAGCGGCACGTGGTCGATTGCCTCGCGCCCGATTACGTCGATCAGGTCGCGCGCCTGGTCCAAACCTCACTGGAATCGCAATCCCAATGACCGCCACCACCACTGCGACTCGCTTCACGCTGCGCCCCGCCACCCCCGATGACTGCGCCTCGCTCGTTCGTCTGATCTCTGCGCTGGCCGAATACGAAAAGCTCACGCACCTGGTGCAGACCACGCCCGAAGCGCTGGCGACGATGTTGTTCGGGCCGCGCCCGTACTGTGAGGCGGTGCTGGCAGAAGTCGACGGCCGGGCCGTGGGCTTTGCGCTGTTCTTCCACAACTTCTCGACCTTCCTGTGCAAGCCGGGCCTGTATCTGGAAGACCTCTTCGTCGAGCCCGAATACCGCGGCCTGGGCATCGGCAAGGCACTCCTGATCCACCTCGCGCGCCTGGCGCAGGAGCGGGACTGCGGCCGCTTCGAATGGAGCGTGCTCGATTGGAATGCGCCGTCCATCGCGTTCTACGAAGCCATGGGCGCCGATGTGCTGCCCGAGTGGCGCATCTGCCGCGCCACCGGCGACGCGTTGACCAAGCTGGCCGCCACGATCATGCCCGCCAGCCTGGCCGCACAGGCCTGAATTTGACCGCAAGCTCCGGAGTGTCACGCGCGCGCCGGTGAGCGTAGGCTTGGCGTACCGAATCTCCGAAAGGAGCGCATATGCCGCATTCCACCGCCGCCGCGCAGGTCAGCGCGGGGCACCGCCCAACCCTTGACGGCATCGACTGGGCCGCCATTGAAGACGCCCTCAACGATGTCGGCAGCGCCGTATTGCCGAGCCTGCTGGACGAGGACGCCTGCAATGCCTTGACCGCGCTGTACCCGCAAGACCGCCTGTTTCGCTCGCGTGTGGTGATGGAGCGCCATGGCTTCGGGTGCGGCGAATACCAGTATTTCGCGTATCCGCTGCCGGACCTCATCGCGCAACTGCGCACGTCGCTTTATCCGCCGCTGGCGACCATCGCCGACCGCTGGAACCAAGCCATGGATATCGACGTGCGCTATCCGGCCAAGCACGCCGATTTCCTGCGTCGCTGCCACGAAGCCGGCCAGCTGCGCCCCACGCCGCTGATCCTGCGATACGGCCCCCGTGACTACAACTGCCTGCATCAGGATCTGTATGGCGAGCACGTCTTCCCGCTGCAGGTGGCCATCCTGCTGTCGGAACCGGGCGTCGATTTCACCGGCGGCGAATTCGTCATGACGGAGCAGCGCCCGCGGATGCAGTCGCGGCCCGAAGTGGTGCCGCTGCGCAAAGGCGATGCCGTGGTCTTTGCGGTGCACCATCGGCCCGTACAAGGCACGCGCGGTACGTATCGCGTGAACATGCGCCACGGTGTGAGCCGCCTGCTCTCGGGTCAGCGGCATACTGTGGGCATCATCTTCCACGACGCGCTGTAGAGGCTTGACCATGACCACCGGCGATCTGTTTGCCGATCACTCACCCGCTGACGACACACGCATTGCGCTCGGCGAAGCGGCGTTTGTGCTGCGCGGCTTTGCGCTGTCGGAAGCGACGGGCCTGATCGCGGCGGTGGATGCCATCGCGCAGCAGGCCGCGTTTCGGCACATGGTCACGCCGGGCGGCTTCGAGATGTCGGTCGCGCTGACCAACAGCGGCACGCTGGGCTGGACATCAGACCGCCGCGGCTACCGCTATGCCACGCTCGACCCGCTCACAGGAAACCCGTGGCCGCCGCTGCCCGATGTGTTCCTGCGTCTCGCGCACAACGCGGCCGCCGAAGCAGGCTTCCACGGCTTCACGCCAGACGCCTGCCTCATCAACCGCTATGTACCCGGCGCCCGCATGTCGCTGCATCAGGACAAAGACGAGCAGGACTACGGCGCGCCGATCGTCTCAGTGTCACTCGGCATGCCGGCCGTCTTCCTGTTTGGCGGCCATCGCCGTGCCGACAAGCCGCAACGCATTCCCCTGTTTCACGGTGATGTTGTCGTCTGGGGCGGGCCGGATCGCCTGCGCTATCACGGCATTGCGCCGCTCAAAGACCACCCGCATCCGCTGCTCGGCAGCCAGCGGATCAACCTCACGTTCCGCAAGGCCGGCTGACGGCAATCCATCGCATGACCATCGCCGCAGACCTGTCCGAAAGCGCCTACCGACAAGCCGAAACTTTTCTGGCGACGCTGGACGAAGACTGGGCGCGCCACGTCGCCGCCGTCGGGCCCTGCGGCCACGCCGCCAAGCCAGCGCGCGAGCCCTATGAAGCATTGATCCGCGCCATCGCCTATCAGCAGCTGCACGCGAAGGCGGGTGACGCCATCCTCGGCCGGTTCATCGCGCTCTATCCGGCTGCTGCGTTTCCTGCCCCGCAGCAAGTGCTCGACACGGATGAGGCGGAGCTGCGCGCGTGCGGCTTTTCTGCCACCAAACTGGCGACCATTCGCGGCATCGCCCAAGCCGCGCTCGACGGCGTCGTGCCCACGCGGGAGCAGGCGCTGGCCATGCCCGACGAAGCGCTCATCGAGCGGCTGGTGACACTGCGCGGGGTTGGCCGGTGGACGGTCGAAATGCTGCTGATCTACACGCTGGAGCGCTCGGACATCTTGCCCGCGGATGATTTCGGCGTCCGCGATGGTTACCGACGCCTGAAGCGCCTCGAGTCCACACCCACACGCAAGCAGATGGAGACGATTGGTCTTGCGTGGAGCCCGTATCGAACCGTCGCGGCTTGGTACTTATGGCGCGTGCCCGTCAATGTTTCAGGCTCGTGAATCCGGCAAATCTTGCGCTAGATCACGCCACGACGACATATTGCTTGCGCGATATATGTCACGCCGGGATCATGCAAAAACCTTGAATTCCCTTGCGACGTTCACTTTACTGGAAAACGTTCGCGCCATTAGCGCCGCCCTCATTGGTCGAGTCATCGTGGAACAGCCCCAAAACGTCGACGCGCAACGTAAATCCGAAGAGCTGCGGAGCTTTCTGTTTCTGACGGCCGTCATGGTGCCGGTTCTTTCCGTCATTATCGTGGCCGGATATGGATTTATCGTCTGGGCAACGCAATTGCTGAGCGGTCCGCCAACGCATTGAAATACGCCCGGGGGGTTCCGGGGGCGAGTCGGGTTGTATGTTCGCGCAGCACTGATTAGAAAAAGGCGTTCATCGCCAGAACACGGTCATGCGAAACACAAAAAAAATAGATATCCCCGTTCGGCCGGCGCCACTCGGTGACGACGAGTGGCACATCGCCGGCGTTCTGGTCCAGACGCGGCCAACCCATATTGCACGGGTGAGCGAATCCATCGAAAGCATCGCCGGCAGCGAAATCCATGCAGCCAGCGATAACGGCAAGCTCGTGGTCACGCTTGAGGCGCCCAGTTCGCGCGCCATTGCAGCGCACCTGGCGTTCATTCAGCAGATCGACGGTGTGCTCAACACCGCCCTGATCTACCAGCACAACGAAATGGCCGACGCCATGCATGAGGAAATGGACGATGAAAGTCTCTCGCCGCGCGTTCATTAAGCAGACCGCTGCCGCCGCCACCGCCTCGGTAGCTGGCGTCACGCTTCCTGCCGGCGCCGCCAACCTCGTCACCGACAAAGAGCTGACGCAGCTCAAGTGGTCGAAGGCGCCTTGCCGATTCTGTGGCACGGGCTGCGGCGTTGAAGTGGCCGTCAAAGACAATCGCGTGGTTGCCACGCAGGGCGACCCAAAGGCCGAGGTCAACCGAGGCCTGAACTGCGTCAAGGGCTATTTCCTCTCCAAGATCATGTACGGCAAGGACCGGCTGACCCAGCCGCTGCTGCGCATGAAGAACGGCAAGTACGACAAGAACGGCGAGTTCACGCCCGTCACCTGGGACCGCGCGTTTGACGAGATGGCGGTGCAGTTCAAGCGCGTCATCAAGGAAAAGGGCCCGACGGCTGTCGGAATGTTCGGCTCGGGTCAATGGACCGTTTTTGAGGGTTACGCCGCCGTCAAGCTAATGAAGGCGGGCTTCCGCTCGAACAACCTCGACCCCAACGCGCGCCACTGCATGGCCTCTGCCGTGGCCGGCTTCATGCGAACGTTCGGCATGGACGAGCCGATGGGCTGCTACGACGATTTCGAAGTCGCTGACGCGTTCGTGCTGTGGGGCTCGAACATGGCGGAGATGCACCCCATCCTCTGGTCGCGCGTGACGGACCGGCGCCTCTCCGCGCCCAAGACGAAGGTCGCGGTGCTGTCGACGTTTACGCACCGCTCGTTCGATCTGGCCGATATCCCGATCGTCTTCACACCGCAGGCCGATCTCGCGATGCTCAACTACATCGCGAACTACATCATCACCAACAAGAAGGTCAACACGGACTTCGTCAACAAGCACACCGTCTTCAAGCAGGGCGTGACCGACATCGGCTACGGCCTGCGGCCCGACAACCCCGTGCAGAAGGCCGCCAAGAACGCCGACAAGGTGGGTGACTCCAAGCCGATCTCATTCGACGAGTTTGCGAAGTTCGTCTCGACGTACGACCTGGACTACACCACCAAGCTGGCGAACCCGGACAAGAGCAAGGAGAAGGAGTTCAAGCAGCAGCTCCAGAAGCTTGCCGAGCTGTACGCCGATCCGAAGATCAAGGTCGTGTCGTTCTGGACCATGGGTTTCAACCAGCACACCCGCGGCACCTGGGCGAACAACATGATCTACAACCTGCACCTGCTGACAGGGAAGATCGCCACACCGGGCAACAGCCCTTTCTCCCTGACGGGCCAGCCTTCGGCATGCGGCACCGCGCGCGAGGTGGGCACGTTCTCGCACCGCTTGCCGGCCGACATGGTGGTGACCAACCCGAAGCACCGTGAAGAAGCCGAGCACATCTGGAAGCTGCCGCCCGGCACGATCCCTGAAAAGCCCGGCTATCACGCGGTACTGCAAAACCGCATGCTGAAGGACGGCAAGCTCAACGCGTACTGGGTGCAGGTGAACAACAACATGCAGGCCGGCGCCAACATCAACGAGGAAGGCTACCCGGGCTACCGCAATCCGGCGAATTTCATTGTTGTTTCGGACGTGTACCCGACCGTCACCGCACTGGCCGCCGACTTGGTCCTCCCGAGCGCGATGTGGGTTGAGAAGGAAGGCGCCTACGGCAACGCCGAGCGCCGGACGCAGTTCTGGCATCAACTCGTGGATGCGCCGGGTGAGGCGCGATCCGACCTGTGGCAGCTGGTGGAGTTCTCCAAGCGTTTCAAGGTGGAAGAAGTCTGGCCCGAAGACCTTATCGCCAAAAAGCCGGAGCTGCGCGGCAAGACGCTCTACGACGTGCTGTACCGCAACGGCAATGTCGACAGGTTCCCGCTCAAGGACGTCGACCCGGAATACAACAATGCCGAAGCCAAGGCGTTCGGCTTCTACCTGCAGAAGGGCCTGTTCGAGGAGTACGCAAGCTTCGGGCGCGGCCACGGCCACGACCTGGCGCCGTTCGACGATTATCACCAGGCGCGCGGATTGCGCTGGCCGGTGGTCAACGGCAAGGAAACGCGCTGGCGCTACAAGGAAGGCAGCGATCCGTACGTCAAGGCCGGCACCGGCTACCAGTTTTACGGCAACCCGGACGGCAAGGCGGTGATCTTCGCCCTGCCCTACGAGGCCCCACCGGAAGTGCCAGACAAGGAATACCCGTTCTGGTTGTCGACCGGCCGCGTGCTGGAGCACTGGCACTCGGGCTCGATGACGCGCCGGGTACCCGAGCTGTATCGCGCCTTCCCGAACGCGGTCTGCTTCATGCACCCGGAAGATGCGAAAGCGCTGGGACTGCGACGTGGTGTCGAGGTCGAAGTGATCTCGCGGCGCGGCAAGATGCGCACCCGCATTGAAACACGCGGCCGCAACCAGCCACCGAAGGGCCTGGTGTTCGTGCCGTGGTTCGATGCGAGCCAGCTCATCAATAAGGTCACACTGGATGCAACCTGCCCGATCTCGCTCCAGACGGATTTCAAGAAATGCGCCGTCAAGATCGTGAAGGTCTGACGAGCACGGGCAGACGACACACGCGCAATAGGAAAACGTCATGAAGCTCAGCCGACTCTTGGGACTGCCAGCCGCCATCTGTGCGCTGCTCCTGGCGACCCTTGCCCAATTGCCCGCGCAAGCCCAAGGCGTGGTCGACGCCATGCGCGGCCCCACGCCGATTGCCGCCGAATCGACACCGCCGATCCTGTATCCCACCGAGAACAAGGACGTGCGCCGCGAGCGCAACTACACCGGGCAGCCGCCGACGATTCCGCACAAGATCGACGGCACCTACATGTATCAGATCAATAAGGACCACAACGGTTGTCTGTCCTGCCACGCGCGTACGAAGGCCGAAGAGATGCGCGCGATCGCGATCAGCCCCACGCACTACGTTGACCGCGGTGGCCATCAACTGGCCGACGTTTCGCCGCGCCGCTTCTTCTGCACGCAATGTCACGTGCCGCAGGCCGACGCCAAGCCGCTTGTCACCAATACGTTTGTCGATGTCGATCAACTGCTCAAACGCAAGCCTGATGGCAAGAGCGTTGGCAAGAACTGAGGCGGTGCAGTCATGTTCGACCTGATCAAGCGCTACTGGCGCACCATCAACCGGCCCAGCGCGTATTTCAGCCTGGGCTTTCTGACGTTGGGCGGCTTTGTTGCCGGCGTGGTGTTCTGGGGCGCGTTCAACACCGCGATGGAAGTGACAAATACCGAAGCGTTCTGCACGGGTTGCCACGAAATGCACGACAACGTGTATCAAGAGCTGCAGAGCACCATCCACTACACCAACCGCAGCGGTGTGCGCGCCATCTGCTCGAACTGCCACGTTCCGCACGCCTGGACGAACAAGATTGCACGAAAGATGCAGGCCTCCAAGGAAGTGTGGGGCAAGATCTTCGGCACCATCGACACGCGCGAGAAATTCGAGGCCCACCGACTCGAGCTGGCCCAGCATGAATGGGATCGGCTGAAGGCCAACGATTCATTGGAATGCCGCAACTGCCACAACTACGAATCGATGGACTTCACTCGGCAGAGCCCACGCGCGTCGGCCATGCATGCCCAGTATCTGGGCAGCAAAGAGAAAACCTGTATCGACTGCCACAAGGGTATTGCGCACCATCTGCCCGACATGTCGAAGATGAAGACCGAGTAAAGCACGTGAACGTGCTGCCGATGCCAGACCCCGTTTGACTCAGCCACCACTGCCGTGCTTGTTGCCAGCCAATTGACGTTTTCGCGCGCCGGCCGCCGGATCTTCCGCGAGCTGGACCTCTCGGTGTCGGCGGGCGAGCTGGTGCAGGTAACGGGCGCGAACGGCAGCGGCAAGACCACCCTGCTGCGCGTGCTCTGTGGCCTTCTCGCACCGGCGAGCGGCTCGCTGACGTGGCATGGCGCGCCGGTGCGCAGCGGCGACGCTGCCTTCCTCAATACGCTTTGCTATGTTGGCCACACCAACGGTATCGACCCAGATCTGACTGTGACGGAGAGCCTGCGTCTGGCCATGCAGTTAGCCGGGTTGCGCGATTCGGCATCCGAGCCGTTTGGCATCGGGCTCGCACTGGAAGCACTCGAACTCGGCAAGCTTGCCGCCACGCCCGTGCGCAAGCTTTCGCAAGGCCAACGCCGGCGGGTGGCACTGGCGCGCTTGCTGCTCGCGCGGCGCGAACTGTGGCTGCTCGATGAACCGATCGCCTCGCTCGACGATCATGCAGTCAGCCTCTTCACCGCGCAGCTCGATGCGCACTTGCGTGCAGGCGGCATGGCGATCATGGCCACGCACCACCTGCTGTCGCGCCCGCAAGGGGCGAATCGCGTGCTCAGGCTGGGAGGCATCGCATGAAGCCGATGCTGATGGCCATCCTGCTGCACGACCTTACGCTCTCATGGCGGCGGCGCGGCAACCTTGTCGGCGGCGTGGTGTTCTACGTCATTGCGGCGAGCCTATTCCCGCTGGCCATCGGCCCCGACCCGCAGGAGTTGCGCATGCTCGCGCCGGGCATCCTGTGGGTCGCGGCGCTGCTGGCGTCGATGCTCTCGCTCTCTCGGCTGTTTGCGCAGGAACACGCCGATGGCAGCCTGGATCAACTGCTGTTGTCGCCGCACCCGCTTGCGCTGATCGTACTGACGAAGATCGCAGCGCACTGGCTCGCGAGTGGCCTGCCGTTGTTGCTGCTGACGCCCATCCTGGCGCAGCAGTACAGTCTGCCGCTGCATGCAACGCTACTGCTGACAGCCACGCTGCTAATCGGCACGCCTGCCATTGCGTTGATCGGCGCCGTTGGTGCAGCGCTCACACTGGGCGTGCGCAACGGAGCAGCGCTACTGTGCATCCTCGTCCTGCCGCTGTGTGTGCCCGTGCTGGTGTTTGGCGCGGGCGCAGGTTCGGCGGCCGATGCGGGGCTTGATGTCATGCCGCATTTCTCGCTGCTGGGCGCTTGCTTGGCGTTGTCGTTGTTTGTCTGCCCGCTGGCCACGGCTGCCGGGCTGCGCATTGCCGCGGAATGACCCGATGACGAATCGATCCGGACTCCACACCACGCCCATCGCCGTGCGCCAACGTGCGTCGCGACGCTGGAACTGGCTCGCGTATGCGTCGCCCGTGCGGTTTGATCCGCTCGCGCGCAAGCTGGTGCCGTGGTTTGGCGCAGTAGCCCTCGTGTTCCTCATCGCCGGCCTCTACGTCGGCTTCGTGGTGGCGCCCACCGATGCGCAGCAGGGTGAGGTCTACCGGATCATCTTCCTGCACGTGCCGGCCGCGTGGATGTCGATGTTCATCTACCTGGTGATGGCGGGCTATTGCGCGCTGGCGCTGGTGCTGCGCACGCGGCTTTCGTCGATGATGGCCTCGGCGCTGGCGCCCACCGGCGCACTGTTCACCGCCATTGCGCTGTGGACAGGCGCGCTGTGGGGCAAGCCAACGTGGGGCACATGGTGGGTGTGGGATGCGCGGCTGACGTCGGAGTTGCTGCTGCTGTTTCTGTACCTGGGCTTCATCGCGCTGGAGAGCGCCATTGAAGACCCCCGCCGTGCCGAGCGCGCCTGCGCCTTGCTAGCCGTGGTCGGCGTGGTCAACATCCCCGTGATCTATTTCTCGGTGCAGTGGTGGAACACGTTGCATCAAGGCGCATCCGTCGGCCTGACGGCGGCTCCGTCGATGGCGATGACGATGCTGCTCGGCATGCTGCTGATGACGCTCGCGTGCTGGATGTACAGCATCTGCGTGGCGCTGATTCGCGTGCGCTGCATCGTGCGCGAGCGCGCCGACGATGACCACAACCTGAGCATGTCGGCATGAGCCAGTTCTCCGTCAACCACGTCGACTATATTGCGGGCGCGTTTGCCGTGGCCGCCATCTTTATCGCAGCCGAGGTGCTGCTGCTGGCCCACCGCTGGCGCACCGCCAATCGCACTGACCCTCATCCTGACGGCCGCGACCAATGACACGCAGACAACGCCGTCTCGGCATCCTGCTCGCCGCACTGGTATGCGCAGGTGCGGCTACCGCACTCACGCTGAATGCGTTCCGCTCCAATCTGGTGTTTTTTTTCAGCCCGAGCCAGATCGCCGCCAAGGAAGCGCCTGTGGCACAAGTCTTTCGACTGGGTGGGCTAGTCGAACGCGGCTCCATCCAACGTGAACGTGACGGCATGACCATCCGCTTTATCGTCACTGACACAGCGCGCGGGGTGCCGGTCGTCTATCGCGGCTTGCTGCCGGACCTGTTCCGCGAGGGCAAGGGTGTGGTGGCACGCGGCCGGCTGGGTGAGGACGGCGTCTTCGTCGCCAACGAGGTGCTGGCCAAGCACGACGAAAACTACATGCCGCCCGAAGCTGCTGATGCCCTACGCCGCGCTGCGCAAGTCAACGAACAGATGGCGAAGGAATCTGTCCGGAGCGCGTCACGATGATCGCCGAGCTGGGCCACTTTGCGTTGATCCTCGCGCTGCTGACTGCGGCCATGCAGTCCGTGCTGCCGCTGGTTGGTGCGGCGCGCGACGGCGAGCGTTGGATGGCCGTGGCGCGCCCTGCTGCGCGCATGCAATGTGGATTGGTTCTCGTGGCGTATGGCGCGCTGACATGGGCCTTCGTCAGCAACGACTTCAGCGTGCTCTATGTCGCCGCCAACTCGAACAGCGCGCTGCCGCTGCCCTATCGCGTGGCCGCCGTGTGGGGCGGACACGAGGGATCGATGTTGCTGTGGACGGCGATGCTGGCGTTGTGGTCACTGGCCGTGTCGTTGTTCAGCCGCCAACTTCCGTTGCCCGTGGCGGCGCGCGTGCTGGGCGTGATGGGCGCCATCAGCACGGGGCTGCTGCTTTTCTTGCTGTTCGCATCCAACCCATTCCTGCGCCTGTTGCCGCCTGCCCTGGAAGGGCGCGACCTCAACCCGCTGCTGCAAGACCCGGGCATGGTGTCGCATCCGCCCATGCTGTACATGGGTTACGTGGGCTTTGCCGTGGCGTTCTCGTTTGCGATGGCCGCGCTGCTGTCGGGCCGGCTCGATGCCACCTGGGCGCGCTGGTCGCGGCCGTGGACGATCGCCGCCTGGGCATGCCTGACGACCGGCATCATGCTCGGCAGCGCCTGGGCGTACTACGAACTCGGCTGGGGCGGCTGGTGGTTCTGGGACCCGGTCGAAAATGCGTCGTTCATGCCGTGGCTGGCGGGCACGGCACTGATCCACTCGTTGGCGGTGACGGAAAAGCGCGGCGTGTTCCGCGCATGGACGGCGCTGCTGGCCATCTTCACGTTCTCGCTCAGTCTGCTCGGCACGTTCCTCGTCCGCTCGGGCGTGCTGACGTCGGTGCATGCTTTTGCGGTCGACCCGAAGCGCGGTCTCTTCATCCTCGCGTTGCTGGGCATCGTAACGGGCGGCGCCCTCGGTCTGTTTGCATGGCGCGCGAAGCGGTTGTCCAGCAGCGCCTCGGAAGGCGCGACGTTCCCGCTGTTCTCGCGTGAATCGTTCCTGCTGGCCAACAACGTGCTGCTGGCGGTGGCGGCCGCCACGGTGTTGCTCGGCACGTTGTATCCGCTGGTGCTGGATGTGTTGCGGCTGGGCAAGATCTCGGTCGGTCCGGCATATTTCGAGCAAGTCTTTGTGCCGCTGATGTCTCCTGCGGTGCTGTTGATGGGTGCGGCGCCGCTGGCGCGCTGGCGTCACGGTGCGCTGCCGTCGATGGCGGTGCGGCTGCGATGGGCAGCAGTGGCGAGTATTGCCGTCGGGCTCGGACTGGCGGTGATGTATCGGACGTCCGCGCTGGCGGGCCTGGGGCTGACGCTCGCCGCATGGTGTCTTCTGAGTGCGCTGGCCAGTCTGGCCGAAAAGCTTCGCCAGCCCGGCAATCGATTGACGACGCTGCGGCAATTGCCGCCGAGCTACTTTGGCATGCTGGTGGCGCACGCGGGGGTCGGCGTGTTCATTGCGGGCGTCACGCTGGTGCTCAGCCAGGAGACGCTACGCGAGTTGCCGGTGCGCGTGGGCGGCAAGGTGGAGGTGGGCGGCTACATGTTCCACCTCACCAGGGTTGCGCCGGCCCAGGGCCCCAATTACGACGTCTTGCGCGGCCACGTCGAAGTCAGCCGCAACGGCAAACCCGTGGCCACGCTGCTACCCGAGCGGCGCCTGTACCACAGCCAGGAAAATCCCACGACCGAAGTCGCCATCGACAGCGGCATCACGCGCGATCTCTATGTCGCGCTTGGTGAATCACTCGGACAAGACAACTGGGCCATGCGCATCTACATCAAGCCCTTTGTCGGCTGGATCTGGGCAGGCTGTGTGCTGATGGTGCTGGGCGGGCTGCTGGCCGTGTGCGACCGCCGCTACCGGCTGCGCCGCCGCTCCACGTCATCGCGCGCCGCGCCCGACACTGCACGCGGCGGCCCGTCATTAGCGATGCCAGCGACCGAGGAGCCACGGTGAAGCTGCGCTACGTGCTGCCGCTGACAGCGTTCCTCGTTCTGGTGATTGCGCTGGCGGCGGGGCTGTCGCGCGATCCGCGCGAACTGCCCTCCCCGCTGGTCGGCAAGCCCGCACCGGCGTTCAGGCTGACAGCGCTGGAATCGACTGCCGGCCCGATCACGCCGCAAGACCTGCGCGGCAAGGTCTGGATGCTCAATGTCTGGGCATCGTGGTGCACCGCCTGTCGTGCAGAGCACGCCGTGCTGAACGCGTTCGCGAAGCAGTCAACCGTGCCGATCTACGGGCTGAACTACAAGGACGAGGCCGACGCCGCACGCGCGTGGCTCAAGCAAATGGGCGACCCGTATGTCGCCTCGCTCATCGACGCTGACGGCAAGGTCGGCATCGACTACGGCGTCTACGGCGTGCCCGAGACCTTCGTCATCGATCGCGCTGGCGTGGTCCGCTATCGGCAGGTGGGCCCCGTGACGGCCGAGTCCATGGAACGCAGGATCGTGCCGCTTCTGCAGCAACTGGAACAGGAGGATGGTCATGCGTAAGCGCCTGGCTGCCCTCGTTCTGGCAGGCGTCGCGGCGTTCATGTTGCAGACGCCCGCCTGTGCCGCAGCGTCGGACACCGATCTCGACACCCGCGTCCATGCGCTGTCGGAGCAGCTGCGCTGCCTCGTCTGCCAGAACCAGACCCTCGCCGATTCCAACGCCGACCTCGCCATCGACCTGCGCCGCCAGATTCGCGAACAACTGCGTGCCGGCGCCACCGAGGACGACGTGAAGGACTATCTCGTGCAGCGCTATGGCGATTTCGTCCTATATCGGCCGCCCGTCAAACCGTTGACGTATCTGCTGTGGTTCGGCCCGGCGCTGTTACTGATGGCGGTGGTGTTCGGCATCGTGTCGTCCCGCAAACGGCGGAAGCCGGCCCCTGCCGAGATGGACCCCGACTCAGAGGCGCGCCTCGCTGCACTGCTTGCGCCGTCGTCATCGGATGACCCCCGCCCATGACTGTGATGACCCTGTTCTGGCTGCTGGCGGCTGCCCTCACGGCCGTCACCATGGCGGTGTTGCTGACGCCGCTGTTGCGGCGCGCGCGCACCAATCAGCTCGATACGCGCGTCCAACGCCCCACGGCGCGCAGCCAGATGGTCCACTGGTACCACGATCAACTGCGCGAGCTGGATGCCGATCTGCGCGCCGGCGCTATGGATGCCGCAGGCCACGCGCACGCACGCGCAGAGCTTGGCCGGCGGCTGCTGGACGACACAGCCGGCACCGCCAGCACCCCGCAGGCGCGGCCCGACCGCCGCCCCGTTCTGCTCGCCGCAGTGCTGCTGGCTGCGTTGCCCACGTCTGCTGTGCTGCTCTACCAGCATCTGGGCAAGCCCGCGTCGCTGTGGATGCCGGGCGACATGACGACCGCCGCCCGCAGCGACCACACCGGTGGAGACGCGCAAATCGAATCGATGGTGAACAGCCTGGCCCAACGGCTGCGCGACACGCCTGACGACGCACCCGGCTGGGCGCTGCTTGCCAGGTCCTACAGCACGATGGGGCGCCCCGCCGACGCCGTCGCCGCCTATGCGAAGGCGGTGGCCCTTGCCCCCGAGGTCGCCAGCCTGCGTGCCGATTACGCCGACGCACTCGCAACCGCCCAGGGCGGCACCCTGGCTGGTGCACCCATCGAGCAGGTGCGCCTAGCCCTGAAGGCCGACCCGGACGAGCCCAAAGCGCTGGCCCTAGCCGCTTCCGCCGCCGTCGAACGTGGTGACGTGAGCGATGCAATCGCGCAGTGGGAGCGCCTCTACCAGTCGCTGCCGCCCGAATCTGCCGGCGCGAGGCAGATCGCCACCAACCTGGCTGCCGCGCGCGCCGACCAGCAAAAAGCACCCCGCGTCAAGTGACGCGTGCGCTGCTTCGAATTTGACCGCAAGACCCGGAGTGTCCCGCCAAGGGGCCACACCTACAGTACAGTCATCCCAGTCCACTGGATGACGCCATGCAAACCTCCGCCCGCACCGTGCCGGACTCCACCCTCGTCGAACACGACCCGCGCTGGGCTCGCGTGCTGGCACGCGATGCCTCCGCCGACGGGCAATTCGTCTATGCGGTAAAGACCACCGGCGTGTATTGCCAGCCGAGCAGCCCGTCGCGCATTCCGCGCCCCGAGAACGTCGAATTCTTCGACACGCCCGCCGACGCGGAGGCAGCCGGTTACCGCCCGAGCCGCCGCGCCGGCCCGGATCAGACCACCGTGCGCGCGCAGCAAACCGCGCTCGTCGCACAGGCCTGCCGACGCATCGAGGCAGCCGACACGCCGCCCACGCTCGACGCGCTCGCGCAAGACGCCGGACTGAGCCCCTATCACTTCCATCGCCTGTTCAAGAGCGTCACGGGTCTGACGCCCAAGGGTTACGCCGATGCGCATCGCGCCCGCAAGCTGCGCGCGCAACTGGGACGCGGCAGCACCGTCACCGAGGCCATCTACGACGCCGGATTCAACGCCAGCAGCCGCTTCTACGAGGCGTCGGACAACGTGCTGGGCATGACGGCCAGCCGCTACCGTGCCGGTGGCGTACAGACGACGATCCGCTTTGCCGTGGGCGAGTGCTCGCTCGGTTCCATCTTGGTCGCGCAGAGCGATCGCGGCATCTGCGCGATCCTGATGGGCAACGACCCTGACGCGCTCGTGCGCGATCTGCAGGACACCTTCCCCAAGGCCGAACTCATCGGCGGCGACGCGGGCTTTGAGGATCTGGTCGCGAAGGTGGTGGGTTTTGTCGAAGCGCCGTCCATCGGCCTGGACCTACCGCTGGACGTGCGCGGCACCGCGTTCCAGGAGCGCGTGTGGCAGGCGCTGCGCGAAGTGCCGCCCGGCAGCACCACCAGCTACACCGAGATTGCCGCGCGCATCGGTGCGCCCCAGGCCGTCCGCGCCGTTGCGCAGGCCTGCGCGGCCAATCACATCGCAGTGGCCATTCCGTGCCACCGCGTGATCCGTCGGGACGGCAACACCTCCGGTTATCGCTGGGGCGTGGAGCGCAAGCTGGCGCTGCTGGAGCGCGAGTCGCACTCCGCCGCATGAAATCGCGTGAGGACGTGGACGCTCATCGGCGCCTGCGGCCAGCCTTATGAGAGCGCCGTGCCCGGCACGCTAGGCGGGCATCGGCGTGCTCGCATCTATGGCCGCTTGGATTGCGCCGCCGCACGCCGGGCCATCGCGCGCGGCGGTTATGTGCGCCACCGCGTGTTCTTTCTGAACGAAGCCGATGCGCGCGACGCCGGCTATCGGCCCTGCGCCGTGTGCATGCCACAGGCGTATGCAGCATGGAAAAAATCGGCCGGTTGCGGGTAAAGTCGTGGGCTGAACATCGCCGACACGCTCCGCACACCATGACCAGATTCCTGCTGCTTGCCGCGCTCACCTCGCTCGCGCTGGTGGGCTGCGGCCGCTCCGACGACGCACACAAGCCTGCCGCGTCCGCCCCCGGTTCTGCACCTGCGGCCCCCGCGCCTGGCGTATCCAACGCCGCTGATGCACCGGCCGCCAGCGCGCCCGCCGTCAGCGAAGCCGAACAGGCCAAGGCCGTCGACCTGGCCCGCGCCGCCATCGAGAAATACAAGCTGACCACCCTGTCGCAGGAATGCCTGTCGTTCCTGGTGGACCGAGCCGATGACTCCCACAACAGCGTCGAAGTGCTGGAAAACCACACGCCGGCGTGCGGCGGCGACCCCAACACCGCCCCGCGCGTCGTCACGCTGCTCATCGACAAGAACACCGGCGCGCTGCAAAAGGACGACCCCGCCAGCGGCGAATACGTCCCGCTCAAATAGGAGCCTGCAAGACGACGCGCACAAAAAAACCGCCGGTTGCATCGGCGGTTTTTTGTGGGTGCGAACCTTGCGTCAGACCACGATCGTCTGCGCTTCGCCGGCTTGCCGTGCGCGGATCTCGCCGATCTGGTAGACCGTCTCACCGGCGTCCTTCAGGTGCGCGATGGCGGCCGGTGCATCGGCTGCCGACACGATCACCACCATGCCGATGCCGCAGTTGAACACGCGGTGCATTTCGTCATCGGCCACGTTGCCGGCCTTCTGCAGCCACTGGAACAGCGGCGGCAGCGTCCACGCGTCCTTGTGCAGCACAGCGGTCAGGTTGTCTTGCAGCACGCGCGGCACGTTTTCGGTCAAACCGCCGCCGGTGATGTGCGCCATGCCCTTGACGGTCAGCTTCTCGATCAGCGACAGCAGCGGCTTCACGTAGATGCGCGTCGGCGCCATGATGGCGTCCTGCAGGCGCTGGCCGTGGAAATCTGCATTCAGGTCCGGGCGCGACACCTCGATGATCTTGCGCACCAGCGAGTAGCCGTTCGAATGCGCACCCGACGAGGCCAGGCCCAGCACCACGTCGCCCTCGGCAATGGTGGTGCCGTCGATGATCTTGCGCTTTTCGACCGCGCCGACAGCAAAGCCGGCCAAGTCGTATTCGCCATCCGGGTACATGCTCGGCATTTCAGCGGTTTCGCCGCCGATCAGCGCGCAGCCTGCCAGCTCACAGCCTTGGGCGATGCCCTTGACCACGGTGGCAGCGGTGTCGACGTCGAGCTTGCCGCAGGCGAAGTAATCCAGGAAGAAGAGCGGCTCGGCGCCCTGCACCAGGATGTCGTTCACGCTCATGGCGACCAGATCCTGGCCAACCGTGTCGTGGCGGTTCAGCGCAAAGGCCAGCTTGAGCTTGGTGCCCACGCCGTCGGTTCCGGACACCAGCACCGGTTCCTGATACTTCTTGGACAGCTCGAACAGCGCGCCGAAGCCGCCGATGCCGCCCAGCACGCCTTCGCGCATGGTGCGCTTGGCAAACGGCTTGATGCGGTCGACAAGGGCGTCACCCGCCTCGATGTCGACGCCCGCGTCGCGGTAAGACAGGCCGGTCGATGCGGATGGGGTTTCGGAAGCGCTCATACAGTCGTCTGAATTGAAAAAACCGGGAAGGAAAGCGAGACGGCGGCGGGAAGTCACAAAAATCGGACCCGCCGGTCCAGTAAAATCGCGATTTTACCGGATGCGGCCGTCCCGATGGCCGCTTTTCCGACTCCTCCACCCCGCCTTCGGACCCGTCGCCCCATGAACGCCCCCGTGCTGTCGCAGGAAACCAAGCGCACGCTCGCCTGGATCGCCGTGGCGCTTGTCTTCCTGGCCCTGCTCAAGGCGCTGGCGCCGACGCTGACGCCCTTTGTCTTCGCGTTCATCCTGTCGTACATCCTGCACCCGGGCGTGGAATGGCTGCAGCGCCATCGCGTACCGCGCGTGCTGGGCGTGTTTCTGATGATCCTGGTGCTGACGGTGGTGGGCGTGGCGCTGATGCTGTTGATCCTGGCGGTCCTGCAGCGGGAAATTCCGGCCATCCGCGAGCAACTGCCCGGAATGCTTGCCAAGCTCAACGCGTTTCTATCGCCCAAGCTGGACGAGTTGGGCCTGCATGTCAGCTTTGACTTTCCGGGCCTGCGCGCGCTGCTCACGGAACAGCTCGCCGCCAGCCCGGACGACGTGGTGGCCAGGGTGCTGACTTATCTGCGCGTGTCGGGCTCGGCGGCCGTCCAGGTGCTGGGCCTCTTCTTCCTCGTGCCGATCGTGATGTTCTACCTGCTGATGGACTGGAACATGCTTATGCGCCGCGTCGAAACGGCCGTGCCGCGCCGCTGGCTGCCAAAAGCGCGCGAATTGGCCGCCGAAACCGATGGCCTGCTTTCCCAATACCTGCGCGGGCAGATCATCGTGATGCTGGTGCTGGCGGTGTACTACTCGGCGGGGCTGACCCTCGCCGGCTTTGACGTGGCGCTGCCGGTGGGCATCTTTACGGGCCTTGCCGTGTTCATTCCGTACATCGGCTTTGGCGTGGGGCTTACACTGGCCATCCTTGCCGCACTGTTGCAGTTCGGCAACCTCTACGGCTTGCTGGCGGTGGCCGTGGTGTACGGCATCGGCCAATTTCTGGAAGGCTTCTACCTGACGCCCCGCCTGGTGGGCGAACGCATCGGCCTGCATCCGCTGGCGGTCATCCTTGCCTTGCTGGCTTTTGGCCAATTGTTCGGTTTTTTCGGTATCCTCCTCGCCCTACCGATGAGCGCTGTGCTGCTGGTCGGTTTGCGGCAGGTCCGACAGCTTTATCTGGGCAGCCGGCTCTACCAGGACTGAAAGCCACCCATGGCAACTGAAGGCAACTGAAAAGTACGGCGACTCCACTCCACGTTTCATGGCCACACCCGAACAGCTCCCGCTCGAACTCGGTGCGACACCCGCCCCGACCTTCGACAACTTCGTCGCCACCGGCAACGAAGAGGCGGTGCTGCGCCTGCGCGCCCTGATTCCGCAGGTGGTGGACGGCACCGCCACAGACCGCCTGGTCTACCTGTGGGGCGAGGAAGGCAGCGGCCGCAGCCACCTGCTGCAAGCCATCTGCGCCCAGACCGAGGCTGGCGGCTACGAAGTCCGCACGCTGGAACCCGACGCCCCGCCCGAAGCCTTCGAATTCGACCCCACCATTACCGTCTGGACCATTGATGACGCCGAGCGGCTTGACGAATGGGCGCAGATCGCCGTGTTCAACCTCGTCAATGAAGTGCGCGCGCACCCGCATGCCGCCATCGCCATCTCCGGGGCTGCCGCGCCAATGGCGATGCCGCTGCGTGAAGACCTGCGCACCCGCTTGGGTTGGGGCTTGGTTTACTGGCTGCGCCCCCTGTCCGACGCCGACAAGGTGGAAGCGCTGCGTCAGGCCGCTCGCGAACGCGGCATGCAGCTTTCGGCCGATGTGCCGCAGTGGCTCGTGACGCACTCCTACCGCGACATGCCGAGCCTGATGGCCCTGCTGGACGCCCTCGACACCTATTCGCTCGCCCGCAAGCGCGCCGTCACCCTGCCGCTCGTGCGCGACATGCTCGCGTTGATGAAGTGATCGGGGCTCTGGCGCGGCCGGTTATGTAACGTTCGGGTAAAATCGCGCCCCATGAATCTGGCCCTCTTCGACCTCGATCACACCCTCATCCCCACCGACAGCGACCACGAGTGGGGACGCTTCCTCATCCGCCGCGGCGTGGTGGATGCGTCCGAATACCAGCGGAAGAACGATCAGTTCTATGCCGATTACAAGGCCGGCACGCTGGATATTCATGCGTTTCTGCGCTTTGCCCTGGCACCGCTGGCCGCCCACCCGCGCGACACGCTCGCCCAGTGGCACGCCGAGTTCATGCACGACGTGATCCGTCCGAAGATCACGCCACAGGCGCAAGCGCTGGTCTACAAGCATCTGGACGCCGGCGACCTGTGCTGCGTGGTCACCGCCACCAACAGCTTCGTCACCCGCCCGATTGCACAGGCGTTCGGCATCGACCACCTGATCGCCACCGAGCCGGCCACCGCCGACGGCAAGCCGGACAGCGCCTTCACCGGCGATGTGGCGGGCACGCCCAGCTTCCGCGAAGGCAAGGTCGCGCGCGTGCACGAGTGGCTGGCCAACATGGGCCGGGGCTGGAGCGATTTCGAGCGCAGTACCTTCTACAGCGATTCGGCCAACGACGTGCCGCTGCTGGAAGAAGTGACCGACCCCGTCGCCACCAACCCGGACGACACGCTGCGCAACCTCGCAGCCGCGCGCAACTGGCGCATCATGGATCTCTTCTAAGCAGGGCGTGGCGTGATCAAGAAACTCATCAATCGCCTGCTGGGCAAAACCTCCGCAGAGCCTCAGGCACCCGCTGAACCGGGGGCGCCCGCCGCCAGGAAGGCCCGCTCGCCCAAGGCACCGAGAACGGCCAAGGCGCGCACCAAGTCTGCCGGAGGCGTGCCGCGCCAGGCGCGCGTATGGAGCGTGGACGAGCACGGTATCGACCCGAAGCTGCTCTCGCGCAACGCGGTCAAGGTCACATCCACGCTGCAGGAAGCCGGCTATAGCGCCTTCATCGTTGGCGGCGCCGTGCGCGACTTGCTGCTCGGCATCAAGCCGAAAGACTTCGATGTAGCGACCAACGCCACGCCCGATCAGGTTCAGGCGCTGTTCCGCCGCTCGCGCATCATCGGACGCCGCTTCCAGATCGTGCACGTCACGTTCTACGGCGGACGCGATCAGGAAATCATCGAAGTCTCGACCTTCCGCGCGCTCGTCGACGCGGTGGACGCCGAGCAGGTGCCCGCGGGCAAGCGCGTCAAGCGCACCGAGTTGGACCACCACACGCATGCCGTCGACGCCAGCGGCCGCGTGTTGCGCGACAACGTCTGGGGCACCCAGGCCGAAGACGCCACCCGCCGCGACTTTACCGTCAACGCGATGTACTACAACCCCGCCGACGAAACCGTGCATGACTACCATCACGGCATGGAAGATATGCGCGCGCGTACGCTGCGCATGATCGGCGATCCGCTCACCCGCTACCGCGAAGACCCGGTCCGTATGCTGCGCGTGGTGCGCTTCGCGGCCAAGACCGGTTTCGACATCGATCCCGACACGCGCGCGCCGATCGCGGAGCTGGGCCCGCTGATCCACAACGTGCCGGCCGCACGCCTGTTCGACGAGATGCTGAAGCTGCTGATGTCGGGCCACGCCTGGGCATCGCTGCAGGAACTGCGCAAGGCGGGCCTGCACCGCGGCCTGCTGCCGCTGCTGGACGTCGCACTGGAGCAGCCGATGGGCCAGCGCTTCGTGCAGCTTGCCCTCGACAACACCGACGATCGCGTCAAGGCCGGCAAGCCGGTCTCGCCGGGCTTCCTGTTTGCCTCGCTGCTGTGGCATCACGTGGTCGAGCACTGGAACCGCCGCCGCGCCGCCGGCGAGCCGCTGATCCCCGCGCTGCACACCGCCATGGACGAAGTGCTCGACCGCCAGACCGAGCAACTCGCCATCCAGCGCCGCTTTACCTCCGACATGAAGGAAATCTGGAGCATGCAGCCGCGCTTTGAGAAGCGCTCGGGCCGCATGCCGTATCGCTTGCTCGAATCGCCGCGCTTCCGCGCCGGTTACGACTTCCTCGTGTTGCGTTGTGCGTCGGGCGAATTGCCGCAAGAACTGGCCGACTGGTGGACCGATTTCCAGAGCGGCGACGGCGAAGCCCGCGAAGCCCTCATGGCCCAAGCCAAGCACGCACCGAGCCCCTCTGCAAATACCGGTTCGGCCAGCCCGGGCAAGCGGCGTCGCCGCCGACGTGGTCCGGCAAAATCGGATACAGTCGTTGACGTCAATCCGGGAAGTTCGGAGGAAACGTGAAGACAGTGGCGTACATCGGCATCGGCGCCAACCTGGGCGACGCACGCCAGGCAGTGAAAGACGCCGTGGTCTGCCTCGCGCAGCAGGTCGGCATCACCGTCACCGGCAAATCGAGCCTGTATCGCAGCGCGCCCGTCGAATCCAGCGGCGACGATTACATCAACGCCGTGGTGCGCATCGATACGCATTTCACTGCCGACCAGCTGCTTCGCATCTGTCACCACATCGAGGACCAGTTCGGCCGCGAGCGCCCGTTCCACAACGCGCCGCGCACGCTCGACCTGGACTTGCTGCTCTACGGCGACCACGTCCTCACCTCACCGGAGCTCACGGTGCCCCACCCGCGCGTGGGCCAACGCGCCTTTACCCTGCTGCCCCTGCATGAACTGGCGCCCGATCTCGTGATTCCGGGCATTGGTGCCGTGGCGGCACTGCTGCCCGGCGTGGCCGACCAGCGGATCGAAAAGACCATGATGTGCCAGTGCATGCGCGCCAAGCAGCCTGCCGCCTGATCACAGGCACCACACAAATCACCCGCTGATGGCACTGGATCACCTGCGCCGCATCGTTGTCGAAGGGCCCATTGGCGTGGGCAAGACGGCGCTGGCCCAGCGTCTGGCCGATCATCTGCGCGCGTCGACGCTGTTCGAAACGCCTGCCGAAAACGCCTTCATCGCCCGCTTCTACGAAGACCCCGCGCGCTATGCGCTGCCGGTGCAGCTGCGCTTCCTGCTGCAGCGTGCCGAGCGCCTGAAGGCATGGCACAAGGCGACGCTTGCCGGAGAGCGCATCGTCGCTGACAGCTTCCTGCCGCGCGACCGCCTGTTCGCCCAGCTCACGCTGCCCGCCGATGAACTCGCGCTGTACGACGCAATGGCCAATGCGCTGGCCCTGCCGCAACAGCGCATCGATCTCGTCGTCTGTCTGCAGGCGCGCGCAGAGGACCTTCTGCCACGCGTCACCCGTCGGGCCGTTCCTTACGAAACCGGCATCGATGCGGAGTATCTCGAACGCATCTGCGCCGCGTACGGCGAGCTGTTTCTGTATTACTATGCCGCACCGACGATGATCGTCGACACCGCTGCCTTCGACCCCGCAGGCAACGACGACGATTTCCGCACCTTGCTCGCCCGCATCGACGCGATGCGCGGGCCCAAGGAATTCATCAAGCTGGCAACGCGCTAGTCGACGCACCACATGGTCTGCGTGGGCGCTCGCGATGCCCCAATGAGTCTCAGTCCATGAGCTATCTCCAGGAATCGAACCGCAAGGCCGTCACGGTGACTTCGCTGCAGGCCATGCGCGCCGCCGGCGAGCGCATCGCCATGTTGACGGCTTATGACTCCAGCTTCGCCGCCCTGATGGATCGCAACGGCACCGACGTGCTGCTCGTCGGCGATTCGCTCGGCAACGTCATGCAGGGCCAGAAGACCACGCTGCCCGTTACGCTCGATCACATCGTCTATCACACCGAATGCGTATCCCGCGGCATCGACAAGGCGTTACTCGTGTCGGACCTGCCGTTTGGCACGTATGGCACGCCCGAACAGGCTTTCCACAGCGCCGTACGCGTGATGCAGGCCGGTGCGCAGATGGTCAAGCTCGAAGGCGGCGTGTGGCTCGCGCCGACCATCAAGTTCCTGGTTGAACGCAGCATCCCCGTGTGCGCGCACATCGGCCTGACGCCGCAATCGGTGCATGCATTTGGCGGCTTCAAAGTGCAGGGCCGCGGCGACGAGGCGGCCGCACAACTGAAGGCCGACGCGCTGGCCGTGCAGGACGCCGGCGCGCAACTCGTCGTCATGGAAGCCATTCCGGCGGGGCTGGCCGGTGAAGTCACGCGTCTGCTTGCCATCCCGACTATCGGCATCGGCGCCGGGTTGGAGTGCTCCGGCCAGGTGCTCGTCATGCACGATATGCTGGGCGTGTTCCCGGGTCATCGCCCCAAATTCGTACGCAACTTCATGGACGGGCAGACCACCATCGATGGCGCCGTCGCCGCCTATGTGGCTGCCGTCAAGGACGGTACGTTCCCCGGCCCGGAACACACCTTCGCCTGAGCGGCATCCGCATGGAAATCTGGTCGGCCACCGTCGACGCCTTCGCCCTGCTTGCCAGCGGCGATGCGGCGTTGTGGCGGATCGTCTGGGTGTCGTTGAAGGTGGCGATCGCGGGGCTGCTGCTGGCGGCGCCCCCCGGTCTGCTCATCGCTTACCTCATCGCCATGCACCGGTTTGCGGGGCGCCGTGCGCTGGTGGTGCTGGCGCAGGCATCGCTGTCGTTTCCGACCGTGCTGATCGGGTTGCTGCTGTATCTGCTGCTTTCGCGCCAGGGCCCGTTGGGCGGCTTCGGGCTGCTGTTCACCCAAGGCGGCATGATCCTCGGACAAGCGGTGCTTGGGCTGCCGGTGATCGTCGCGTTTGCGCTCACCACACTTGAGCGCGCGGATCCGCGGCTCGCAGAAACCGCTCGTGTGCTGGGCGCCGGGCGCGTCCGTTTGCTGTTGACGGTGTTTCGTGAATTGCGCTTCGGCCTCATGGCTGCAGTGGTGGCCGGCTTCGGGCGCGTCATCGCCGAAGTGGGCTCGGCGCTGATGGTCGGCGGCAACATCGAGGGCGTCACGCGCACCATGACCACCGCGATTGCGCTGGAAACAAGCAAGGGCGAGTTCGCACAAGGCATTGCGCTTGGCATCGTGCTGATCGTGCTGGCACTGCTCGTCAACCTTGTGCTGGCGTGGTTGCAAGGGGCTGGCAACTATCGCAGGGAGCCGGCATGAGTGCGTCGTCGCAGCCCACGATGGTGTTTGAAGGCTTGCGCTGCCAGCACGGCGCGCGCGTTCTGTTCGAGATTCCGCGTCTGGCGCTGTCGGCAGGGCACGCGATCGTCATTACTGGCGCAAACGGTGTCGGCAAGACAACGTTGCTGCGCATGCTGGCCGGGCTCGCACCCGCCCATGGTGCGACCGTCGATTTGGGCCGCGGGCAGCAGGCGCTATCCCCCTACCCGGCCGAGCTGCGCGCGCGGCTGACTTACGTGCACCAGCATCCCTACCTGTTCCGCACTTCGGTACGCGCGAATCTTGCTTATGGGCTCATCACGGGCGCGCATCGCGTGGCACCTGCAGAGTTGAATGCCCGCGTCGACGATGCGCTGCGCTGGGCAGGCCTGCAACATGTGGTGGATGTGCCGCCCGAGCGCCTGTCCGGCGGCGAAACGCAACGTCTTGCCTTGGCGCGGGCGCGCGCTCTGCACACGGATGTGCTGCTGCTCGACGAACCGACGTCGAATCTGGACGGCGCCGCACGCGAGCAAGTCATTGCACTTGTGGGAGAACTGGCAGCAGAGGGCCGCACGCTGCTGATGGTCTGCCACGACCGCGAACTCATCAACCTGCCCGGCGTGGCGCGCTGGAAGCTAGAGCACGTCGACGGACAGGGCCGGCTCGAAATGCGCGGGCACCACGCCGCGTAGGGCATTGCATACGGCGATGGCCTCGGCGCGGGCGACATCCGCGCGGGTGAGCAAGCGCTCTTGCAGCGGCCCGCCCAGCCACGGCGAAGCGTCTTTCAGCAGCACGGCGCGCATCACCCCCGGCAAGACCCCCGCTGACAGCGGCGGCGTCCACCACGCGCCATCGAGCTTGACCAGCAACGTGCTGCGCCCGCCTTCGGCCAGGGTGCCATCGGCGTTGAAGAACACCGCATCGAATGCACCCTCGCGCTCGGCCGCCTGCCAGGCAGCGTCGTAGCCTTCGCGCAACGTGGTCTTGTGCGTCGGCAGACTGTGCGTGATCTCGCGCGGTTGCGCGGCGGCGAGCAGGCGGACCGGTGCATCCCAGCTCGCGTGCAGCGGCGACAGCGGCACGGCCGATACGTTTGCCGAGCCATTCGGCGTCAGCAATAAGCGCATCCGATAAGCGCCCTCGCCTTCGAGCCCTGCGCACGCACGCGCCACGTCATTCGTCAGTACAGTGCGATCGAACGGGAAGCCGAATGCGGCCGCCGACCGCTCCAGCCGCGCCAGATGCCAATCCAGCAGTGGCACGCCCTCGCGCGTCGCGCGCATTGTCTCGAACAACGACAACCCCGGGTCAAGCGCCGTCACGAAGCGCGCTTTCAGTTGGCACTCCGCATATTCGTCGTCGGCGACGCTGTCATGCACGATGCCGGAGCCGATGCCAAGTTCGCCGCGGCGCAGCCCATCGGTGCCGGGCGCGCTCAGCACCAGCGTGCGGATCGCCACCGAGAAACATGCATCGCCCATCGCGCGATCGTCGGCAGGCGCATCGATCCAGCCGATCGCGCCGGTGTACAGGCCGCGCGGCTCCGGCTCCAGCGCCTTGATGATTTCCATCGTCCGCCGCTTGGGCGCGCCCGTGATGGAGCCGCACGGAAACAACGCGCGCAGGCAACCGGCGAGGCCGGTGGCGGGCGGAATCTCGGCCTCCACCGTCGATGTCATCTGCAGCACGCTGCCGAACGGCGTCACCTCGAACAACGCCGGCACGCGCACTGACCCCGCGCGCGCGAGGCGGCCCAGATCGTTGCGCAAGAGGTCGACGATCATCAAGTTCTCGGCGCGGTTCTTTTCGTCTGCGGCCAGTGCGATGGCGCGGGCTTCGTCGACTTCGACGTCGCCCGAGGCTGGCGCGGTGCCCTTCATCGGCCGCGCGACAAGCTGGCCCGCGCGATGCGAAAAGAACAGCTCCGGCGAGCACGACAGAATCGCGGCGCCTTCGGGCAGCCCGATGAAGGCGCCGTACGGCACCGGCTGGCGCGCACGCAGGCGCCGATACAACGCCGCCGGCGCGCCGAACGCAGTCATGCGCAGCCGGTACGTGTAGTTGACTTCGTAAGTGTCGCCCGCCGCAATCCAGTCGTGGATGCGCGCGATGGCGTCGGTGTAGGTGCCGTGATCAACGCTGGCCGCACAGTCAAACAGACCGGCTGCACCGGTCGCGTCAGGCCAGGCGTCGAACAGCGTATCGACCTCTGCCGGCGACAGCACCTGCATCGTGCGGAACAGCAGCACGCGCAGGCGGCCGTCGTGTCCGGGCAAGGACGAAGAGATTTCGGTGGAAGCCGGCAGACCGACCAGCGGCTCGCCAAACTCATACGGCGCAACGATCAGAGCATGCAAGCCCTGGCGCCAGGCGGCACGAAGGTCATCGTCCAGCCCATCCAGGATGCCCGCCGGCCGGAAGAACTCGCCGGCATATCCGGTGTACCAGCGCGAGCACGGCACGCCGCCCGAGGTGGCATCGTCCAGCAGCGCGAACGGCGCGCCGGCTTCTGGCGCTTGGAGCGGCTGCATGACGAAGTCCTGATCGAAGAATTGGTGTTCAAGAAGCCTCGAAAAGCGTAGCGAGCGGCCCGAGGTTGGTACGAGAAGCGCAGCCGTACATCGGTACGGCGAGCATCACAGTGCCAAGCTCGGGCTGCGCATTAGCTTTGCGCGGCTTCTTACGCAGAGAAGAAGTTCTTCACCTTGTCCATCCACGACTGCTCCTGCGGGCTGTGCCGCGAGCCGCCTTCGTGCACGGACTTGTCGAACTGCTTGAGCAGCTCCTTCTGGTGCTCCGTCAGCTTGACCGGGGTCTCGATGTTGATGTGCACATAGAGATCGCCCGCATAGCCCGAACGCACGCCCTTGATGCCCTTGCCGCGCAGGCGGAACGTCTTGCCGGCCTGGGTGCCCTCTGGCACCGTGAACGAGGCGCGCCCGCCCAATGTCGGCACTTCGATGTCGCCGCCAATGGCTGCCGTCGCAAACGAAATCGGCATCTGGCAATGCAGGTCATCGCCGTCGCGCTCGAACACCGGGTGCGGCTTGATGTGGATCTCCACATACAGATCGCCCGGCGGCCCGCCGTTGATGCCCGGCTCGCCATTCCCCGATGAACGGATGCGCATGCCTTCGTCGATGCCGGCGGGGATCTTCACTTCCAGCGTCTTCTGGCTCTTCAGCTTGCCCTGGCCGTGGCACTTGGTACACGGCTTGGGGATGTACTTGCCGCTGCCGTGGCACTTCGGGCACGTCTGCTGCATCGTGAAGAAGCCCTGCGACACACGGACCTGACCGGCGCCGTGGCACGTCGGGCAGGTCTCCACGCTCGAGCCCGGCTCGGCG
Organism: Ralstonia pickettii; assembly: GCF_030582395.1. Taxonomy (NCBI): domain Bacteria; kingdom Pseudomonadati; phylum Pseudomonadota; class Betaproteobacteria; order Burkholderiales; family Burkholderiaceae; genus Ralstonia; species Ralstonia pickettii. Next base: position 2,564,862 of record NZ_CP104381.1, read on the forward strand.
CCCTTGCCGTGGCAGTGGTCGCACTCGTCCCAGTGCGGCACTCGGATCTGCGTGTCGTAGCCATGCGCGGCCTGCTCCAGCGTGATCTCCATGCTGTAGCGCAGGTCAGCACCGCGATACATCTGCGGGCCGCCGCCGCGGCGCCCGCCCTGGCCTTGGGCTTGACCGAAGATGTCGCCAAAGATGTCGCCGAAGGCTTCGGCAAAGCCCCCGCCAAAGCCTGCACCGCCCGCGCCGAAGCCGCCGGCCATGTTAGGGTCGACGCCCGCGTGGCCGTACTGGTCGTAGGCAGCTTTCTTTTCTGCATCGGAGAGCATCTCGTAGGCCTCTTTGGCCTCCTTGAATTTCTCTTCCGCTTCCTTGCTGTCCGGATTGCGGTCCGGGTGGTACTTCATCGCGAGCTTGCGATACGCCTTCTTGATCTCGTCGTCGCTCGCGTTTTTGCCCACCCCGAGCACTTCGTAGTAATCACGTTTTGCCATGGTGGCTTCAGTCGTCGCCTGTTTTTTACTGCGTGTCGAATAGCAAAAAAGCCGAGCGTGACATCAGGTGCGTCCCGCACAACCCGATGACCACTGCCCGGCGTACCGTAACGTCCGCCTGGCGGACGATCTGGCTTACTTCTTGTCGTTCACTTCCTTGAACTCGGCATCGACGACGTTATCGTCGTGCGGTGCGCCTTGCCCGGCTTGCGCGCCTGCGTGGGCACCGGCGGCGGCTTGTTCAGCACCGCCGGCTTCGCCCTTGGCTTGCATGTCGGCATAGACCTTCTCGCCGAGCTTCTGCGAGGCGGTGGCCAGCGCTTCGGTCTTGGCGTCGATCGCGGCCTTGTCGGTGCCCTTCAGGGTCTCTTCAAGTTCCTTGATCGCGGCTTCGATCTTGTCCTTCTCGCCAGCTTCCAGCTTGTCGCCGTACTCGCCCAGTGCCTTCTTGGTCGAGTGCACCAGCGCTTCACCCTGGTTGCGGGAGTCGACCAGTTCGCGCAGCTTCTTGTCTTCCTCGGCATTGGCCTCGGCGTCCTTCACCATGCGCTCGATCTCGGCTTCCGACAGGCCGGAACTTGCCTTGATCGTGATCTTGTTTTCCTTGCCGGTCGCCTTGTCCTTGGCGCCCACGTGCAGGATACCGTTGGCGTCGATGTCGAACGACACTTCAATCTGCGGCGTGCCGCGCGGTGCCGGCGGAATGCCTTCCAGGTTGAATTCGCCGAGCAGCTTGTTGCCGGAGGCCATCTCGCGCTCGCCCTGGTAGACCTTGATCGTCACGGCCGGCTGGTTGTCGTCAGCAGTCGAGAACGTCTGCGAGAACTTGGTCGGGATGGTCGTGTTCTTGCCGATCATCTTGGTCATCACGCCACCCAGCGTTTCGATGCCCAGCGACAGCGGCGTCACGTCCAGCAGCAGCACGTCGGTACGGTCACCGCCGAGCACCTGGCCCTGGATGGCAGCGCCCACGGCAACGGCCTCGTCCGGGTTCACGTCCTTGCGGGCTTCCTTGCCGAAGAACTCCTTCACCTTCTCCTGCACCTTCGGCATACGCGTCATGCCGCCCACCAGGATCACGTCGTGGATGTCCGACACCTTCACGCCAGCATCCTTGATGGCGGTGCGGCACGGATCGATCGTACGGGCGATCAGGTCTTCGACCAGCGCTTCCAACTTGGCGCGCGTGATCTTCAGGTTCAAGTGCTTCGGACCCGAGGCATCCGCCGTGATGTAGGGCAGGTTGATTTCGGTCTGCTGCGTGCTCGACAGCTCGATCTTGGCCTTTTCAGCGGCTTCCTTCAGGCGTTGCAGTGCGAGCACGTCCTTCGACAGGTCGACGCCCTGCTCCTTCTTGAACTCACCGATGATGTAATCGATGATGCGCTGGTCGAAATCTTCGCCGCCCAGGAACGTATCGCCGTTGGTCGACAGCACTTCGAACTGCTTCTCGCCGTCCACGTCGGCAATCTCGATGATCGAGATGTCGAACGTGCCGCCGCCGAGGTCATACACAGCGATCTTGCGGTCGCCCTTCTCGTTCTTGTCCAGGCCGAATGCCAGCGCAGCCGCGGTCGGCTCGTTGATGATGCGCTTGACGTCCAGACCGGCGATGCGGCCGGCATCCTTGGTGGCTTGGCGCTGCGAATCGTTGAAGTACGCCGGCACCGTGATCACGGCTTCGGTCACTTCCTCGCCCAGGTAGTCCTCGGCAGTTTTCTTCATCTTGCGCAGGACTTCAGCGGAAATCTGCGGCGGCGCCAGCTTCTGGCCACGCACTTCCACCCAGGCGTCGCCGTTGTCGGCCTTGGTGATGGTGTACGGCATCAGGCCGATGTCCTTCTGGACCTCTTTTTCTTCAAACTTGCGGCCGATCAGGCGCTTGACGGCATACAGCGTGTTCTTCGGGTTGGTCACGGCCTGGCGCTTGGCCGGGGCACCGACCAGGATCTCGCCGTCTTCCATGTAGGCGATGATCGACGGGGTGGTGCGTGCGCCTTCGGCGTTTTCGATCACCTTGGGGGTGTTGCCCTCCATGATGGCGACGCAGCTATTGGTGGTACCAAGGTCGATACCGATGATTTTGCCCATGTTCTTGCTCCTCGAATCTGGTGTCAGGACTGCACTGAATACAAACTTGGAACGGATGTGGGAGTGCCGTCCGGCTTTTCAAGGCCGAATTTTGAAAAGTTGAGCATTTTGGCCGGTTTTTCTTGGGAAAGCACCCGAAAACGTGCGCTACCGGGCAAAAACGTGCGTTTCGAACGCCCGCAGCCTCAAACCGGGCACAAAAGGTCTCGGTGTTACCCTTGCGCGCATTGCCACGTGCCGGACGCCAACCCGGCTTTTGCGCCCATGCCTTTGCTCCCTCTCCGATCCGCTCTTGGCGCCGCAGTCCTTGCCGCATGCGCCGTGCCCTCTGCCGATGCCGCCGTTGCCCTGCTCCAGCCTTCCCGCCGCATCGATGCCAACCAGCCCTTCACCCTGACCCTGGTCATTTCCGGTGACGCCGCGCAGCGCAGCTACGCGGTACCGGCCAGGCTGCGCGTAACGGCCACCGCGGATCTGCAAGGCGCTGTGGAAGTGATCCTCCATCGACTTAACGCTGGGGCGGAGACCCTGCATCTGCGTCCGGGGCAGGTCCGCACCATCGCCTACACGGGCACGCTGCCGGAGGTGCTGCGCGGTACGGTTCGAATCGATGCTCCCGATCTGGATGCGGCGCCGGTACTGGTCACACTCGTGCGCGGCCCTGACGCCCCGCAAATCGCTGCGGAAGGCGCGCCCGATGGCGCCGTCCGTAACGCCGCGGCCGAAGCGATCCGGCCAGGCGGCGCGCTGGGCACCAACCCCAGCGCCCCTGCTGCCAACGCAACCGCTACACCCCCCATTCCCGTAGCCGTGGCGGGCAGCGGCGAGGCTGCCCGGCCGCCCGAAGAAACGGCGCGCCTGACTTTCCACGAACCGATGTTCGCCGCCATCGGGGCGCACGAAGGGTTGAACGCCAAGTTCCAGCTGAGCTTCAAATTTCGGATTTTTCAACCCGAGAATCCGGCATCGGCAGCGCTGCTCGATAACGTGTATTTCGGTTACACGCAGTTCTCGCTGTGGGATCTGGGCAAGGAATCGGCGCCATTCCGGGATACGAATTACCGGCCGAGCGTCTTCTATTACCGCCCCGACACGGGCATCCATGGCGGCGCGCTCACACGGCTATCGTTCGCGGGCGGCATCGAGCACGAATCGAACGGCCGCGACGGCGATGCCTCACGCGCCATCAACACCGTCTTCGTACGGCCGACATTCCACTTTGGTGACCTGAATGATTACCACTGGAAGTTCGAGCCCAAGCTTTACGCCTACCTCACACGCAGCGGCAACACCGATATCGCGCACTACCGTGGCTTTGGCGATTTCCGCGTGTCGTACGGTGCGCCCAACGGCTGGGAACTGGCCGCCACGCTGCGCAAGGGCACCCGTAAGGCCTATGGGAGCGTGGACGCGCAACTGACGTACCCCATGAGCCGGATCTTCACCGGCACGGCCGGCTATCTGTTCATTCAGTATTTCACCGGCTACGGCGAGAGCCTGCTGGACTACAACCACAAGCTGGGCTCGCAGTTGCGCGTCGGGTACAGCCTCTCGCGATAGGATGCAGCCGGCTTACAGCGTGTGCTGGCCAGCGGCCTCCGGCTGGAACGCCACGCGATCGATGCGCAACGAATGCTGAGCACCATTGGGCGCGGAGTATTTGACCGACTTGCCCGCGCGCGCGCCCAGCAGCGCAGCGCCCATCGGCGAGAGCACCGACAGCTTGGCCGACGCCACGTTGGCCTCTTCCGGGTAGACGAGCGTCCACTCTTGCTCTGCACCGGTGTCATCCACCACGCACACGACCGAGTTCATGGTCACCACATCGGCGGGAATCTTGTTGCCGGGCACCACATTGGCACGTGCAATCAGGTCGTCGACCAGACCTGCCAGCGGCGAGTTGCTGCCGGCCCGGTTGGCGGCGTTTTCCAGGCGGGTGAGGTCCAGCTCGGTCAAGTAGATGGCGGCTGCTTTGGCCATGACGATCTCCTACAAGTCTGTGTTCAACACGAAGCAAAGCCGCTGCCGATCGCCCTACAGGGCCAACGCAAAGCAGCGGCAAGGAAACCAGCGGGCACGCAGGCCGGCCGGCGGGTAACACGCACTAAAACTGCTGGTGAAAGAGAGCGAGCCCGGCGGCAACGTGCCGCAGGGGCACTAGAACGACCGCCGGGCGGCGGCAAGGGCCGCGGTCAACGCCTGAGCGGCGCGCGGCAAGGTGCGCGCCATGCGCTTGCGGCGCACAGCACGGAAAGGCGAAGCAAGAAAGAAGGCCGCAGCCATGGGCATCGACGTCATGACGGTCGCAGCCTCAGACAAGCGGCTTGCCGGCCAGCTTGTTGCGCGCATTGGCAACGGCGGAGGCAAACTGAGTGTGGCCATGCCAGCCGGTCGCCCGGCCCAGCTTCTTGCCACGGTGGAAAAACATGAACACGGGAATACCGTGCAGGGCAAAGCGCTGGCCCAACTCCGGGTGCGCGTACACGTTGGCATGGAGCCACTTCAGCCCCAGTTCACGCACAGCACCGAATTGCGCAAGCATGGCCTTCTTGGCCATTTCGCAGTTGAAGCAATCGACGCCCCAGAAAAACACGCACACCAGCGCATCCCCCGCAGCGGTGACGGCCGCGTCGAAGGTCTCGGTATTCACTTCGCGCATGCCGAACGCCGCGAACGCGGTCTTGTCGACCGGGATCGCGCCGTGGGCATCTGGCGAAGTGGCTGTGCTGTGGAGCATGAGGCGCGTTTGCCTTACTTAGGCGCTGCCACCGTCACGAGGGCCGGACGCAGCACGCGGTCAGCCAGCGTGTAACCGCGCTGGAGGACGGCGACCACGGTGTTGGCCTCCTGATCTGCCGGCACCATCGAAATGGCTTGATGGCGATGGGGGTCGAACTTTTCCCCCACCGGGTTCAACTCGGTGACGCGGCCCTTTTCAAATGCGGCATACAACTGCTTGAGCGTCAGTTCAACGCCCTCGCGCAGTTTGGCGGCATCGCCCGACGTGTCGGCCAAGGCGGCTTGCAGGCTGTCCATGACGGGCAGCAGATATTCAGCGAAGCCTTCGATGGCGAATTTGTGGGCCTTGGCCACATCGTCCTGACCACGGCGGCGGATGTTCTCGCATTCGGCGGTGGCGCGGGCCCAGTTTTCGTAGTTCTGGCGGGCCTTCTCTTCCGCGGCTTCGAGTTGACGGCGCAGTTCAGCGACGTCTACGTCAGCCACGGCTTCTGCCACGGCGGCTTCGTCACCGGCGACAGCCTGGGCGTCCGCGCTTGCGCGCTGCGCCTGGCTCGAATAGGCATGGGCCGCTTGGCCCGTCGCCGATGCGTTCGGCTGGATGGCTTGGCTGTCCGATGGCATGTCCGAGTTCGAGGGGGTGTCCGAAGTGTGTTTCATAGCGCTGGATAAAGGGGATCGACGCACGGCATGTGCCCGGAATCGATCCGCTGGATTTTTACAAACGATTTGTCCCCGTTATGGGGCATTTGGCGCGCTTTTCAAGGGCGCCGGATGCGCGACAACTGTGCGCCGTGCATCACGAAATATGGGGTTACAACTTTCATCAGACTGCCACGGCACAGCAATTGCGACGCCCCAATTGGCCGCCTATGATGCAAGAAAAAATTGGGGGGCGCGAGCTTCTTTGAGGGTTCGTACCATGCACAACAAATTGCCCGTTCTGACCGTGCTCCTGCTGTTGACCCTGACCGCAGCCACAACGTTCATTTGCCTGTCTGGTGCCGTCACGCCGCGTTATACGGAGTACGGTAGCGGTAAGGCATTTTTCAAGCATTACATCATCAAGCCTGCACAGATGCAGCAGATGCCGCGCGGCTTGATGAGCATGTCAAGTTAGCACACACTCGCGCGGATTGCTTCATTCTCCGCCGAGTTTGTCGATGCGCCGCCGGTCTCGCTTAGTAGGCCGGCCGGCAATTTGTGTAGCGGGTTCCCGATACAGTCGGCGTTTGTCGGCGCTCTCCTGGCGTTTTAAGCGGCTGATGTCCGTCTCGGCATAGAGGGTTTGAGCGACCGAAGCCGGGCCGCGGACTTCCGCCAGCGCCACCACCTCCACTTCCCATTGCTGTTCATGCGCGTGCACTCGCACGTGATCGCCGATTTTCACTTCTTTGGCTGGGCGAACCGCCTGATCGTTGATCTGCACGCGACCACGCTCCACCGCATCCGTCGCCTGAGACCGCGTTTTGAAAAAGCGTGCCGCCCACAGCCATTTGTCGATGCGCACGCGATCGGCAGCGTCCGTGCTCACCTTCATGCGGCGGCCCCCTTGCTCTGCGCACGCGTGCGGCTGGCCTCCAGTACATGCGGATGCGTAAGGGTGAGCGGCCAGCCCTGCAGATGCGCCAGCGCGATGTCGGCAATGCCGGCAATCCACGCTTCGCTGTCGTTCAGGCACGGGATGTAGTGGAACTCCTTGCCGCCGGCGACACGGAAGGTCGACTGCCCTTCCATGGCGATCTCTTCCAGCGTTTCCAGGCAATCGGCCGGAAAACCCGGGCAGAACACGTCCACACGATTGGTGCCGACGCGGCCAAGCTCTTCCAGCGTGGGCGCGGTGTACGGCTGAAGCCATTCGGCGCGGCCAAAGCGTGACTGGAACGTGACCAGATACTGACCCGGCTGCAGGCCGAGCGCCTCACCCAGCAAGCGACCGGTCTTCAGGCATTCGCAGTGATACGGATCGCCCAATTCCAGCGTCCGTCGCGGCACACCATGGAACGACAGCACCAGCTTGTCGCCGTGCGCGAAGTCGGGTGCCCCATGCTGTGCCCAATACGCCCCCACCTGCTGGTGCAGCGCATTGATGTAGGCAGGGTCATCGTGAAAATGCTTGACCAGCCGCAACTCCGGCTGATTGCGCATTTCGCCCAGCACACGGAAAACCTCATCGAAGGCCGTTGCGGTGGTGGTGCCGGAATATTGCGGATACATCGGCAGCACGAGGATGCGTTCGACGCCCTGCTTGCGCAGTGCCTGCATGACGGACGGGATCGACGGATTGCCGTAGCGCATCGCGCAGGCAACCACCACATCGTGGCCCTGGGTGTTTAGTAACTGCTGCAACGCATGCGCCTGACGCTCGCTGTAGACGAGCAACGGCGAGCCCGTCATGTTGGCCTCGCGCAGCCAGATACTTTCGTACTTGTGCGCCGACGCGCGCGAACGCAGCGGCACGATCAGCCCGTTGAGGATGAACCACCACACCGCGCGCGGAATTTCGACCACGCGGGGGTCGGACAGGAACTGACGCAGGTAGCGGCCGACCTCGCGCGGCGATGTACCGTCAGGCGTACCGAGGTTGACGAGCAGGATCGCCGTGCGATCGGGCTGGCCGTGCTGGAACAGGGGTTCGGGCAGGAATGGCATGGGCGCGGGTTCGCGATAGACCGGCCGATTATACGAGCCGACTCACCGCGTGTTCCTTACGCCGCCACAGCGCCGTCCTTGACCACACCCAGACACGGGTTAAGCCCCATCGCGTACGCCAGATCGGCGGGCCGGTCGATGCGCCACAGAGCGAAGTCAGCCGCGCAGCCCGGAGCCAGCACGCCACAAGTGCCGGACAAACCGAGCGCTGCGGCAGCATGACGCGTGGCGCCCGTCAGCGCTTCCAACGGCGTCATGCGGAACAGCGTGCACGCCATGTTCATCGCCAGCAGCAGCGACGACAACGGCGATGTGCCGGGGTTGCAGTCGGTCGACACGGCCATGGGCACACCGGCGGCGCGCAGCGCGGCCATCGGCGGGAGGCGCGTTTCGCGCAGGCAGTAGAACGCGCCGGGCAGCAGCACGGCCACCGTGCCGGCTTGCGCCATGGCGGTAACGCCTGCATCGGTCAGACATTCAAGGTGATCCGCTGACAGGCCGCCGTAGCGAGCCACCAGCGCCGCGCCACCCTGGTCGGAAAGCTGTTCCGCATGCAGCTTGACCGGCAGGCCGTGGCGCTGCGCCGCGTCGAACATGCGCGCCGTCTGTGCGGGCGTGAAACCAATGGTTTCGCAGAAAGCGTCAACCGCATCGACGAGACCTTCTGCGGCAAGCGCGGGCAGCACATCGGCGCAGAGATGATCGATGTAGTCATCCGCGCGGCCGGCGAATTCAGGCGGTACGGCATGCGCGCCGAGGAACGTGGTCCGCACGCGCACCGGCAATGCCTGGCCGAAGCGGCGCGCCACACGCAGCATGCGGCGCTCGGTTTCGAGGTTCAGGCCGTAGCCGGACTTGATTTCGACTGTGGTGACACCTTCGGCGCGCAGCGCATTCAGGCGAGGCAGGCTGGCTTCGGCCAACGCGTCTTCGCTGGCCGCCCGCGTGGCGCGAACGGTCGAGAGGATGCCGCCGCCCGCGCGCGCGATCTCTTCGTATGGCACGCCATTCAGGCGCGCTTCAAATTCATTGCTGCGGTTGCCGGCGTAGACGAGGTGTGTGTGGCAATCGATCAGGCCCGGCGTGAGCCACGCGCCGCCGCCGTCGTGCTCCAGCGTGGCACGGGCGTTGACGGGCAGATCGGCCCGGTAGCCAAGCCACGCAATGCGGCCGTTCTTTACGGCGATGGCACCGTCGCGGATCTCGCCGTAGCCGTCAGCGTCGGCGGTGAGCGTAGCGAGGTGGACGTTGGTCCAGAGCGCATCCCAGTGCGGATTGGCCGGATCAGCCATGTGTGGTTCCTTGCAGGCCAATGCCGTCTGCTACCCGTGCCACAAGGCGGGCAGCAACACGTGCCGTGTGGTTGTCAATGTCGAGCGCCGGGTTCAGTTCCGCCACGTCCGCCAGCCGCAGCTTGCCCGAGCTGACCACGCGATCGACGATGGGCTCGATCACGTCCATCCCCACGCCGCGTGCCGACGGCGCGCTCACGCCCGGGGCCACCGCGGCCGGCAGCACGTCCAGGCACATCGTCAGATAAACGTGGTCGACCTGACTCAGGAACACCTCGACCACCTTCAGCACGTGCGCCAGCTGCGTGACGTCCATCTCGTCGTCGTGCATCCAGCGCACGCCGAGCTGGCGCGCACGCGCGAACAGCGCTTCGGTGTTGGCGTAAGTGCTCACGCCGAGGCAGGCGTAGTGGAACGGCCAGCCGCGCCGCGCACAGTCTTCGGCGATCTGGCGGAAGGGTGTGCCCGAGCTGCCGCGCTCGCCGGCGCGCAAATCGAAATGCGCGTCCAGGTTGAGAATGCCGATACGCGGCGGCTGGTCGGATTTTGCCGCCAGGTGCCGCGCCAAGCCGCCGAACGAGGCCCATGCGATCTCGTGCCCGCCGCCGAGCGCGATCGGAAATGCGCCGCGGTCGAGCAGATCGTGCAGCACGCCGGACAACTCGCTTTGCGCGTCTTCCAGCGCATCGCCCTGGCATGTCACATCTCCCGCGTCGACGACCTCACGGCCGGCACGCGCGGGCAGGTTCGCCAGCATCTTGCGGATGGCAGCGGGGCCCGCGTGGGCACCGGTTCGCCCGTGGTTGCGCGCGACACCCGCATCGCAGGCAAAACCCGCCAGGGCGACGGTGTTGGCCAGCGGGGTCGATGCATCGATACGGCGCACCGTCTGGTGCCAACGCTTGCCCAGGGGGCCTTCCTCCGCATCAACGCGGCCTTGCCAGACGTTCGGTTCGGCTTGGGCGAGCATGGTCAGACGAGTGCGAGTTCGCCCACGTGCGCGCGGCACGAGTCACCCAGGTCGCCATCGAGCACGAGGCGGCGGGCGGCTTCGATGTCGGGAGCGAACAGGCGATCTTCACCGTAGTACGCCACGCGCGCACGGATGCAGCCATGTGCCTTCTGCAGCGTGTCGGACGTCGCCAGCGGCTTGTGAAAGTCGATGCCCTGCGCTGCCGCCAGCGCTTCGATGCCGACGATGGTGGCGGTGTTCTCCGCCATGTCCTGCAAACGGCGGCCGGCGAAGGTCGCCATGCTGACGTGGTCTTCCTGGTTGGCCGAAGTCGGCAGGCTGTCGACGCTGGCCGGGTGGGCGAACGTCTTGTTTTCCGAGGCCAGCGCCGCGGCCGTGACGTGCGCGATCATGAAGCCCGAGTTCAGGCCCGGCTGCTCGACCAGGAACGGCGGCAGGCCCGACAGCGTAGAGTCGATCAGCAGCGCGATGCGTCGCTCCGATAGCGCACCGATTTCGGCAATCGCCAGCGCGAGCATGTCGGCGGCAAACGCCACTGGCTCGGCGTGGAAGTTGCCGCCCGAGATCACCTCACCGGCATCGGCGTAGACCAGCGGGTTATCGGTCACTGCGTTGGCTTCGGTGAGCAGCGTGGCGCCAGCCTGGCGGATCAGGTCGAAGCACGCGCCCATGACTTGTGGCTGGCAGCGCAGGCTGTACGGGTCTTGCACGCGCTTGTCGCCCACCAGGTGAGACTGTCGGATGGCGCTGCCGGCCAGCAGGTTGCGATACACGGCCGCGGTGGCGATCTGGCCGGCTTGCCCACGCACCGTGTGCACGCGCGGATCGAACGGCGCGTCGCTGCCCTTGGCGGCATCCACCGACAACGCACCCGACACCGTGGCGGCTTGCAGCAGGCGCTCGGCCAGGAACAGGCCGTTGAGCGCCAGCGCGGTCGACACCTGCGTGCCGTTGATGAGCGCCAGGCCTTCCTTGGCGGCGAGCGCAATCGGTTCGATGCCTGCGGCAGCCAATGCCGCACGTGCCGGCGTGCGTACGCCGTTCACGCGCACGTCGCCTTCGCCCAGCAGGGCCAGCGTCATGTGCGCCAGCGGCGCCAGATCGCCCGACGCGCCCACCGAACCCTTGGACGGAATGCACGGCACGATGCCGGCGTTCAGCAGTGCGAGCAGCGTATCGATCACGACACGGCGCACGCCCGAATAACCACGGGCGAGGCTCGCTGCCTTCATCAGCAGCACCAGCCGCGCGACGTTATCGCTGAGGTCTTCACCCGTGCCGACGGCGTGCGAGAGGATCAGGTTGCGTTGCAGGCGCTCCAGCTCGTGCGTGGGAATCTGCGTCTTGGCCAGCAGGCCGAATCCGGTATTGATGCCGTAGGCCGGATCGCCCTTGGCAACGATGGCCTGCACGGTGGCCGCCGACGCTTCGATGGCGGCCGCGCAATCGCCCGACAGCGCAACAGGCGTGGGTGCGAGCCATACGCGACGCAGGTCGGCAAAGGACATTTCGCCCGGCTGCAACGTGATGATGGTGGGCGTGGTCATGGTGTTCATAGCAATGCGAGGGATGTCTTTAACTTAGCCGATCATCGGCAGGTTCAAACCGTTGCGCTTGGCGCAGGCGATGGCGGTCTCGTAACCGGCATCGGCATGGCGCATGACGCCCGAGCCCGAATCGTTGACGAGCACACGGCCCAGGCGCTTGGCTGCAGCGTCGGTGCCGTCGGCGACGATCACCACGCCCGAGTGCTGCGAATAGCCCATGCCGACACCCCCGCCGTGATGCAGCGACACCCACGTCGCACCGCCGGCCGTGTTGAGCAGCGCGTTGAGCAGCGGCCAGTCCGACACGGCGTCGGTGCCGTCGCGCATGGCTTCGGTTTCGCGGTTGGGGCTGGCCACCGAGCCCGTGTCGAGGTGATCGCGGCCGATCACGATCGGCGCCTTCAACTCCCCATTCTTGACCATCTCGTTGAAAGCCAGACCGGCCAGGTGACGCTCGCCCAGGCCCAGCCAGCAGATGCGCGCGGGCAGGCCCTGGAAGGCGATGCGATCACGCGCCATGTCGAGCCAGCGATGCACGTGCGTGTTGTGCGGGAAGAGTTCCTTGATCTTGGCGTCGGTCTTGTAGATGTCTTCCGGATCGCCCGACAGCGCCACCCAGCGGAACGGGCCCTTGCCCTCGCAGAACAGCGGACGGATGTAGGCCGGCACGAAGCCCGGGAAGTCGAAGGCGTTCTTCACGCCCTGGTCGAACGCGACCTGGCGGATGTTGTTGCCGTAGTCGACCGTCGGAATGCCCATGGCCTGGAAATCCAGCATGGCCTGCACGTGCACGGCGCACGACTTGGCAGCCTCGTCGGTCAGGCGGGCGTGCTGCGACGGGTCACGTTGCGCAGCACGCCATTGCTCGACCGTCCAGCCCATCGGCAGATAGCCGTTGACCAGATCATGCGCCGAGGTCTGGTCGGTCACCAGATCCGGCTTCAGGCCACCGGCGCGGGCACGCTTGACCAGCTCCGGCAGGATTTCCGCCGCATTGCCGAGCAGGCCGATGGACACGGCCTCGCCGCGCTCGCAATGGTGGCGAATCAGGTTGAATGCGTCGTCGATGTCCTTGGCTTGCTTGTCGAGGTAGCGCGTACGCAGGCGGAAATCGATGCTCGATTGCTGGCATTCGATGTTCAGCGACACGGCGCCGGCCAGCGTGGCGGCCAGCGGCTGGGCGCCGCCCATGCCGCCCAGGCCGGCGGTCAGGATCCACTTGCCGGCCAGCTTGCCGTCGTAATGTTGGCGGCCGGCTTCGGCAAACGTCTCGTACGTGCCCTGCACGATGCCCTGGCTGCCGATGTAGATCCAGCTGCCGGCAGTCATCTGGCCGTACATGAACAGCCCCTTGCGATCCAGCTCGTTGAAGTGTTCCCAGTTCGCCCACTTGGGCACCAGGTTGGAGTTGGCGATCAAGACGCGCGGTGCATCCGGGTGGGTCTTGAACACGCCCACCGGCTTGCCCGATTGCACGAGCAGCGATTCGTCGTCGTTCAGTTCGCGCAGCGTTTCCAGGATCTTGTCGAAGCAGGCCCAGTCGCGCGCGGCGCGGCCAATGCCGCCGTAGACCACGAGGTGCTTGGGGTTCTCGGCCACATCGGGGTCGAGGTTGTTCTGCAGCATGCGATAGGCCGCTTCGGTCAGCCAGCTCTTGCAGTGCAGTTCGGTGCCGCGGGGGGCGCGGATTTCGCGCGAGGCGTCGTAGCGCGGGTCGTTGGTCAGGTGGGCAGCGTTGGTCGGGGCGTTCATGTGAGGTCTCCTGCGAACTCCTTTGTCATGGAGCGCATCTTATGTTGTATATACAACTTAGGCAAGAAAACTTTACAAGCTAAGAGCAAACCCTGATGATGACCGCCAACCGCACATCACTTCCGCGGCCCTAACCGCACCGCAAGCCACGCCCATGTCACACGACCCGTCCGCCAGCACCCCCGCCTTCCAGCGCATCAAGGAAGACATCCTCACGCGCATTCGCAGCGGGGAGTGGCAGGAAGGGGAAATGATTCCGGGGGAGACGACGCTCGCGCAGACCTTTGGCGTGTCGCGCATGACGGTCAATCGGGCGCTGCGCGAGTTGACGGCCGAGCAGATCCTCACGCGCGTCCAGGGGCTGGGAACGTTCGTCGCGCAGCAGAAGTACCAGGCGACGCTGGTGGCGATCCGCAACATCGCCGAGGAAATTGCAGCGCGCGGTCATCAGCATCGCGCCGAACTGCACAAGTTGGAGCGTGCCCGCGCCAACGAGGCAATGGCGGCTTCGTTTGGCGTGCCCGCCGGCCGCGTGCTCTTCCATTCACTGATCGTGCATTTTGAAAACGACCTGCCGATCCAGGTAGAAGACCGTTGGGTCAACGCGGCGTTAGCGCCCGAATACATGGAGCAGGATTTCACGCAGACCACGCCGAACGCCTACCTGATGCGTGCCGCCCCGTTGCAGGGCGTGGATTACGGCATCGAGGCGCGCCTGCCGCCGCGCGAGATTGCGGAGATGCTGCACATGGACGTGCGCGAGCCCTGCCTGATGCTGCGGCGAAAAACGCTGTCGCAGGGCCAGGTCGCCTCGGTGGCGACCATGTGGCATCCCGGCGGGCGTTATCAGTTCACGGGCAGCTTCTGAGTCGCGGCTAGCTGCGGCCCTTCCAGGGCACCACGCGCGCTTCGATGGCGCGCATGGCCAAGTCGAACGCCCATGCAATCGCGCCGATCAGCACGATGCCCATCACCACGAGGTCGGTGCGCAGAAAGCTCGACGCATTGAGCACCATCTGCCCCACGCCCACGGTGGCCGCCACCATTTCCGCCGCCACCAGCGTGGTCCAGCCGAAGCCGATGGCGATGCGCAAGCCGGTCAGGATCTCGGGCAGCGCCGCCGGCAAGATCACATGCCGCACCACCTGCGTGAAGCTCGCGCCCAGCGCATACGCGGCGTTGATCTGCTCAAGCGTGGCGCTGCGCACGCCGGCACGCGCGGCCATGGCAATCGGTGCGAAGCAGGCAAGATAGATGACGACAATCTTCGCGCGCTCATCAATGCCCAGCCAGATGACCACGAGCGGCAGGTATGCCAGCGGCGGCAGCGGGCGATAGAACTCGATGGGCGGGTCCAGCAAGCCGCGCGCGGTGCGGGAGACACCCATCGCGAGGCCGATCGGAATGGCCGTCACGGCAGCCAGTGCAAACGCGCCGAACACGCGTAGCGCACTCCAGCCAAGATGTGCCGCCAGCGGCTGGCCGCCTTGAATATCGCCACGCCAGGCATCGATGAATGCGCGCCCCACGGCCTGCGGTGAGGGCAGGAACAACGGCGGCACCCAATGGAAGGTGGTGGCCGCCCACCAGAGCACGAGCAGCGCAGTCACCGACAACACGCTGAGCCCGAATGCGCTGCCCTCCCCCGGCAAACGATAGCCGCGCAGCTTGCGCACCGGTTTGCTGGAGGGCGGCGCTGCCTCGGCAGAGGTGCGCTGCAGCACGGCAGTTTCGAGCGCGCTCATGCGAGCAGCGCCTCGGGCGCATGGTGAATCAGCGCCAGCACACGCTCGCGCCAGGCAATGAATTCCGGCGACGATTTCACCGCGCGGGCGTCCCCGCCTGCCAGAGCCTGCCGCGAGAACGGCAAATCGAATGCCTGCACGATGCGCCCCGGCGATGGCGACATCACGATCAGGCGCGTCGCCAGGAACAGCGCCTCCTCCACGTCGTGGGTGATGAAGAAGACGGTCGTGCCGGTGCGTTTCCAGACGTCGAGCACCAGCGTCTGCATGGTCTCGCGCGTGAACGCGTCGAGCGCGCCCATCGGTTCGTCCATCAGCAGCACGCGGGGCTCGGTGGCCAGCGCACGGGCGATGCCAACGCGTTGCTGCATGCCGCCTGACAACGCATAGACGGGCGATGCGGCATGCGCTTCCAGGCCCACCAGCCCGAGCAACTCCAGCGCACGCGCATGGCGCGTCTTGCGGTCGACACCGCGCAGCTTGAGGCCAAGCGCTATGTTGTCACGCACGTTCAGCCACGGCATGAGCCCATAGCGCTGGAACACCACGCCGCGGTCCGCGCCGGGGCCATCGACTTCGCGGTCGTCCAGCAGGATCTGGCCCGACGTGGGGGCAACAAAACCCGCGAGGCAGTTCAGCAGCGTGGTCTTGCCGCAGCCGGAGGCGCCCAGGGCAACGACGAATTCGCCGGCGTCGATCGACAAATCCACACCGGCCAGCGCGCGGGTGGTGCGGCCGTGCGCGTCGATGTAGTCGACGCCCAGGCCGCGCACATCGATGCGGCTCATCGGGCTGCGGTGGCGACGGCCTTGTTGGCAGCGTTGGCCGCACGTTGGACAAACCGTGAGTCGATGGTGGCAGCGTAGTCCGGCAGCACCGTCTGGATCGTGCCCTGCGTCTTCAAGAACTGCGCCGTGGCCAGCAGGGATTGAGCCGCGCCCGACTGCGCGCCGCCGCCCAGCCAGCGCTTGGAAGCCTGCTCCGCCGCATCGGGGAAGGCATATAGCGCAAGACTTGCCGGTACGTCCGCCGCCGCCGCGCCCGACGTCTTGGCCACGGCTGCCACCTGCGGCGATGTCGCCGTCCACGCGGCCTTGTTGTCGCGATAGGCCGCATCGGCCTTGGCGAGCACTTCGACAAACTTGGCGATGAACTCGGCATGGTCGCGCGCAAACTTGCGGTCCGCCACGAAGCCATCAAAGGTCGACTTGCCGGTGGCGGCGGCGATCTTGCCGGAGGTGGTCAGCACCGTACCGGTCTTCTTTACCTTGGCGAGTACCGGATCCCAGATAAAAGCGGCATCGACATCGCCCCGGTCCCACGCGGCCGACAACTCCTGCGGACGCAGGTTCACGACCTTCACGTCGCGCGGCTCGAGCCCGGCTTGTTGCAGCGCGACCAGCGCATGGAAATGCGAGGTCGACACATACGGCACGCCCAAGGTCTTGCCCCTCAGGTCGGCCACGCGCGACACGCCGCTGCCGTTGCGGGCAACCAGGGCTTCCGCATCGTTGATGTTGTCGAGAATCCAGAACAGCGACAGGTCCACGCCCTGCGACACGCCGGCAGCAATCGGGCTGGAGCCCGCTTCGCCGACCTGCACGGAACCCGAGGCGATGGCGCGCACCACGTCGGCACCGCTGGCGAGCTGGCGGTACGTCACCTTATAGCCGGTGGCACGCTCGACCTCGCCCGTGGCTTGGGCGTAGCGCCAGGGCAGCACCATGTCCTGATAAGCGATCACAACCTCGCGGTCGGCTGCCCGTGCAGGAGCAGCTCCAAACAAGGCGAGCGAAATGGCCGCAGACATCGCTGCAGCCAGCAAACGGGAGAAGGAAAAACCAGCCATGAAAGACTCCGGCAGAAAAGAATCGCGCACATGCGCCGGAGTCGATTGTGAGAGACGGCAGCGTGGCCTGTCGTCGAAGAAAATCGGCTGAGCTTATGCAGCTCGCAGACAGAACAACCGTTAGATCAATATTGGCTGAGTGTGCTGGACAGCAGCTTGGCCGTGATATCCACGATCGGGATCACGCGCTCATATGCCATGCGCATCGGCCCGATCACGCCGAGCGTGCCGACGATCTTGCCGTCCACCTCGTACGGTGCGGTGATGACGGCCATATCCTCGTGCGGGACGAGGCTGCTTTCGCCGCCAATGAAGATCTGCACGCCCTCGGCGCGGCTGGATACGTCGAGCAGTTGCAGCAGGCCGGTCTTCTGCTCGAACACGGCAAAGAGCCGGCGCAGCTTGTCCATGGACGAAGACAGGTCTTCCACCTCCAGCAGCTTGCGCTCACCCGAAATGACGACCGGATCCTCTTCTGACACGGCACTGCTGCCCGCCTCCACGGCCGCCTGCATCAGCGCCGTCATGTCGGCCTGCAGGGCAGAGAGTTCACCCCGCAGGCTTTCGCGCACCGCATCGAACGTCTGGCCGCCGTAATGCGCGTTGATGTAGTTGGCCGCTTCCACCAGCTGCGACGGAGTGTAGGGTGTATCGGTATGGATGATCCGGTTCTGCACGTCGCCTTCGGGCGTGACGACAATGAGCAGGATGCGCGACTCCGAGAGGCGCAGGAATTCGATCTGCCGGAATGCATGCGTGCGCCGCGGCGTCATCACGATGCCGGCAAACTGCGAGAGGTTGGACAAGGTTTGCGCAGCGGCCGCAATCACCCGCTGCGACGATTCCGACCCATGCGAGGCCAGCTGCGTACGCACCTGCTCGGCAATCGCGCCAACCATCTGTTGCGCCATGCGGTCTTGCGTGCTCAGCACGTCCAGCGGGCTGGCGGTCAGCATCGTATCGACAAAGAGCCGGTAGCCGCGCGGCGTCGGCACGCGGCCGGCCGAAGTATGCGGGCTGGCAATGAAGCCCATCTCTTCCAGGTCAGACATCACATTACGGATGGTGGCCGGCGACAGATCGAGCCCCGAATATTTCGACAAGGTGCGGGAGCCCACGGGCTGGCCCTCGGCGATATACCGTTCGATCAGGGTCTTGAGGAGGATGGTGGCGCGCTTGTCCATGATTCGTCAATTTTACGCAAAATCGGCGCCCGCCTGCGGGTGATGTCGGCGTTTCTCCACGAAACACGCGCTAACGTGGCGACGGTCATATCGATATGGTGTAATGCGCGCATGTCGACTTCCCCGTCCGCCGTGGCCCCGCAAGCTCCCGCCGCCTCGCCTGTCTCGCCTTTCAAGACCGTTGCGCTGGTCGGCCGGTATTCGGCCGCCAACATTGCCGGCCCGCTCATGGAGCTGGCATCGTGCATCGCCGGGCGCGGGCATGACATTGTGTTCGAGCGCGAAACGGCACTCAACATCGGCGTCCAGGACTACCCCGCCCTGCCGCCCGAAGAGATGGCGCGCCACGCTGATGTGGCCGTCGTGCTCGGCGGCGACGGCACGCTGCTCGGCATCGGGCGTCACCTGGCCGGCGCCAGCGTCCCCGTGATCGGCGTCAACCACGGGCGGCTCGGCTTCATGACCGACATCCCGTTCGACGACGTGCACACCGTGCTGCCCGACATGTTGGCGGGCCGCTATGAGGCCGAAACCCGGACGCTGCTGCAGGCCCAGGTCGTGCGCGACGACGAAGTCATCTTCTCGGCCCTCGCCTTCAACGACGTGGTGGTCAACCGCTCCGGCACCTCGGGGATGGTGGAACTGGCCGTGTCCGTCGACGGCTTCTTCATGTACAACCAGCGTTCGGACGGCTTGATCGTCTCGACGCCGACCGGCTCGACGGCGTATGCGCTGTCTGCTGGCGGGCCGATCCTGCATCCGGCGCTCTCGGGTCTGGTGCTGGTGCCCATCGCGCCGCACTCCCTGTCGAACCGGCCGATCGTCATTCCGCAAGACGCGGAGGTGGTCATCCAGGTCACCAGCGGGCGCGATGCCAGCGTCAACTTTGACATGCAGTCGCTCACGTCGCTGCTGCCCGGCGACCGCATCGTGGTGCGCCGCTCCGAGCGCACGGTGCGGCTGCTGCACCCCATCGGCTACAACTACTACGCCACGCTGCGCAAAAAGCTGCACTGGCACGAGTACCCGACCGAAGACAACCGGCTCTAGGAACCTGCCCATGATCCTGCTGCGCGGCCCGATCTTGAACCTGCGATGCTTGCCGTACGCGTGTACGGCTGCGCTTTTCGCTTCAACCTCGAGCCGCTCGCTACGAACCATGAGCAGCTTCTAAAACCCCACGCTCACCGCTTCCATGCTGCGCAGCCTCACCATCCGCGATTTCGTCATCGTTCACGCGCTGGATCTTGATCTGGCCGACGGTTTCACCGTGTTCACGGGCGAGACGGGCGCGGGCAAATCCATCCTGATCGACGCGCTTGCACTCACGCTGGGCGAGCGCGCCGATGCGGCCGTCGTACGCGAAGGCGCGCCGCGCGCCGACATCACCGCCGAGTTCGACGTGCATCCGCATGTAGCTGCATGGCTGGAAGCGCATGAACTGCATGACGACGAGGGCGTGATCCTGCTGCGCCGCACAGTCGATGCCGCAGGCCGCAGCAAAGCCTTCATCAACGGCGCGGCCGTCACGCTCGCACAGCTGCGCGAAGTGGGCGAGCAACTGGTCGACATTCACGGCCAGCATGCGCATCAACTGCTGCTCAAGGCGGATGCGCAGCGCAGCCTGCTCGATGCCCACGCAGGCCTGGAAGGCGCTGTGCGCGTGGTCGGCGAGCGCTACCGCGAGTGGCACGCCGTGGTGCGCGCACGCGAAGCCGCCGAGCAGCAGTCGCGCGAAGCCCAGCTCGAGCGCGAGCGCATCGAATGGCAGGTCAACGAATTGCAGAAACTTGGCCCCCAACCCGGCGAGTGGGAAGAAGTCCAGGCCGAGCACCATCGTCTGTCGCACGCCGCCAGCCTGATCGAAGGCACGCGCGCGGCGCTCGATGGTTTGTCCGAATCCGAAGGCGCGGTGCTCACGCAACTGGGCACGACGCTCCATACGCTGCGTGAACTGGCCGAGATCGATCCGGCGCTTGCCGATGTGCTGGCCGCGCTGGAGCCGGCCGAGGTGCAGATTCAGGAAGCGGTGCATACGCTCGCTCGCTATGCCGATCGCGCGGAACTGGATCCGGACCGCCTGGCCGAAGTCGACGCGCGCATGCAGGCCCTGCACACGATGGCGCGCAAATACCGCGTCGCTCCTGAAACGCTGCCGGCTGAACTGGCGGAGCGCCAGGCGCAACTCGCTGCACTGCAAGCCGCGTCCGATCTGGATGCGCTGCAAGCCCAGGAAGCGCAAACGCACGCCGCATATATGTCGGTCGCGCAAGCGCTGTCGCGCGACCGCGCCAAGGCCGCGCGCGAGCTGGCGGACGCGGTGACCGGCGCCATGCAAGGCCTCTCCATGGCCGGTGGGCGCTTTGACATCGCGCTGCACGCGCTGGAACACGGCGGCGCGGCGGGGCTGGAGCAGGTCGAATTCCTCGTTGCCGGGCATGCGGGTGTTTCACCGCGGCCGCTGGCGAAGGTCGCCTCGGGCGGCGAACTGGCGCGGATCAGCCTGGCCATCTCGGTGATCGCCAGCGAGGCGAGCCCGACGCCCACGCTCATCTTCGACGAAGTCGATTCCGGCATCGGCGGTGCAGTGGCCGAAGTCGTGGGACGACGCCTGCGCGAACTCGGCATGCGCCGCCAGGTGCTGTGCGTCACGCACCTGCCGCAGGTGGCCGCGCTGGCCAACCACCACATTCAGGTCGCCAAGCAGACGGTGGCCGGCAGCACGCGATCCGACCTCGTGGTGCTGGACGCCACGGGCCGCGTGGACGAGATCGCCCGCATGCTGGGAGGGGCGTCCCTCACCGACACGACGCGCCGCCATGCGGACGAAATGCTCGCCGCAGGCCGTGCACAATCGGCACCAGAACCCTCGGCGCGGAAATCCCGCCGCGTGGCCCAGTGATCGCCTATACCGGAATCATGGCTGCCGTCGTTGGCACGAAGGTTCCGGCTGCACCCGACGCAATCGCCCAACGAATCCAAGGAGAACTTCATGGCCCGCATGGCCCGCACGATCCAACCGGCTACCCGTCCTCGCTCGCTGTTGTCGTCTGCAAAACCTGGGCTGGCTGTGGCGCTCGGCCTGTGTCTGCTGGCCGCGTGCAAGTCCGTGCCGGCGATTGATCCGGGCAAGCCGCCTGCCATGGACTCTGCATCGGCCAACAGCCAGCCACCGGCTTCCGTGTCGGCTGCACACAGCGTGGGCGACGTCATCATCGGCCTGAACACGCCGACCACGTCATCCGCCACGGTGCAGGGCATGGTGGATGCTGCCGGCGCGCGTGCGACGCCTCGACTGGCCTTTGCGGTGGTAAGACCGATGTCTGGTGGATTCTGGGTGGTGCGCGCCAGCTCAGGGGACGCTTCGGCGACGCTGGATGGCGCGGTGACAGCGTTGCGCAGCACGCCAGGCATTGCTTCGGCCGATCCAGATCGCGTCATGAAGATTCAACGCTGAACCACCGCAACCCGCTCCACACTGTGAATGATCGGGCGCCGCGTGGCGTCCGAAATACGGTTCCACCTCGCTTCCAGGTCCGTATTCTGCTGCGATGGCAGCGCACCGGCAGGTCCTTTTCCGACGCAAACGTCATCGGCCTTCGTCCCCGCACCGAGCGGACGAGTCGCGTGCTACCTTTGCTTTTGTGTAACGGTCTGTCAACGATCACATCCTGACGACGTTTCTCATCACAACGAGATACCACGGAGCACGCGCTGATGACCCCCTCCCTTTTCCGGTTGAAGTCTTGGCTCCGCACAGGTGCCGGCCTTGCCTGTCTTGCCTGGGCCATGGGCGGCCAAGTCGCCGCCGCAGCCGCACCGCAGCCGCAATACACCGGTGACCTGATCATCAAATGGCGTGACGATACGAGCGGCACGCGCAAGACGCTCCCGGCCAGCGAGGCGAGCAACCGCTTGCTGTCGGTGGCGCAAGCTGCGGGCAGCGCGCTGCAGGTCAAACGCACGCTGGCCACGAACGCGCAGCTCATGCACACCGGCCTGATCGATGCCGCCAGCATCCAGGCCGCCGTCAATAAGATCGCGCAGGACGCCCGCGTCGCCTATGTGGTGCCCGATCGCATCCTGCGGCCCAACACCATTCCGAACGACCCGCTGTTCGCCACGCAAAGCAATCTGGCCGCGCCGGCACAGGTGCCAGGCGGTATCAACGCGGCCGCAGCGTGGAACATCACGCAGGGCTCGACGGGCATCGTGGTGGCAGTGGTCGACACCGGCTACACGGATCATCCCGACCTGTCCGCCAAGATCCTGCCGGGCTACAACTTCATTTCGGACCCGGCGCGCGCGGGTAACTCCTTCGGCCGGGGAACGGATGCGCATGACCTTGGCGACATCGTTACGTCAGCTGACGTTCCCAAGATTTCCGGCTGCACGACCAATGACATTAGCAATCCGCCTGCAAGTAGCTGGCACGGCACCGAGGTCAGCAGCGTGCTCGCCGCGCAGACCAACAACGGGCTCGATATCGCGGGGGTCGGCTGGAACACGCCGATCGTGCCGGTGCGCGTATCGGGCAAGTGCGGTGCGCTGCTGTCGGACACGGTCGACGGCATGTTGTGGGCGGGCGGCATCAACGTGTCTGGCGTGCCGGCCAACGCCAACCCGGCGCGGGTGGTCAACGTGAGCCTGGGCAGCACCACGCAATGCTCTGCAGCAGAACAGGACGCGGTGAACCAGTTGGCCGCACGCGGCGCCATCGTGGTGGCTGCCGCAGGCAATGAAGCCGCGCAGACCGTTGACGCACCGGCCAATTGCACGGGCGCAATCGCCGTCACCGCGCACGTCGACAGCGGCGAGAACGCCAGCTACGCGAACGTCGGGCAGCAGGTGGCGCTGTCCGCCCCCGGCGGGGGCTGCGGCAACTCAAAGGTCGTCACTGGTAATCCGGCGACATGTTCGGAAACCGTTTCCGTGATCCAGGCCGACTCCAACGACGGTAAGCAAAGCGTCGGCAACCCTACGGTCAGGTCGGTCGCCGGTACAAGTTTCTCCACGCCGGAAACAGCCGGCACCATCGCGCTGATGCTCAGCGTGCAACCGCAGTTGTCGAACGCGCAAATCCTTGCTGGGCTGAAGCAGACTGCGCGACCGCATCCGAGCGGCACGTTTTGCGCTGTGAATACAGGCGTCTGCGGCGCGGGCCTGTTGGACGCCGCCGGTGCCGTCAGCTATGCGCAGAACACGGCCCCGGCTGGCGCGGGCAGTGGCACGTCGGGGTCGGCAGGGTCAACCGGATCGACCGGCAGCACGGGGGGCGGTGGGGGTGGGGGCGACCTTCCGCTTTGGCTCGCAGGCATGCTGGCGGCTGTGGGGCTGGCAAGTAGCAGACGGCGTCCCGATCCGCAGTAGCCTGCCGGCCCGGGCGTGAACCCCACGACCGCAGGACCGGACAGCAATGGCAACTACACCGCCACGTTCACGCCGAGCGCAGCAGGCACCTACAGCTTCACGGTTACAGTGACGAATAACTTGGGCGGCACGGCATCGGCATCGACTTCGGTCACAGTGACGGCGCCACCGACGACCCAACCCGGCACCGGCACGGGCACGCTGCCCTTCAGTGGCGGCACCAGCGGCACCGGCCCGCTGAACCAGAGCGGTGGCGGTGGCACACTTCCGCTGTGGCTTGCAGGTCTGCTGCTCGCGGGCGGCGCACTCGGCATCCGCTGGCGCAAGACGTAGTCGCATCAAAGCAAAACGGACACGCTGGCACCAGCCGATGTGTCCGTTACTTCGCTGCACCGGCGCACTGCCGATCAGCCCTGCGCCTGCCCCTTGCCCTGCGCACGCCACTCCCCAAGCACCCAGATCAGCAGTCCACTCACCGCGCCAAAGGCATGCGCGATGCGCACCACGCCAAACCCCCAGTGCGGGTCATAGGCGATGGGCGACAGCCACGACTGCTCAAGCCACACCTTCACTAGCACGCCTGCACACAGCGCCACGCCAATCGAGCGTGAGAAGCGATCGTCGCCCTCGTCCGCAGACGGCTTCAGCAGCCGCAGTCCGCCCCATGCCGCCAGGCCATGCAGCGCGCCGGAGAGCCCCCCGTACCACTGCACGTTCGGCTGGCTGATCAAAGCAAGCTGCACGAGCACTCCGCACGCCACCAGGGCTCCGACAATGCCCTGCAGCCGCACCGCACGCGCCAGCAGCAGGATGAGGCCTATGGCGGCCATGGCATCTGCCAACCAATGCCAGGTGTCCAGATGCACCCACATGGCGGTCGCGATGCGCCACCACTGGCCCGCGCGCACGGCGTCGCGTTGATACAGCCCGACCGCGTACAGCCACGGCACGAACGAAAACGCCGCCGAAAGCGCAGCCACACCGGCGCACGCGCCCCAGGTGCGCAACGTGTGCGGATACGCCGTCATTGCACCGGCCCGAACACCTCGGTCCACAAGGCGCGCACGTGGGCCGCCTCGTGCGCGCATGTGCCGACCGGCACGCGCGCCACGGATTGCCCATCGAGCCGCAACTTGTGCTGGCGCGCGCGGAAGTCCCGATAGGCATCGGCCACCCGCGCGGCCGCCGTCGCGTCAATCAACCCCAGTTCGCCGGCCATGTGCAGCAGCGCAATGTTGCCCTTGTTGCGGGTCAGCTCGGCATGCGCTGCGCTGTGCAGCAGCACCAGGAACTGCACGGTGAATTCGATATCGACCATGCCGCCGCGATCGTGCTTGAGATCAAACAACCCCGTCGGATTTGCATGGCCTTCCGCCACGCGCTCGCGCATCGCCACGATCTCGCCGCGCAGAGGGCCGGGCTCGCGCACCTGGCGCAACACGGCGGTACGCAACGCCTCGAAGCGTTCGCCGATTTCCGCATCGCCCGCGCAGAAACGTGCACGCGTGAGCGCCTGATGTTCCCAAACCCACGCCGCGTTGTCGCCCTCGCGCATCTGATAACGGCGGAACGATTCGAAGTGCGTGACCATCAGACCTGCCGCGCCGTTCGGGCGCAAACGCGTATCGACGTCGAACAGCATGCCGGCGGCGGTATGGCTGGTCAGCCACGTGATGAGCTTGCGCGCGAATGACGCGTAGACATCGGGCGCGCGTTCGTCATCGTCGTCGTACAGAAAAATGATGTCGAGGTCCGACGCATAGCCCAGTTCCTTGCCGCCGAGCCGCCCGTAGGCAACGACGGCAAAGCGCGGCACCTCTCGATGACGCGTAGCGACCTGCTTCCAGACCGTCTCAAGCGTGAGGTCCAGCACGGCATCGGCCAGATCGGAAAGCCGGTCGCTGATGTGCTCGACGCTCAGCATGCCCTGGAGGTCCTGCAGCAACACGCGGAAGGTCTCTGCATGGTGCTCCTGGCGAAGGATGTCCATCTGCATCTCGACATGGTCGGACGCGGCTTGCAGACGTTCTCGCACGCGCGCCCGGAAGGCAGGCCAATCGGGCTCGGCCGACAGCGCTTCCACATCGAGCAGTTCATCAAGCAGTTGCGGATGGCGCGTGAGGTAGTCCGCCGCCCAGCGCGACGCGTGCAGTGTGTGGGCCACGCGCTCCATGGCCTGCGGATATTCGCTCAGCAGCGACAGGTACGACGAGCGCCGGCTGATTGCATCGAAGAAATCCAGAAAGCGCGCGATGGTGATATCGGCATCAGTCTGCCGCGAAGCCTGGTCCAGCGCGCGGTTGATCAGCAAGTCGAAACGCTGCCGACTGACTTCGGACAACGCCCGATAACGCGGCGAATTGCGCGTCGCACGCAGGCGCGCGAGCACGCTTTCGGGGTCTGCATAGCCGAGTTCGGCGAGCTGTGCGCGGGCGGTTTCCGTGTGCTCATCGTCGAGCAGGTCTGCGTGCCAGACGGCAGCACACGGCGGCTGGCTGTCCTGCTTGTCGGAAAAGGTCTGCTCGAAATGCTGCGCGACCTCGTCCTGATACGCCTCCAGCCGGGTGACGAGCGCCGCATAGTCTTCAAAGCCCATCATGCGGGCCACGCGCAGTTGGTCTTCCGGCGAGCCCGGCAGGTTGTGCGTCTGTGCGTCTTCGATGTATTGCAGACGGTGTTCCAACTGGCGCAGGAAGCGGTAGGCCTCGGTCAGCCGCGCCACGGCGTCGGCGTCGATCAGGCCGCGCTCGGACGCCGCCCGCAGCACCTCCAGCGTGGGGCGCACGCGCAGCCCGAAATCCTGCCCGCCACGGATGAGCTGAAACACCTGGGCGACGAATTCGATCTCGCGAATACCACCGCGCCCGAGCTTGATGTTCGGCGAGCGCGCCTGCACGTGGCCCTCGCCGTCGCGTTGCTGGTTGGCACCGTTGCTGCGTTTGGCCGCTTCGCTGCGGATCTGCGCATGCAGCGCGCGAATGGCCGAAATCACGCCGTAATCGAGATAGCGCCGGAAGACAAACGGCCCCGTCACGCGCTCCAACTGCTGAATCACGCGGCTCGCATATGGACTGGTCGGGTCGGTGATCACGCGGCCCTTGATCCAGGCATAGCGCTCCCACTCGCGGCCCTGCACGACGAAGTACTCCTCGAGCATACCCAGACTGCACGCCAGCGGCCCCGCATCGCCATTCGGGCGAAGACGCATGTCGACGCGGAAGACGTAGCCGTCCTCCGTCACATCGGCCAGCGCGTTGATCAGCCGCCGGCCAAGCTTCGTGAAGTATTCATGATTGGAGAGCGGGCGCGGGCCGCCCTGGGTGTCGCCATCGTCGTCGTAGAGAAAGATCAGATCGATGTCGGACGAGACGTTCAACTCGCGCCCGCCCAGCTTGCCCATGCCCACCACCACCAGTTCCTGCACCTCGCCGGAGGACTGCCCAATCGGCTGGCCGTGTAGCGAGGTCAGTTCCTGGCCGATCACGGAAAGGGCCGTGCGCACGGCAAACTCGGCGAGGTCCGTCATCGTGCCCGTCACCTCGTCGAGCGTTGCGGCGCCGGAGAGATCGCGCTCAACCAGTGCGCCGAAGACTTCATTGCGCAACAGGCGCAAGGCGCGCTTGAGCGCGGTCTCAGCCTCGACGGCCCTGGTATCGAACAGTTCAGTGAAGCGCGCCAACAGCCACGCCATGTCAATGGGATGGCTCGCGCCAGCCTGCACACGCTCGGCCCATCCTTCGCGCGCTTGCGCCTGGCGCTGTAGATAACGGGAATACGCGAGTGCAAAGGGCAGCGCGGAAGCGGCACCCTCCGGCGCGCGGGCTGGAGCTTTCAGAAATGGCTGGGTGGACAAGTCGGAATCGGTCATGCGAACCCATCGGGCATTGGCGGAAGCATCCATTCTCGCTGAAATACATATGAAGCCGGCAGTGGCCAAAGACTCTGCGGGCATCGGGTGTGCTTGCCCACTGCTTGCCGCTTCGCCAGCGCGGCGCCTGGGCTCCAAATGTGGCGCCGCCTCCTGAATATCGGATAATCCGCATCATGCCTCGCCCGTCCCAGCCTCCCGAATCGCCGAAGTCCGATGGTGGACATGCCAGCACCCTGTCCACACGCGGGGTGGGCCGGCTCTCAGCCTGGGCGCAGCTGGTGAGACTTCTAAGCCGTGTCGGCGCGGGCATTGGGGCTGCGTTACGCGCCCCGATGTGGCGCAAGCTGTGGCGTTTGCTCTGGAAAACAACGGCGGCGCTGGCGGTCTTGGCCTTCGTGGGCATGTTGGCGGTGCGCTTCATCCTGTGGCCGCGCGCGGGCGCGGCGCGCGAGTGGATGGAGCGCGAGGCGTCCAGCGCACTGCATGCCACCGTCGGCATCGGCTCGCTTGAGACCTATTGGGAAGGCTGGCACCCAGCCTTCCGTGCCCAGCGCATCGACGCTCACGACACTGCGGGCCGTCTCACGTTCGCGGTACAGGACGTGCAGGCGCGGCTGTCCTGGCGCTCGTTGCTGCGCATGCAGGTGACCTTTGCCGCGCTGCACGCCACCCAGGCCGACCTTCTGGTACGGCGCGATACGCAAGGCGTCCTCTCCGTCGCCGGCATGCCGCTCAGCGCAGACACCGGCGGCGACAGCATCTTCCTGGACCAACTGCTCTCCCAAGGCAACATCGATTTTCAGCAAGGCGCCGTCCGCTGGCTCGACGAGCAGCAGAAACTGCCCGAAGTGGCGCTGGGCAATGTGCGGCTGCAGCTACGCAGCGGCCCGACGCGCCACAGGCTGGAGGCCAGCGGCACCTCGCCCACGCTGTTCAACGGCGCCATCAAACTCCACGCCGATTTCCGCCACGACCTGCTGGCCCGCCCCGGCGACTGGCGCCACTGGCATGGCCAGGCGTCCTGGCAGGTCGATACGCTGCAGCTGCCTTCTGTGCAGCGCTACGTGCCCGTGCTGGCCGCCGCCCAAAGCGGCACGCTGACCTCCGACGGCTCGGTGGAGTTTGCCGACGGCGTGTTCACGCGCAGCCAGGCGCGGCTGACCGGGCAGCAGCTCGATCTGCAAGTCCGCAAGGATCTGGAGCCGCTGCAGTTACGCAGCCTGCAGGCGCTGGCCACACATCAGCGCAATGCGCGCGGCGAGCACATCCTCCGCGTCGACACGCTGCTCTGGCAACCGTTGAACCTGCCCGCCCAACCGGCATCGATCCCCGAACTGGCGGGCCCAGGCATCCAGACGCCGACCAACCCGGCGGGCACGCCGCGCGGCTTGCGTAATGTCACCGTGGGATGGGCGCTCGACGCACGCGACGCCCTGCGCAGCCTGCAAGTCAAGGCCACGACGCTGGACCTGGCCGACCTGCGCAACATCGCCACCACGCTGCCGCTGCCCAGCAGCGTGCTGGAACCGCTGCGCACCAAACAACCCTCCGGCCGCATCGACGATCTCGACATCAACTGGCAGCGCGATGTGTCCCGCTGGCGGCCAAACACGCCGGCGCCCATGCACTTCACTGGCCGCGCCACGATGCGCCAGGTGTCGTTCGGCCCCGGCGCGCTGCCCGCGGTGCCGCCCGGCCAGCATCCCGAGCCCGCCGTGCCCGGCGTAGAAAACCTCTCCGGCAACGCCGTTTTCTCGAACGACAAGGGCACGCTGCGGATTGAGTCCAACGACTCCGCGCTGCTGCTGCCAGGCACGTTTGCCGATGCCCGCGTGCCGCTGGACCGGCTGCAAGGCACGTTGCGCTGGACATATCGCAAGCAGGAACTCGTCGTCACCAGCGACAACCTTGCGTTCTCCAACGACGACCTGTCGGCGCGCATCACGGGCAGCTATCGTCACGCGCCGGACACCAGCCACCTCGGCACCATCGACCTGAAGGGCTCGCTGGACCGCGCCAGCGTTGCGCGAGTGCCTCGCTATCTGCCGCTGTCCATCGGGCAACATCTGCGCGACTACCTGGGCGGTGCGCTGCAGGCCGGCACGGCTAGCAATGTGAATTTCGCCTTGGCGGGGGATCTGCACGACTTTCCGTTCCGGCCGCCGCACAAGGGTGTATTTCGCGTAGAAGTACCGATGCAGGATGTGACGTACCAGCCGGCGCCGGTCGAAGCCGCGCACAACCCGCCCGGCCAGGCGCCGACGCACCCCGGCAGTTGGCCGGCATTCACGAACATCGACGGCACGGTGACGTTCGATCGCGCATCGCTCGCGTTCAAAGTGGCGCGTGCCAAGGTGATGGGCGTAAATCTGCAGGACGTGAATGGCAGCCTGCCCGACATGGGCGACCGCAACCCGCTGCTGGCCATCGAAGGCCGCGGCGACGGCGCCACGCAGAATTTCCTGCAGTACATCGAAGCGAGCCCCATCAGCCAGTGGATCGGCCATTTCACCAAGGACGCCCGCGCCCAGGGCAACGCCACGCTGGCGCTCAAGCTGGACCTGCCCCTGCATGAAATGCGTTCGGCGCGGGCCCAAGGCAGCGTCACGTTCGTACGCAATGACGTCACGCTGGTCCCGCAGGCACCGCCGCTGACCGATGTCAACGGCGCGCTGACCTTCACGCAAAAGGGCATCGGTTTCGATAACCTGCGCGCGCGCTTTGCCGGCGGCGAAATCCGCCCTACGGGCGGCACCGCACCCGACGGCACGATCCGCATCCAGGTGGCGGGCACCGCATCGGCCCAAGGGCTGCGTGAGACGACGCCGGAAAACAGCCCGGTGGCCGCCGTCGCCCGCTCGCTGGAGGGCACCGCCCCGTACAGCGCGACCATCAGCGTCAAACAGCATCGGCCTCTCATTCAGGTCCAGTCGGATCTGACCCCGATGACGGTGCGTCTACCGGCACCGCTGAACAAGGCGGCTGGGCAGCCCTTGCCGGTGCGTTTCGAAATGCAACCGCTGGCGTCCAACAACGCCGTCGACGAAATCGTTCTGCAGGTCGGGAATATCGTCAGCGCCCGCTACGAGCAACGCAACACAGGCAACGGCGTCGAGGTGCTGCGCGGCGGCATCGGTGTGCGGCAGCCGGTGCCGCAGCCGCAGGAAGGCGTGCAAGCCAATCTGGCGCTGGATCAGTTGGACGTCGACGCCTGGCGCCATGCCTTTGCTGCACCCGCCCCTGACAAGAGCGCCAGCCAGATTGCCGCCGAACATGGTGCCAATGCAGCCAACGCCTCCAACAACCACAGCGCGTATCTGCCCAGCCACCTGAACGCCCGCGCGCAGACGCTGCGCATTCTGGGCCGCGACTTCAACGCCGTACGCATCGACGCCACGCGCGACGGTGCCAATTGGCAATCGACGATCGAATCGCGCGAAATTGCGGGCAGCGCGCGCTGGCACGCCGAAAGCGCTGCCGTGCCCTTCGGCGAGCTGACAATGCGCCTGTCGCGCATGAACATCCCAGACGCCAAGGAAGAGACGGCGCTCACCGAATCGTTGGCGAGCAGCTCGCAGGAAATTCCGTCGCTCGACCTCGTCGCCGAGAAGTTCGACTTGCGCGGCAAAGCGCTCGGCAAGCTGGAGATCAAGGCGCGCAGCCAGATCACCGATGGCGCGCCGGTATGGACGCTCGAGACGCTGAAGATCGAGCAGCCCGCCGCCACGCTCACGGCGCACGGTACGTGGCGCATCCCGCGACGCCTGCGTGGCGGCGGCGATGATCCGGAGCGCCGGACGCTGCTCGACTTCAACCTCGACCTGCGCGACACCGGCGACCTGCTGCAGAAGATGGGCTTCGCCAAGGTGATCGACGGAGCCAAGGGCAAGCTCGAAGGCCGCGTGGTGTGGCGCGGCTCGCCCATGTCGATCGACTACCCGACGCTCAACGGCCGCATGGCGCTGAACCTGGAGCGCGGCCAGTTCCTGCCCGTCGATCCGGGCCTGGCCAAGCTGGCCGGCGTGCTGAGCCTGCAGGGGCTGCTGCATTTCGCGACCGACCTGCGCAGCGCCACCGGGCGCGGCACGCCGTTCGAGAGCGTGGCAGCCACCGGCACCATCGCCAGCGGCATCGCACACACCGAAGATTTCGCCGTCAAGGGCCCGCAGTTCCAGGTGGCCATGCAGGGCTCGGCGAACATCCTCGATGAAACACAGGACCTGCGCGTCAAGGTCACGCCCAAGGTGGACGCCACGTCGGCCTCGCTGGCGGCGGCGTTCATCAACCCGGCCATCGGGCTGGGCACGCTGGCCGCGCAACTGGTTCTGGGCGACCAGTTGTCGAAGGCCTTCGTCACGCAATACCACGTGACCGGCAGTTGGGCCGATCCGAAGATCGAGAAAGTCGCATCCAACAGCAATTCGGGCAGCCAATCGCAAACCTCGGCAAAATAGGCCCCATGACTTCGACCACCGTTGCTCCGGCCCCCGTCGCATCCGGCATGGATGCGCCTTTCGATGCACCTTTTCGCGTCGCCGCCATCCAGACGGTGACGGCCATCGATGTGGACCACAACCTCGCGCGGGCAGATGCGCTGCTTGCCGAAGCGGCCGCCCAGGGTGCCCAACTCGCGTTGCTGCCTGAATACTTCTGCATGATGGGCCGCAAGGACAGCGACAAGGTCGCTATCCGCGAAGGCGACCAGGATGGCCCGATCCAGACTTTCCTTGCCAATGCCGCACGCCGCCACAAGCTGTGGCTCGTCGGCGGCACGTTGCCGATGTGGTGCGAAGACGAACAGCGCGTGCGCAATACGTCGCTCGCATTCAACCCGGCCGGATTGCGTGTCGCACTCTACGACAAGATCCACCTGTTCAACTTCGTGCGCGGCGAAGAGCGCTACGACGAGGCCCGCACCATCGAGCCCGGCGCCACTCCGGTCGCCTTCGACGCACCATGCGGCCGTGTCGGCATGTCCGTGTGCTACGACCTGCGCTTTCCGGAGCTGTATCGGGCGCTGGCGGCACAGGGCAACCTGAACTTGATTCTGATGCCGGCGGCCTTCACCTACGTGACCGGCGCCGCGCACTGGGAAATCCTCCTGCGCGCCCGCGCCATCGAAAACCAGTGTTATGTGCTGGCTGCCGCTCAGGGCGGGCGCCATGAAAACGGCCGCCGCACGTGGGGCCATTCCATGCTGGTCGACCCGTGGGGGGAAATCATTGCCTCCGTGCCCGAGGGCGAAGGCGTTGCCATCGGAGACATGGACCCCGCCCGCATCGCCCAAGTGCGCCGGGATCTGCCGGCGCTCAAGCACCGCGTGATGTAAGCCAATCGATTTTTTTTGCGAGAACCGACCATGAACGCAGGCGACATCGCCATCCAGAATCTGTCCATCGCGCGCCGCGTGCTGCTCGATCCGTACGGCCTTGATGAAGCGCATCTGCAGCGCGCGCTGGCCGACATCTTCACGCACCGCGTGAACTATGCCGATCTGTACTTCCAGTACACCCGCAACGAGGCATGGAGCCTGGAAGAAGGCATCGTCAAATCCGGCAGCTTCAGCATCGACCAGGGTGTGGGCGTGCGTGCCGTGTCGGGCGACCGCACCGCGTTTGCCTACTCCGACGACATCAGCCTCCCCGCCCTGATGCAGGCCGCTGCTGCCACGCGCACGATCGGCAAAGCCGGTTCCGGCCGCGTGAAGGTCGCCAGCAGCCTGGCCAGCACCCCGGGCAGCCACTCGCTGTATGCACCGAATGACCCGCTCGATTCGATGACGGCCTCCGAAAAGGTGGCCCTGCTCGAGCGAATCGAAAAGCTCGCCCGCGCCAAAGACCCGCGCGTGGTGCAGGTCATGGCCGGTCTGGCCGGCGAATACGACGTGATGCTCGTCGCGCGCAGCGACGGCGTGATCGCCGCAGATGTGCGCCCGCTGGTGCGCATCTCCGTCACCGTCATCGCCGAGCAGAACGGTCGCCGCGAAATGGGCAGCTCCGGTGGCGGGGGCCGCTATGCCTACGGCTACTTCACCGACGAACTGCTGCGCGAATACGTGGATGAGGCGGTTTCGTCCGCACTCGTCAACCTGGAAGCCAAACCGGCACCGGCCGGCACGATGACCGTGGTGCTCGGCCCGGGCTGGCCGGGCGTGCTTCTGCACGAAGCCATCGGCCACGGGCTGGAAGGCGACTTCAACCGCAAGGGCTCGTCGGCGTTTTCCGGCCGCATGGGCGAGCGCGTGGCCGCCAAGGGCGTCACGGTGGTGGATGACGGCACGCTTGCCAACCGCCGCGGCTCACTGAACCTCGACGACGAGGGCAATCCCACGCAGTGCAACACGCTCATCGAAGACGGCATCCTCACCGGCTACATGCAGGACACGCTCAACGCGCGCCTGATGAAGATGCCCGTGACCGGCAATGCCCGCCGCGAGAGCTACGCTGCCCTGCCCATGCCGCGCATGACCAACACGTACATGCTCGGCGGCGACAAGGACCCGCAAGAGATCATCGCCAGCGTCAAGAAAGGCCTGTATGCGGTCAACTTCGGCGGCGGCCAGGTCGACATCACCAATGGCAAGTTCGTCTTCTCGGCAAGCGAGGCCTACCTGATCGAAGACGGCAAGATCACCGCGCCGGTCAAGGGCGCGACGCTGGTCGGCAGCGGCCCGGAATCGCTCAAGCACGTGACCATGATCGGCAACGACATGCGCCTCGATTCGGGCATCGGCGTGTGCGGCAAGGAAGGCCAGAGCGTGCCGGTGGGCGTAGGCCAGCCGACCCTACGCATGGAGAACATGACGGTGGGCGGCACAGTTTGATTGCCCTCACACCGTCGTTTTGGCGCCGCAGGCACGGAAAATCGGCGCTTGCGGCCCTCAAAAAAAGGGTTTATAAAGACGGTTCGATTGGTGCGGCGCAGTAGGTTCAAGCCAACTGAGCGCCACAAATTTTCCTGCATTGCCTCGTTTTCCTCTCATGTCCTTCGCCAAGTTTTTTTACTTTTACTTTTGGCATCTCGCACCGCTGGCGGAAGGAGAGGGGCGCTTGCAGCAAAAATAAAGCACCCAGCAGATACCGAAAACCGCCAGCGACCCTGGCGGTTTTTTTTCGCCCTGTCACCTGCCCCACCCCGGCACCGACGCGAAACATGATCCGAACACAGTAGACGTTTCCAATAGAACTCAAGACACATCCCCGGAGCATTCCATGCCGAAGAACACCGACGATTTGCGCATTCGCGAACTGAAAGAGCTGACGCCGCCGTCGCATCTGATCCGCGAATTCCCGTGCAGCGACACCGTGTCCGACCTGATCTACCAAAGCCGGAACGCGATGCACCGCATCCTGCATGGCATGGACGACCGCCTGATCGTCATCATCGGCCCCTGCTCCATCCACGACACCAAGGCAGCGATGGACTACGCCCGCCGCCTGGTCGAGCAGCGCGAGCGCTTCAAGAACGAGCTGGAAATCGTGATGCGCGTGTACTTCGAAAAGCCCCGCACCACGGTGGGCTGGAAGGGTCTGATCAACGATCCGCACATGGACGGCAGCTTCAAGATCAACGACGGCCTGCGCACCGCACGCGAGCTGCTGATGAATATCAACGAACTGGGCCTGCCCGCCGGCACCGAATACCTCGACGTGATCAGCCCGCAGTACATCGCCGATCTGGTGAGTTGGGGCGCGATCGGTGCGCGCACCACCGAAAGCCAGGTGCACCGCGAGCTGGCTTCAGGCCTGTCGTGCCCGGTCGGTTTCAAGAACGGCACCGACGGCAACGTGAAGATCGCCGTGGACGCCATCAAGGCCGCATCGCAGCCGCACCACTTCCTGTCGGTCACCAAGGGCGGCCACTCGGCTATCGTGTCGACGGCCGGCAACGAGGATTGCCACATCATCCTGCGCGGCGGCAAGGCGCCCAACTACGACGCTGCCAGCGTGCAGGAAGCCTGCGACGCCATCTCCAAGTCGGGCCTGGCCGCGCGCCTGATGATCGATGCCTCGCACGCCAACAGCAGCAAGAAGCACGAAAACCAGATTCCGGTGTGCGAAGACATCGGCCGCCAGATGGCAGCCGGCGATAACCGCATCGTCGGGGTGATGGTGGAATCGCACATCAACGCCGGTCGCCAGGACCACGTGCAAGGCACGCCGGTGTCCGACCTCGTCTACGGCCAGAGCGTGACCGACGCCTGCATCGGCTGGGACGATTCGGTGAAGGTGCTGGAAACGCTGGCCGACGCCGTGCGCAAGCGCCGTCTCGTGCCGGGCAGCGGCAACTGAAACGCCATCAAGTTGATTTGGGAAGGGCGCCTGCGGGCGTCCTTTTTCTTTGCGCGCGCATCAACGCGCAGATCTATAACAAATGTGAGCGAGACGTATCAAAGTCACACAAGTGCGTTGTCTTTGACATATCGTAGGTGGGTTCCCCCCCTGCTCTTTCGGAGGCACCCATGGCAGACAACCTGGCGGACACCGCCGTCAACACCGCAAGCAAGTACCAGGCAATCGTGGCGCAGTACGCCACCGACGTCGGCATGAAGATACTCGGCGCCATCGTCTTCTGGGTCGTCGGCCGCTGGCTGATCAACCTCGCGGTGCGCATGGTAGAGGCTTCACTGAGCCGACAGAAGGTCGATCCGACCGTGCTGCGGTATGTCGGCTCCATCATCACCGTCACGCTGAATGTGCTGCTGGTGATCGGCATCCTCGGCTATTTCGGCATCCAGACGACGACGTTCGCGGCGCTGATTGCCGCAGCCGGTGTGGCCATCGGCATGGCGTGGTCGGGGCTGCTGTCCAACTTTGCGGCGGGCGCGTTCCTGATCGTGCTGCGGCCGTTCAAAGTGGGCGACTTTGTGACGGCCGGCGGCGTGACGGGCACGATCAAGGAGATCGGCCTGTTTGCCACGACCATCAACACGCCGGACAACGTGGTCACGATTGTGGGCAACGGCAAGATCTTCGCCGACACGATCCAGAACTACACCTCCAACCCTTTCCGCCGCGTCGAGCTGAAGGCGCAACTGGCGGGCAGCGCAGACCACCGCGCCGCCATCACGCTGCTCAAGGAGAGGATTGCCGCGATTCCCAACGTGCTGACGGATCCGGCCGTCGATGTGGAAATTCTGGAATTCAACCTGGTGGGGCCCGTGCTGGCCGTGCGCCCGTACACGCACAACGACAACTACTGGCAGGTCTATTTCGACACCAACCGCACGATCAAGGAAGCGCTGGCCGAAGGCGGCTTCCCGGCGCCCACGCCATCGCAGGCCCTGACCATCACCACGCCGGGGCAGTTGGCGGGCTTGGCTGCCGTGGCACAAAGCACGACTACACCGACCACCGTGAACTGATCCACGCGGTGCACGGCAAACGGCCCGGCCGAGGTAGCAACCTCGCCGGGCCGTTTCTCTTACGTTAAGTGTCGAGGCCGATCAGGCTGGCTTGTGTTCGTCGCGCTTCCACAGCACGTCCGTGCCGCCATCTGCGCGATTGAGCACGCGGGCCAGCACGAACAGCAGGTCCGACAGGCGGTTGACGTATTGGCGCGGCGCCTCGCCAATGGTCTCTGCGCGGCCCAGTGCAACGATGCTGCGCTCGGCACGGCGCGCGACGGTGCGGCAGACATGCGCCTGTGCCGCAGCGCGACTGCCACCGGGCAGGATGAATTCGGCCAGCCGGGGAAGATCGGCGTTGTAATCGGCCAACCATTGATCGAGCCGCAACACGTGCGCTGTCGTCACCATCGTGTAGCCGGGAATGCACAGTTCGCCACCCAGATCGAACAGGTCGTGCTGGATGGCCGTGAGCGCCGCGCGCACGCCGTCGGGCAGCGTTTCCGTGAGCAGCACGCCGATGTGCGAGTTCAGCTCGTCGACGTCGCCGATGGCGGCGATGCGCAGGCTGTCCTTGGCCGTGCGGCTGCCGTCGCCGAGGCCGGTGGTCCCGTCGTCGCCGGTGCGGGTGGCGATTTTGGATAGGCGGTTGCCCAAGGTGCGTCTCCTGTTCCTGTATTGGCGCGTTGCAAGCCGCCATTATCGCAAGCGGCGTGCAACCCCGGCGTTAGAATGATTCATTGGCCCGCCGAGAGCCGCACAACATTGCGAGACCCCCATGAACCACCCGATTCCCCATCCCCGATTGGTGCGCAAGCCGATCCCCCCGGTCATGCTCGACGCACTGCGGGCCCGCTTCGGCGATCGCATCTCCACCACCGAGGCCGTGCGCGCCCACCACGGTCGTGATGAATCCGCCTACGACCCGATGCTGCCCGACGCCGTCGTCTTCGCGCAGACCACCGAGGAAGTCGCTGCCGTCGCCAAACTCTGCTTCGAGCACGAGATTCCGCTGATCCCGTATGGCGCCGGCTCGTCGCTCGAAGGCCATCTCCTGGCGGTGGCCGGCGGCGTGAGCCTCGATCTTTCGCAGATGAACCACGTGCTGTCGGTGCACCCGGAAGACCTGACGGTGACGGTCGAACCGGGCGTCGCGCGCAAGCAGCTCAATACCGAGATCCGCGATACCGGCTTGTTCTTCCCGATCGACCCGGGCGCGGATGCCTCCATCGGCGGCATGTGCGCGACGCGTGCTTCCGGCACCAACGCCGTGCGCTACGGCACGATGCGCGAGAACGTGCTGAACCTGACGGTCGTCACCGCAGACGGCCGCAGCATCAAGACGGCCAACCGCGCGCGCAAATCGTCGGCGGGGTATGACCTCACGCGGCTCTTCATCGGCAGCGAAGGGACGCTGGGCATCATCACCGAGATCACGCTGAAGCTGTATCCGCAGCCCGAAGCCGTGTCGGCGGCGGTGTGCGCCTTCCCGAGCATGGGCGATGCGGTATCCGCTGTGATCGACACCATCCAGATGGGCGTGCCGATTGCGCGCGTGGAGTTTGTCGATGCGCTGGCCATCCGCGCGATCAACCAGTACGACAAGCTGGCGCTGCCCGAGATGCCGACGCTGTTCTTCGAATTTCACGGCTCCGAGCACGGCGTGCAGGAACAGGCCGAGACCGTCCAGCAGATCGCCGCCGAACATAAAGGGCAAGGCTTCGAATGGGCAACACGCCCCGAAGACCGCAGCCGCCTGTGGAACGCCCGACACAACGCGTACTTTGCGTTCCTGCAGCTCAAGCCGGGGTGCCGCGCCGTCACCACTGACGTGTGCGTGCCCATCTCCCGCCTGGCCGAATGCGTGGTCGAGACCGAGAAGGACCTGCTCGCCAGCGCGCTGCAGTTGCCCGCCCCCATCGTTGGCCACGTGGGCGACGGCAACTTCCACGTTGCGCTGCTGATCGACCCAAACAAGCCGGAAGAACTGGAAGAAGCCGAGCGCATCAACCAGCGCATCGTCGCGCGTGCGATCGCCATGGACGGCACCTGCACAGGCGAACACGGCGTGGGCCTGCATAAGATGGACTTTCTCATCGCCGAACACGGTAACGATGCGATCGACCTGATGCGCAGTGTCAAGCAGGCGCTGGACCCGAAGCACATCCTGAACCCGGGCAAGATCTTCCACCTGTAACCGATTCACCCACCAGCGACCGCCCGCATGTCCTCCGTCTTCAAGCGCGTTCCTCCGTTGCATCTGCTGATTGCCTTTGAGGCGGGGGCGCGCCATGCGAGCTTCGCGCGTGCGGCCGAAGAGCTATCTGTCACGCCCAGCGCGGTATCGCACCGCATCAAAAATCTGGAAGAGCTGTGGGGCGAAGACCTGTTCGTGCGCACCGGCACGGCACTGCGGCTGACTGCCGCAGGCACGCGCTACCTGCGCAGCGTGCAGGATGCGCTCAAGAGCCTCCATGAACTGGCCCGCCCGGAATTCAGCAAGCAGCGCGCACGGCTGCGTGTGGCGATTCCGCCCACGTTCGGCCGTCAGCACCTGGTGGCTCGCATTCCAGAGTTCAACGCGCTGTACCCGCATATCGACGTGGAACTGCATCTCGCCATCCCGTTCCTCGACGTGAAGGCCGAGGACACCGATGTCGAGATCCGCTATGGCACCGGCCGCTACCCAGATCTGAAGACCACGCTGTTGCTCAACGAGCCGGTGTTCCCGGCGTGCGGGCGCGGCTATTTCGAGCAGATCAGCGGCAACACCATCACCGAAGCATCGCAACTGCTGAACCTCACGCTGCTGCGCAGCCCCCTTGAGCCGTGGCGCCCGTGGTTTGAGGCGGCTGGGCTTGACGCGCCCGAGCCCGCCACCGGTTCGCTCTTCAACGACATCGGGCTGATGCTGGAAGCCGTCGTCTCAAACCAGGGGGTGGCGCTCGTGAGGCAGGCAATGGCCCGCAACTGGCTGGCCTCGGGGCAGATCGTGCGGCTGCTGGACATCGAATCGACGTCGCCACATGCTTATTACATCGTGCAGCGCGAGCAGGCACCGATGAAGCCCGAGGCGCAGCATTTTGTGGACTGGTTGCTCGGGCTGGATTGGTAAGCCGTCAGCCGCCAGCCGTGGGCAGTGGAGGCGCGTCGCCGGGCCTCAAACCACCGGATTCGAAACTTTTAGTATCGACGTTGACGTTCGGAACGCCAGCGTTGATGAAAAAAGCAGCAACGTCGGAGCAAAAAGCGTCATGGGTCGACCCTCTGAGCCTCGAAGTCGACGTTCCGAACGTCATCGTTGCTGTTTTTTTCATCAACGCCGACTGTATTTGCCTCACGCGTGAGGTATCCGAACCTCAGATTCGAAACTTTTAGTGTGAGAGTCGGTGTTTTGAACCCCGCCGTTGGTAGTCAAAGGCTCGATCGTGAAGGTCGGACCTCCACCCACGGCCGGCGAAACCTTGCTGCATCGCGATGAACCACATTGGCCGTCCCGGCGAGCCAAATTCATCGCCGCAAAAGTCCTTAACACGCCGCGCGGCGCG
This sequence comes from Ralstonia pickettii, assembly GCF_030582395.1. Lineage (NCBI taxonomy): Bacteria > Pseudomonadati > Pseudomonadota > Betaproteobacteria > Burkholderiales > Burkholderiaceae > Ralstonia > Ralstonia pickettii. The sequence continues at coordinate 2,605,303 of NZ_CP104381.1, forward strand.
GCGGCCGGGCTATAGTGCCTCCCACCCCGGCCAGCGCTGGCGGGCAGAACCATGAGAGACACCCCATGAATGCGCCATCGTCGTTGTCCGCCACCGCCCGCGATCTGACCGCCCTGCAGGCCGAGCTGACCGCCGCGCTGTCCAACATCGTGTCCGACGACGCGCTGCTCTGGGAGCGCGAGGACACTACTCCGTATGAATGCGATGGCCTCGCCGCTTACCGGCAGGTGCCGCTGGCCGTGGTGCTGCCGGATACCGAGGCGCAGGTCGTCGAGATCCTGCGCGTGTGCCACCGCATGGGCGTGCCCGTGGTGCCGCGCGGCGCAGGAACGAGCCTGTCGGGCGGCGCGATGCCGACGCCGGGCGGGCTGGTGCTGTCGCTGGCCAAGTTCAAACGCATCATCAAGGTCGACCCATACACACGTACCGCGGTGGTCCAGCCGGGCGTGCGCAACCTTGCCATTTCGGAAGCCGCCAACCCGCATGGGCTGTACTACGCGCCCGATCCGTCGTCGCAAATCGCCTGCACCATCGGTGGCAACGTCAATGAAAACTCGGGCGGCGTGCACTGCCTGAAATACGGCCTGACCGTACACAACGTGCTGCGCGTGCGCGCCGTGATGATGGACGGCGAGGTGGTCGAATTCGGCAGCGAGGCGCCCGACGCACCGGGCCTGGACCTGCTGGCCACGGTGATCGGCTCCGAAGGCATGCTGGCGGTGGTGACCGAAGTGACCGTGCGCCTGATCCCGAAGCCGCAACTCGCGCAGGTGATCATGGCGAGCTTCGACGATGTGGAATCGGGCGGCAACGCCGTGGCCGATGTGATTGCCGCGGGCATCATCCCGGCCGGGCTGGAGATGATGGACAAGCCCGCCACCGCCGCCGTGGAGGAATTCGTCTGCGCCGGCTACGACCTGGACGCGGCCGCCATCCTGCTGTGCGAATCCGACGGCACGCCTGAAGAGGTGGCCGAAGAGATCGCGCGCATGAGCGAAGTGCTGCGGGCCTCGGGTGCCACCCGCATCCAGGTCTCGCAAAGCGAAGCCGAGCGCCTGAAGTTCTGGAGCGGCCGCAAGAATGCATTCCCTGCGGCAGGCCGCATCTCGCCGGACTATTACTGCATGGACGGCACCATCCCGCGCAAGCACATCGGTACGCTGCTGCGGCGCATCCAGCAGATGGAGCAGAAGTACGCCCTGCGCTGCATCAACGTGTTCCACGCGGGCGACGGCAACATGCACCCGCTCATCCTCTTCAACGGCGAAGACCAGGACGAATGGCACCGCGCTGAACTGTTCGGCTCCGATATCCTCGAGACCTGCGTGGAACTTGGCGGCACGGTGACGGGCGAACACGGCGTGGGCGTGGAAAAGCTCAGCTCGATGTGCGTGCAGTTCTCGGCCGAAGAGCGCGACGCCTTCCTGCGCGTCAAGGCGGCGTTCGACCCGGCGCGTTTGCTGAACCCCGACAAGGCCATCCCCACGCTCGCGCGCTGTGCCGAATACGGCAAGCTGCACGTGCGCAACGGCCTATTGCCCCACCCCGATCTGCCGCGCTTCTGATCGCCGCCTGACCATTCCGAAGCCGCACGCAGCGACCAAGCCGTTGCGCCCGAAGGTTCAACATGCTCATCACGTCTGACACCGCCCTTTCGCCTGCGCTCGCACGCTTTCGCGACGCCATTACGCAGGCCGCAAGCAACCGCACGCCGCTCACCCTGCGCGGCGGCGGCACAAAGGATTTCTATGGCCGCGCGCCTGCACCCGACGGCACCGTGCTCGATACGCGCGAGTGGTCCGGCATCGTCGATTACGACTGTGCAGAACTCGTCATCACGGCGCGCAGCGGCACACCGCTCGTCGAGATCGAAGCCGCGCTGGCCGAGCACCGCCAGATGCTCGCGTTCGAGCCGCCCCACTTTGCTGCGGATGGCAAGCAGGCCACCGTCGGCGGTGCGTTTTCAGCCGGCCTGTCCGGCCCGCGCCGGCAGTCGGTGGGCGCGCTGCGCGATTTCGTGCTCGGCGCGGTCGTCATGGATGACCGCGGCGACATGCTCAACTTCGGCGGCCAGGTAATGAAGAACGTGGCCGGTTACGACGTCTCGCGCCTGATGGCCGGCGCGCTCGGCACGCTGGGCTTGATCGTGCAGGTATCGCTCAAGGTGCTGCCGATGCCGTTCTGCGATGCGACGCTGCGCTTCGCAATGCCGCAGGCCGAAGCCATCGACACGCTCAACCGCTGGGGCGGCCAACCGCTGCCGATTGCCGCGTCGGCGTGGATCGATGGCGCGCTGTGGGCCCGTTTGAGCGGCGCCGATGCGGCCGTGCGCGCCGCCATTGCCAAGCTTGGCGGCGAGCGCGTTGACGACGCGGAAGGGGCCGCATTTTGGCGCGACCTTCGCGAGCAATCGCATGCATTTTTCGCCCGCGCCGTGCAAGGCAGCCTGCCGCTGTGGCGCATCGCCCTGCCCCCGGCCACGCCGCCGCTGGCGCTCGGTCATGCGTCGGCCGATGAGCAGCTCGTCGAATGGGGCGGCGGCCAGCGCTGGTGGATCGACACCGGCAACACCTCCGCCGACGCCATCCGCGATGCTGCCCGCAAGGCCGGCGGCCACGCCACGCTGTTCCGCAACGGCGACCGCGCCAGCGACATCTTCACGCCCGTCGCCGCGCCGTTGATGGCCGTGCACAAACGCCTGAAAGACAGCTTCGATCCGCACGGCATCTTCAACCCGGGCCGTCTGTATTCAGCGTTCTGACTGCCGACTTCCAACGCTAGCCCATCATGCAAATCACGCTCGCGGCGTTCCTGCGCAACACCCCCGACGGCGAAGAAGCCCAAAGCATCGTGCAGAAGTGCGTGCACTGCGGTTTCTGCACGGCCACCTGCCCGACCTACCAACTGCTCGGCGATGAGCTGGACGGCCCGCGGGGGCGCATCTACCTGATGAAGCAGGTGCTGGAGGGCCAGCCCGCCGGCCCAGCCACGCGCCTGCACCTGGACCGCTGCCTGACCTGCCGCAACTGCGAATCGACCTGCCCATCCGGCGTGACCTACGGGCGCCTGGTCGAGATCGGCCGCAAGATCGTCGATGACCAGCTCGACGCGAAAGGCGAATCACGTCCCCTTGGCGAACGCGCCGTACGCTGGGCGCTGCGCGAAGGGCTGACGCGGCCGGCGCTGTTCGGCTCCGCGCTCAGGCTCGGACAGGCAGTGCGGCCGATGTTGCCGCCGGTGCTGCGCAACAAGGTTCCGGCCAGGCAGCCTCACGCCGGCACGCGGCCCGGCACCGCGCACGCACGCAAGATGCTGTTGCTCGAGGGCTGCGTACAACCCGCCATGTCGCCCAACATCAATGCGGCCACGGCGCGCGTGTTCGACAAGCTGGGCGTGCAGCTCATCAGTGCAGACCGTGCGGGCTGCTGCGGCGCGATCCGCTATCACATGAACGACCATGCGGGCGGCCTCGGCAACATGCGCGCCAACATCGACGCATGGTGGACGCACATCGAGGCGGGCGCCGAGGCCATCGTCATGACGGCCTCCGGGTGCGGTGCGATGGTCAAGGAATACGGCCACTTGCTCCGCGATGACCCGGCCTACGCCGAACGTGCGGCGCGCGTGTCCGCGATGACGCGCGACCTGTGCGAGGTGCTGCCGGCGTTCTCGCAGCAGCTTCTGCAGAAAACCAAACCCGAAGCACAACGGCCGCGTGTGGCGTGGCACCCGCCCTGCACGCTGCAGCACGGTCAGCAGATTCGCGGTGCGGTGGAAGCGCTGCTCGCCTCGCTCGGCGTGGACGTCAAGCTCTGCGCCGACAGCCACCTGTGCTGCGGCTCGGCGGGTACGTATTCGGTGCTGCAACCGAAGGTCGCCTACCGCCTGCGCGACGACAAGCTCGCCAAGCTGCAGGCGACGCAGCCCGAGCGCATCGTCACCGCCAACATCGGCTGCGTGACGCATCTGCAGAGCGGCACGGACACGCCGGTCGAACACTGGATCGAGCTGGTCGACCGCATGCTGGCCTGAGGCGAGCGCAGCCGGGTTCTATACTTGGCGCTTCGTTTTGCCCGGAGGCCCCATGCTGCAAACCTTCGCGATCCTGTTGACGTTCCAGTCGGTGGGAGAGTTGTTGACGTATTCGCTGCACCTGCCGGTGCCCGGTCCGGTGATCGGGATGGTGCTGCTGGTCATCTACCTGCTGGTGGACAAGGGCCGCGTGCTCGAAGTCATGCAGGGCACCGTCCGTGAACTGCTGCGGCATCTGACCATCCTGTTCGTGCCGGCCGGCGTGGGCGTCATGACGCAACTGAACCGCATCGGGCAGGAATGGCTGCCAATCGTGGTGGCGACCGTCGTATCGACGTGGCTGTCGATTGCCGCCGGTGCGCTCGTCACGCGCGCGCTGATGCGCCGCATGGGTCGCATTGACCACGGTGGCGGCGAAGGCCACGAGGAGTTGGCCCCATGAACGCGATGGCTCCGAACCTGCATCAACTCTGGGTCTACCTGGCCGCCAGCCCGCTGCTGGGGCTGACTGCCACGCTCATCGCCTACCTGATCGGAGTGCGTCTGCATGAGCGCAGCCGCTTCAACCCGATGGTCAATCCGCTGCTGATTGCGGTCGTCATCCTGGGCACACTCCTGACACTCACGGGCACGCCGTACAAGACGTACTTCGACGGCGCGCAGTTCGTGCACTTCCTGCTGGGGCCGGCCACGGTGGCGCTGGCGGTGCCGTTGTTTCAGCAGTGGGCGAAGCTGCGCCGCCACGCGGTACCGCTGATGGCTGGGCTCCTTGCAGGGTCGGTCGTGGCCGTGGTGTCAGCCGTGGGCATCGCGTGGCTGCTGGGCGCATCGCCAGAAACGCTGCGCTCCATGGCGCCGAAATCGGTGACGATCCCGATCGCCATGGGCATCTCGGAGAAGATTGGCGGCGCACCGACCATCACGGCGGTGCTGGTGCTCATCACCGGCATTGTCGGGGCGACGACCACGACGCGGCTGCTGAACCTGCTGCGCGTGCGCGAGTACAGCGTGCGTGGTTTTGCCACTGGCATTGCGGCGCACGGCATCGGTACGGCCCGTGCGTTTCAGGTCAATCCGGAAGCAGGGGCGTTCTCCGCATTGGGCATGGGCTTGAATGGCGTGCTGACAGCGGTGCTGGTGCCGCTGCTGGCGGGCTGGATTCCGCACTGAGCCACCCTCCCCTCCGCCCGGCATTCGCAGCCTGGGCAAGCTGCAACACGATCCTCAGTCCTCCTGAAGGCTCCTGACAGAACGCTGTCAGGAGCCCCCCTCCAGAATCGCTCCACCTTAACCGGCAACGGCACTCCCAACCGCCTGAGCCACCTAACGGAGCGAACATCATGGCAAGCGTCATCAACTGGTTTGAAATTCCCGCCAACGATTTCCCGCGTGCGGTGAAGTTTTACGAGAACGTCTTCGACACGCAGCTCAAGCAGGAAGATATGGGCGACCTGACCATGGGCGTGTTTCCGGCGGGTGAGACGACCATCCACGGTGCGCTGGTCAAGGGCGAGGGCTTTGCGCCGTCCGACAAGGGCAGCGTGGTCTACCTGAACGCGCCCAATCTGGATGCCGTGCTCGAGCGCGTGAACGGCAGCGGCGGCCAATGCGTCTTTGGGCCGATGACGCTGCCCGACCACATGGGCCGCATCGCCCACATCGTCGACACCGAAGGCAACCGCATCGGCCTGCACGAGCCCGATGCCAAGACGCAGGCGTACCTGCTACAGCAGTAACGCCCCCAGTGCCGGTGCGCGGGCGCCGGCCTTCACCACGAGACAGAGAAGAACACCATGCCGAGCCAATCCCCGTATCTCATGCGTGCCGCGGATGTCACCGCGCGCACGCAGTCGTTTTCACACCCCTGGAACAGCCTGTCGGAAATTCACGGCACGATGATGGGCCGGCTGCTCGGGCTCAAGCGCACGGGCGTGAATTTCGCGCGCGTGCCGCCGGGCAAGGAGTCGTTCGTCTATCACTCGCACCAACGCGAAGAGGAATGGATCTACATCCTTTCCGGCGAAGCGCAGGCCGAGATCGACGACAACATCTTCACCGTGCGCAGCGGCGATTTCATGGCCTTCCCCACAGGCGTCGCGCATCACCTGCGCAACTGCGGCAAGGACGATCTCGTCTATCTGTGCGGCGGCGAACATCTCAACATCGAGATTGCCGATTTCCCCCGACTGGGCAAGCGCATGCTGCGCCGTGGCGAGCAGGTGGATATCGTCGACATCCACCCTAAACGGGAACTGACGCGCTTCGGCGCGTAGGGGATATGGCCCGCATTGCACCCGGGCCCAAGCCCACTACAATGCCGCGCATGACCCGCCGCGCCGACCGCCTGTTCCAGATTGCCCAGATCCTGCGAGGCCGCCGTTTGACCACTGCGGCGATGCTGGCCGACCGCCTGGGCGTGTCGGAGCGCACCGTGTATCGCGATATCCGCGATCTGTCTGTCTCGGGCGTACCGATCGAAGGCGAGGCCGGTATCGGCTACCGCATGCGGGCAGGCTACGACCTTGCACCGCTCATGTTCACCGCCGACGAAGTCGAAGCGCTCGTGGCCGGCGCACGGATGATCAAGGCGTGGAGCGGCGGCACCATGGCCGAATCGGTGGACGCCGCATTGGAAAAGCTGATGGGCGCCCTGCCCGCGGAGCGCCGCAACGAAGCCGAGACCACGCGCATCTTCGCGCCCGGCTACGGCATGGGCAGCGAGGTCAAGCAGGTATTCGACACGCTACACGCAGCGCTTGGCCGCCACGCCGTTGCGCGGCTCGCTTACCGCGACGCGCAGGGCCAGTTGACCGAGCGCTGCATCCAGCCGCTCGGCCTGTTCTTCTGGGGACAGGTCTGGCTGGTGGCCGCCTGGTGCGAACACCGCCAGGACTACCGCACATTCCGCCTCGACCGCTGCGTCCAGGTCGACATTCTGGAGCGCCACTTCGCCGAATCCGCCGAGCGCTCGCTGGCGGACTTCATGCGCAAGGTGCGAGGCTCGTCGGATTAACGACCGTAACCAACGAACGCAACCTCAGGCGGGATCGGGCTCCGCCAGCAGCCGCTCAATATCGTCGGCAATCTCTTCGGGCTTGGTCAGGGGCGCGTAGCGCTTGTAGACCGTGCCATCGCGGCGCAGCAGGAACTTGGTGAAGTTCCATTTGATGGCTCCGATACCGAGCACGCCGGGCTTTTCCGTGGTCAGCCACTTGTAGAGCGGATGCGCGTTGGAGCCATTCACGTCGATCTTGCCGAACATCGGAAACGACACGCCGTAATTCTTTTCGCAAAAGGCGCCGATTTCGTCTGCACCGCCCGGCTCCTGCTTGCCGAACTGGTTGCACGGAAAGCCGAGCACTTCCAACCCCTTGTCGTGCAGCCGTTTGTACACCGCCTCCAGCCCGGCGTATTGCGGCGTGAATCCGCACTTGCTCGCCGTGTTCACGATCAGCAGGACCTTGCCCTTGTACTGCGACAGCGGCACGCGCTGGCCGGTCAACGAATCGGCCTCGAATGCATAAACGTCAGTCATGGCTACTCTCCGGAGGGTTGCAAACGGTAACCAGCGAGGCCGAGCAAACCTGGCACGCTGCACATCACCTCAAATGATGTAGCGTCTGCGCCACATCAGACGACATTCAGATGCTCTGTGCCGGCAGACAGGTCGGTCTGGCCACCGCGCTTGCTGTGCAGCTTGATCTGCAGGCGCAAGTCGTTGAGCGAGTCCGCGTTACGCAGCGCATCCTCGTACGTGATCTTGTTCTGTTCGTACAACTCGAACAGCGCCTGGTCAAACGAAATCATCCCCTGCTCGCGGGATTTCTTCATGACCTCCTTCAGCTCGTGCACCTCGCCCTTGAAGATGAGGTCTTGCACCAGCGGGGTCGCCAGCATGATTTCGACGGCCGGCACGCGCCCTTTCTTACCCTGACGCGGCAGCAGGCGTTGCGCAATCATCGCGCGCAGGTTCAGCGACAGGTCGATCAGCAGCTGTTGACGCTTTTCTTCCGGGAAGAAGTTGATGATCCGGTCGATCGCCTGGTTCGAGCTGTTGGCGTGCAGCGTGGCGAGGCACAGGTGGCCGGTTTCCGCATACTGGATCGCGTATTCCATCGTGTCGCGATCGCGGATTTCGCCGATCAGGATCACATCCGGCGCCTGGCGCAGCGTGTTCTTCAGCGCTACGTGCCAGGACTCGGTATCCACGCCCACCTCACGCTGCGTCACCACGCAGTTCTGGTGCGCGTGCACGTATTCGACCGGGTCTTCGATGGTGATGATGTGGCCGTACGAATTCGCATTGCGATAGCCCACCATCGCCGCCAGCGAGGTCGACTTGCCCGAGCCCGTGGCACCCACCACGATCACGAGGCCGCGCTTGCTCATGACGATCTCGTTCAGGATCGGCGGCAGGTCCAGCTCGCCCAGCGTCGGGATCTTCGTGTTGATGGTCCGCAGCACCATGCCGGCGCGGCCTTGCTGCATGAACGCCGACACGCGGAAACGCCCTGCACCCGGCGCCGTGATGGCGAAGTTGCATTCCGAGCTGTCTTCATACTCGCGCAACTGCTTCTCGTTCATGATCGACTTGACCAGACCGAGGGCCTGCTGGGCATTCAGCGGCTGCTGAGAGATCGGCGTGACCTTGCCGTCCACTTTGATCGCGGGCGGAAATTCTGCCGTGATGAACAAGTCCGAGCCACGGCTGTTCACCATCAACTGCAAGAGTTCGTGGATGTATTTGGTGGCGGCTTCGCGGTCCAGCATGGCGTGCCCCTCCTCGAAAGAATTGGAAAGCGCGCTGACGTATCGGTCAGCGTATCAGTTCGCGTGTCAGTTCGCGAACGCGTCCGGGTTCTTGGCGATGGCGCGTGCGTCTGCGTAGTTGATCGCCGAGCGCTTGATCAGCTCCGACAGGCACTGGTCGAGCGTCTGCATGCCCATGCCGCTGCTGGTCTGCATCATCGAGTACATCTGCGAGATCTTGTTCTCGCGGATCAAGTGACGGATGGCCGGCGTGGCAATCATGATTTCGTGCGCCGCAATCCGGCCCGAACCGTCGCGCGTCTTGAGCAGCGTCTGCGAGATCACCGCCTCCAGCGATTCGGAAAGCATGGTGCGGACCATCTCTTTTTCGTCCGACGGGAACACGTCGACGACCCGGTCGATGGTCTTGGCCGCCGAGCTGGTGTGCAGCGTGCCGAACACCAAGTGGCCGGTTTCTGCGGCGGTAAGCGCCAGGCGAATGGTTTCAAGGTCACGCAATTCGCCGACCAGCACCACGTCCGGATCTTCACGCAGCGCCGACTTCAGCGCATTGGCGAACGAATGGGTATGGGGCCCGAGTTCACGCTGGTTGATCAGGCTCTTCTTCGATTCGTGCACGAATTCGATCGGGTCCTCCACCGTGAGGATGTGGCCCATGTCGTTTTCGTTGCGGTGATTGACCATCGCGGCCAGCGTGGTCGACTTGCCCGAGCCGGTCGGGCCCGTGACGAGCACCAGGCCGCGCGGCTTCATCGCCAGGTCAGCGAACACGGCGGGCGCCTTCAGGTCATCCAGCGAGAGCACCTTCGACGGAATCGTCCGGAACACGGCCGAAGCGCCGCGGTTCTGGTTGAACGCGTTGACCCGGAAACGCGAGAGCCCCGGGATCTCAAACGAGAAGTCGACTTCCAGGTTTTCTTCGTAGACCTTGCGCTGCCCGTCGCTCATGATGTCGTACACCATGGAGTGCACATCCTGGTGCGTGAGCGGGGGCACGTTGATCCGGCGCATGTCGCCGTGGATCCGGATCATCGGCGGCAGTCCGGCCGACAGGTGCAAGTCCGACGCCTTGTTCTTGGCGGAAAACGCCAGAAGCTGCGCGATGTCCATCTTATAATGACCCCCGACTTTTTTATGTCGCCCGGGCGTCGCAATGGCGCCTCCAGACGCGCTCCGAGCCGTTGTTTTGACGTGCCGGAACCTTGTTTATTTGTAACAAACGTCGCCGGATTATGTCTGTAATCGCCGCCAACTTGCAAGCCGTGCGTCAACGGATCACAACGGCCTGCACACTGGCTTCGCGCGATGCTGCGGGTGTCACATTGCTGGCCGTTTCCAAGACGTTCGACGCCGATGCCATACGCGCCGCGCATGCCGCCGGGCAACGCCTCTTCGGCGAAAACTACGTGCAGGAAGGCGTTGCCAAGATCGACGCGCTGGCCGACCTGCGCACGGGCACCGACCCGATCCGCTGGCACTTCATCGGCCCCCTGCAGAGCAACAAGACGCGCGCCGTGGCCGAACAGTTCGACTGGGTGCACAGCGTCGATCGCCTGAAGATCGCCGAGCGGCTGTCGGCGCAGCGCCCGGACACCTTGCCGCCGCTGCAGGTCTGTCTCGAGATCAACATCAGCCGCCAGGCCAGCAAACATGGCCTGCTGCCCGATTTCGATGAAGTGCTTGCCGTGGCACAAGCCGTCTCGGCGCTGCCCCGTCTGCAATTGCGCGGCCTGATGGCCGTGCCCGAGCCGAGCGATGACCCCGCCGCGCAACGCAAGCCGTTTGCCGATCTGCGTGCACTGGCAAATAGGCTGCGCGAGGCCGGCATCCCGCTCGATACGCTGTCGATGGGCATGTCCGCCGATCTGGAAGACGCGATTGCCGAAGGCGCCACGATTGTGCGCGTCGGCAGCGCCATCTTCGGCGCGCGGCATTACGCCCACGCCTGAATTCCTGTTTCCTCTCACACCACCACTCTCATGCTCGACACTCTGAAACTCGGCTTCATCGGCGGCGGCAACATGGCGGCGGCCCTCATCGGCGGCCTCATTGCCAAGGGCGCACACGGCGCCAACATCGTGGTGGTGGATCCGACCGAGTCTGCCCGCAGCCGCGCCGAACAGACCTGGGGCGCCCGCACCGCTGCCGCTCCGGGCGCAGAACTGGCCGACCGCGACGTGATCGTCCTGGCAGTCAAACCGCAGCAGATGCGCGAGGTCTGTGCGCAACTCGCCCCGCATCTGGGCGACAGCCTGGTGCTGTCGGTGGCGGCGGGCATCCGCATCCAGGATCTGTCGCGCTGGCTGAATGGCCATGCACGTGTGGTCCGGGCGATGCCGAATACGCCTGCGCTTTCCGGCCTCGGGATGACCGGCCTGGCCGCCAACGCTGGCCTGTCGGACGGGGACCGGGCTACCGCCAGCGCCATCGCCAATGCCGTCGGCAAGAGCGTTTGGGTGCCCGCCGAAGCGCAGATCGATGCGGTGACCGCCATCTCGGGCAGCGGCCCCGCGTACGTGTTCTATTTCATCGAAGCGATGCAGCAGGCGGCGCAGGAGTTGGGGCTGTCGGCTGAGGATGGCCGCACGCTGGCGGTCGAGACGTTTATTGGTGCGGCCACGCTGGCGGGCCAATCGACCGAGCCGGTGGAGGTGTTGCGCGAGCGTGTGACGTCCAAGGGCGGGACAACCTATGCGGCGCTGACGTCAATGGAAGGCGCTGATATCAAGGCTGCCTTTGTGCGGGCGATGCATGCCGCGGCGGCTCGGGGGAAGGAGATGGGGGAGGAATTTGGGCGGGATTGAGGGTTATTGGTCTATCCCTTGTTTCATCCCCTGCCGGGGCTGGCTCACTTTCTTTGTCTTGCCAAAGAAGAGTAGGTCGTGCCCCGGCAGGGGATGAAACCAGGGACGCACCACAAACGCCCTAGCGCAGCAAATACGCTCCCGCCACCCCGGCAAACAAACAAGCCCCCAGCCAATTGTTATGCCGGAAAACAAAAAAGCACTTCATCCGATCACGCGTCTGCAGCATCGGGTAATACCAGAGCGACAACGCCACGGCAGCGGCAAACCCAATCCAATACGCCACGCCTAGTGCCATCACATGGCCAGCCCAGGCCATGATCCCGAAGAAGCCGACGTAGCACAGCATGATCGCCGCCACGTCGTAGCGTCCGAACGTAATGGCCGACGTTTTGATGCCGATGAGCAGATCGTCATCGCGGTCGACCATCGCATATGCAGTGTCGTAGGCGACGGCCCAGAACACATTGCCGGCCAGCATCAGCCATGCGAGCGCCGGCACCTGATCCTGCACCGCTGCATACGCCATTGGAATTCCAAACCCGAACGCAATACCGAGGTACGCCTGCGGAATCGCGAAGAACCGCTTGAAGAACGGATACGTGCCGGCAATCACAATGGCGGCGACCGACATCCACTTCGTCAGCGCGTTGAGCGGCAGGATCAGCGTGAAGGCAATGAGCGACAGCACCGCGGCAACTGCCAGCGCTTCCCACGGTGCGATCAGGCCAGCGGTGAGGGGCCGCTCCTTGGTACGTTTGACGTGCTTGTCAAAGTCGCGATCCGCCCAGTCGTTGACCGCGCAGCCGGCCGAGCGCATCAGGAACGTGCCGACCGTGAAAATCACCACCAGCGACAGCGGCGGATGGCCATCGGCGGCCATCCACAGCGCCCACAGCGTCGGCCACAGCAGCAGCAGCGTGCCGATCGGTTTGTCCATCCGCATCAGGCGCGCATAGAGCACGAGGCGGCTGGGTTGGGCAGCGGACGATTGCATGGAATTCACCAAAGAAAAATGGCGCCTGCACGAGGCAAGGCGCCATTTTAGTCCTGCCGAAAGCCGCTTACGCCGCGGCCAGATCGAACCGGTCGAGATTCATCACCTTGACCCACGCGGCGACGAACTCGCTGATGAAGCGCTCCTTGCCGTCGGCGCTGCCGAACACCTCGGCGAGGGCACGCAGGATCGAGTTCGAACCGAACACCAGATCAACGCGCGTGCCGGTCCACTTGCGCTCGCCCGTCTTGCGGTCATAGCCCTCGTAGATGTCGCCGACGGGCTTCCACTCGGTGTTCATGTCGAGCAGGTTGACGAAGAAGTCGTTCGTCAGCGCGCCGGGCGTGTGGGTCAAAACGCCATGCTGGCTGCCATCTGCGTTGATGTTGATGGCACGCAGGCCGCCGATCAGCACGGTCAGCTCCGGCGCTGTCAGCGTCAGGAGTTGAGCCTTGTCGAGCAGGAGCACTTCGGCCGGCACCGCAAACTGCGACTTCTGATAATTGCGGAAACCGTCGGCGACGGGTTCGAGCACCGAGAACGACGCGGCATCCGTCTGCTCGGCCGTTGCATCGACGCGGCCCGGCGTGAACGGCACGGTGATCGTCGTGCCAGCTGCCTTGGCGGCCAGTTCGATACCGACGCTGCCTGCCAGCACAATCACATCCGCCAGCGAAGCCTTGCCGGAGGCACGTTGAATTTCTTCCAGCTTGGCCAGGGTGCCGGCCACGGGCTGGTTGACGGCCCAATCGTTCTGCGGCGCCAGGCGAATACGCGCACCGTTGGCGCCGCCGCGCTTGTCCGAACCGCGGAAGGTCGAGGCAGATGCCCAGGCCACGGCAACCAGTTCGGATGCTGACAAGCCGGAAGCGGCAATCTTTGCCTTGAGGTCCGCGATATCGGCCTCGGTCGGCTTGTGCGTGGCGGCCGGCAGCGGGTCTTGCCAGATCAGGTCTTCACGGGGCACTTCGGGGCCGAGGTAACGCGACTTCGGTCCGAGATCCCGGTGCGTGAGCTTGAACCAGGCGCGGGCAAAGGCTTCGGCAAACGCCTGCGGGTTGTCGAGGAAGCGGCGCGAGATCTTTTCGTACGCCGGGTCGAAACGCAGCGACAAGTCGGTTGTCAGCATTGTCGGCTTGCGCTTGGGCGAGTCGGGCGTCGGGCCCGGAATGATCGCCTCGGCGTCTTTGGCCACCCATTGCAGCGCACCGGCCGGGCTCTTCTCCTGCACCCATTCGTACTTGAACAGGTTCTCGAAGAAGAAGTTGCTCCATTGCGCGGGGGTCTGCGTCCAGGTGACTTCCAGCCCGCTGGTGATGGCGTCCGCGCCCTTGCCCGACCCGTAGGTGCTGGCCCAGCCCAGCCCCTGGGCTTCCAGCGGAGCGGCTTCGACATCGGCGCCAACGTGGCTTGCGGGGCCCGCTCCGTGCGTCTTGCCGAAGGTGTGGCCGCCGGCAATGAGCGCGACGGTTTCTTCGTCGTCCATCGCCATGCGGGCAAAGGTTTCGCGGATGTCCTTGGCGGCCTCGAGCGGATCACCATGAGCATGCTCCGGTCCTTCCGGATTCACGTAGATCAAGCCCATCTGCACGGCGGCGAGCGGGTTCGCAAGGTTGCGGTCGCCCGAATAACGCGTGGCCTCAAGCCACTTGGTCTCGTTGCCCCAGTAGACGTCGTTGTCGGGTTCCCACGTGTCTTCCCGGCCGGCAGCAAAGCCGAACGTGCGGAAGCCCATGGTTTCGAGGGCCACGTTGCCGGTCAGGATCAACAGGTCGGCCCACGAAATCGCCTGGCCGTATTTCTGTTTGATGGGCCACAGCAAACGGCGCGACTTGTCGATGTTGACGTTGTCGGGCCAGGAATTGAGCGGTGCAAAACGTTGCTGGCCGCGCCCGGCGCCGCCACGGCCATCGCCCGTGCGGTACGTACCGGCAGCGTGCCATGCCATACGGATGAACTGCGGGCCATAGTGGCCGAAGTCCGCGGGCCACCAGTCTTGCGAATCCGTCATCAGGCGGCGCAGATCAGCCTTGAGTGCGTCGTAATCGATCGCGCTGAACGCCTTGCGGTAGTTGAACTGCGACCCGAGCGGATCCGACTTCTCGGAATGCTGGTTCAGCAAATCAACACGCAGCTGATTGGGCCACCAATCCTTGTTGGCCGTACCGCCACCGAAGGCGTGCGAAGCAGCGGGAGCATGGCCGGAAAACGGGCATTTGGCTTCAGTCGTCATGATTCTCTCGTCTAGGTCATGGGGTTGATGCCGCCCCACCCGCAGCACAACGGGCTCGCGGGAGGGGCGCAATTCGCTGCTGTCGAAACGCCTGTCGCAATCGCGGCGAACGGCCGTTAGGCCAGCCTTAAGCCAGAAGCGAGCGCAGCATCCACGCAGTCTTTTCGTGAATGTCCATGCGTTGCGTCAGCAGATCGGCGGTCGGTTCATCGGCGGCCTTGTCGACGTCCGGGAACAGGCTGCGGGCGGTGCGCGTCACGGCTTCGTGGCCGGCCACCAGCTCGCGGACCATGTCCATCGCCTCGGGCACGCCCTTCGATTCCGGAATCGACGACAACTTGGCGAACTCCGAATACGAGCCCGGCGCGGGATAGCCCAGCGCACGGATGCGCTCAGCCACCGGATCGACGGCATTCCACAGTTCGTTGTACTGCGTCTCGAACATCAGATGCAGCGTGTTGAACATCGGGCCGGTGACGTTCCAGTGGAAGTAATGCGTCTTCAGATAGAGCGAGTAGGTATCGGCCAGCAGGCGCGACAGGCCTTCGGCGATCTTCTTCCGATCCTTGTCAGCAATGCCGATGTTGATCTGGGCTGCGGCAGTCGCGCCGCTGTTCTTCTTTGCCATCTGGATTCCCCTATGAAGTGGTGTGCAAAAACGCAATGCCGTTGCCGTGATTCAGCGTTGGGCAATGCGTGCTTCGAGCCTTCTTTCGGTTGCCACTGAAGCAGCAAGTTCCGATCGTCGCATCGTCCTATGACGAAACGCAGAGCGGAAGGCAACCGAGCATCAGGCCGGTCATCAGACCGTGAGCTGCACCATACCGTGCAGGAGCACGATCATAGCGCCGGCAGCCACGATGGACAGGCCGATCTGCTTGCGCACCCACTTGCGGTGCAGGCGAGCGGATTCTGCAACCCGCGAGACGCGGCCGCCGGCTGCACTGCCCGGCATGCCGGACAACGTCAGCACCTCCGCCTGCGAGGCGCGCACTGTGCCCGCAAACCCCTGCCACTCCGAAACGAACATCCGCATCATTGCCATCTTTTTTCTCCTTGCGACCCTGCGCGCTCCTGATGCCTTGCCACAGCTCCGGGCAACTTCATGCATCTATCAGGCTAGTGCGATTCACCATAGGCGGCGAGCCATTCCAGCACGGTCGCAACGGTGTTCGAAGCAAGCGGCAGGGACATGACGGGCTCCACGGTGATTGGGCAGCGAGCGATAGGCTCACCATGAAACACAGTCTACCTTCCAACTATCGATGCGTATATTTGATTGTTTTTATCTATCAATTAGACGTGCGCTATGGCCGTCATGCGGTGGTGTGTCCAATCGGGGTGTAAAGCGAAAGGGTGAGCGATGGCGTTGCGGGCCCGCGGCAGGAAATCCCGCGTCGCGCAGTCGGACGTTTTCGCCCTCGTGCATGCAGAGGGCTACGCCGTTTGGTTCGATGCAAATGTTGCACCCTCTGTAGCGGAACTCAATGTAGTATACCCCCCCACAGTATATTTATCGAGGTCATGGATGAGCCATACCATCCGCGAGAAGCAAAAGCTGCTCAACCGCGTTCGGCGCATCCGCGGCCAACTCGATGCGATTGAGCGCGCGCTGGAGGAGGAACAGGGGTGCGCGCCGGTCCTGCAGCAGATCACGAGTTGCCGCGGCGCCATGAACGGCTTGCTGGCCATCGTGTTGGAAGACCACATCCGCACCCACCTGACCGAGGTGGATGACGAACATGAATACACCGAGGGCAGCGCCAAGGAGCAGCTGATCGAGGTCGTGCACAGCTATTTCAAATGAGCCAGCCATGAGTAACTTCTACGACACGCCGTTCGGTATCGGCCACGACCACGTGTTCCTGGGCGCGGGGCACGAGAAAAACGAGCGCAAGACATGGGCGGTGATCGTGCTCTGCACCCTCATGATGGCCGCCGAGATCATCGGCGGCAGCATGTTCGGCTCGCTGGCCCTGGTGGCTGATGGGCTGCACATGTCGACGCACGCCGGCGCCATGCTGATTGCGGCGCTGGCCTACACCTATGCGCGGCGCCACGCGAGCGACCCGCGCTTTGTGTTCGGTACGGGCAAGCTCGGTGACCTGGCCGGCTTCACCAGCGCCATCATCCTGGCGATGATCGCGCTGCTGATTGGCTACGAGGCGGTGGTGCGATTCCTCTCGCCGGTGCCGATCCACTTTGGTGAGGCGATCCCGATTGCGGTCGTCGGTTTGCTGGTGAATATCGCAAGCGCCTGGCTGCTGAGCGGTGGCGACCACGGTGGTCACAGCCATGGTCACCATCATCACCATGGTCACGCCCACGGACACGATCACGGCGCAGCCGGACTTGGCGACACGCATCCGCATGGCAAGGAAGTGCAACACATCGACGCGCCAGCGGGTGTGTTTGCACTTTCGATCTTCGAAGATGGCGTACCGCCAGTGTTCCGCCTGGCTGGAGAGACCGCCCCGCTACCCAGCGACGTGGCGACGGTCACCACCATCCGACCCGACGGCAGCCGGCAGGAATTCCTGATGGTCCGCAAGGCAAACTACCTGGAATCCACAACAGAAATTCCGGAGCCGCACGCCTTTACTGCCGTACTCGGCATTGGCGGTCAGGAACACAGCGTGGCCTTCGAAGAGCATGACCACGATTACACCGATGGACACGGGGCGCACCATCGCGACCACAACATGCGCGCGGCCTATGTGCACGTTGTGGCCGATGCCGCCGTCTCGGTTCTGGCCATCATCGGGCTGTTGCTGGCAAAAACCTTCGGCTGGCTCTGGATGGACCCGCTTGCAGGCGTCGTCGGTGCGCTGGTCATTGCTAACTGGGCCTACGGACTGATGCGCGACACGGGTGGCATCCTAGTCGACATGACCCCCGACAAGCACATCGGCAGCCGCATCAAGACTGCACTGGAAACCGATGGCGACACGCTGCTCGATCTGCACGTCTGGCGCATCGGCCCTGGGCACTTGGGCGTGGTGGTCTCGGTGGGCACACGCCAAGCGCATCGCGGACCGCAGTTTTATCACGAACGGCTGCGGCGATTCCAAGCCCTGTCACACGTTACGGTCGAGGTTCATTCGTTACCGACCGAATGACCTGACGTCCGACCCGAACATATCTCCCGGACCACTAGCAAGGGAGGCGGTACCCCGTCATGTGGGGGCCGCTCCACCGCCTTTCCCCGACCAAAACAACAAGACATTGCCGCGGCCTATCTGCGGACGCTCCTCTCCCGACCATGTACCGCCCATCTAGATTTGCCCGCATTTGCGCGGCAGCGCTTGCTCTTGCTGCGCTCGCTTGCAGCCCATCACACGCGCACGGCATTGCTGGCAACCGCTTCTTTCCGGGAACACTGAATTTCGACGACCCCGCTGTTGCTGACGAATTCTCGATCACCGCTGGCACCGTGCAACACCCAGGCGACGGCGGCAACGTCATGGATCGCGGTGCGACAGTCTCGTTCGCGCGGCTGCTGACACCAGAGGTCTCGATCGGCTTTGACACTGGCTTCATCCGGCGCGACTGGGAAGGTGCACGCCAGCCCGGCGCGACCGGTTCCGACTTGATTCTCAAATCCCGGCTCTACGAAGACGATCTGAACGAGACGCTTGTGGCCGCGTCGCTGATCTATGGGCTGCCCCAGACCGGCGCTAAACGCCTCGGCGCCAGCACTTCAGCGACCATCGCGCCCAGCCTGTACGTTGGCCAGGGGTTCGGATCGCTGCCTGATGCCTGGTCCTGGTTGCGCCCGTTCGGCATCACGGCGGGCGTCAGCGTGGCCGTACCGACCAGCAAAGCATCGGACAACCTGAGCTATGACCCGATGACGCGACAGTTCAACCCTGTAAGGACAGCCAACGTCACCACCGTGCATTGGGGGTTCGCATTGGAGTACAGCACGCTCTATTTGACGGATCGGTTTGTACCCGGCGTGCTCCCCAAAGAGGAACCCCTCCACCAATGGATCCCCTTGGTTGAGTTCGCATTCGACTCACCACGCGGTCAGCGCACGCGCGGCACCGTCAACCCTGGCGTCGCCTACATCAAAGATACATGGCAGGTGGCAGCCGAGCTGGTCCTGCCGTTGACCCACGGATCGACACGGGGCGTGGGCGCCAATTTGCAGGTGTTGTTCTTCCTGGACGATTTCCTGCCGGCGCTGTTCGGAAAGCCGATACTGACCCGCTAGCAGGGGTGCTCTGCTACACTGCGGCCCGTTGTCATTGGGGAGTAGCCATTCCGGGCGCAATGCTCGGAAGTCCACATCAACAAACTTGAGACCGTGCTGTCTCATGGTGTGGACAGCCTCTGCTGTAAGCAGAGCCGCCAGGCGAGACCTTTGGCCGCGACGTGCACACCCCGGCCGGGCGACGCGCGTCGTCGTGCCATGGGTTGATCGCGTTGCCTGGCCACCTTATTGCATGCTCCTCACGATCGGTCTTTTCCTGATGTCGGCAGGCACCATTTATTTGGCCTGCGAATACTTCGTCAACGGCATCGAATGGTGCGGCAAGCGACTGAATCTTGGCGCCACAGCCGTCGGCTCAGTATTGGCCGCTTTTGGGACCGCACTGCCTGAAAGTGCCGTCACGTTCGTGGCTGTGGTCTTCGGTTCGACGGCCGAGCAGAAGGACCTCGGTGTCGGCGCTGCGATGGGCGGCCCGCTTGTCCTGGCCACACTCGCGTATGCGGTTGTTGGTTTGGCGTTGATGATGAATCGACGCCGGCTTGGCCGCGCTACCGCGGAAGTCAAGGTCGACCATGCCCGCATGAGCCGCGACCAAGCGGGCTTCCTTGGCGTCTTTGTTGTCAAGGTTGCCCTGGGGCTTGTTGCCTTTGCATATAAGCCTTGGCTCGGCATCCTTTTCCTCGTGGCGTATGCGATCTACGTCTGGCGCGAGATCAAGGACAGTGACACGGCACCGGAGGAAGAGGCGCTGGAGCCCCTCTCGATTCGCCCGAAGTTGGCGGAACCTCCACTGGGGTGGGCTGTGCTGCAAGCGCTGCTCGCGCTGGTCGTCATCGGCGGGGCTTCGCACGTCTTCGTGGCACAGCTCGAAGCGATTGGCACAGCGCTGCACTGGCCAGCACACCTTGTCGCGCTGCTGCTCAGCCCCGTTGCGACCGAGTTGCCCGAGACGATGAACGCCCTGATTTGGGTCCGCCAGGGCAAGGAACGCCTCGCCTTGGCCAACATCTCGGGAGCCATGATGATTCAGGCCACCATCCCGAGCGCACTGGGGATCTTCTTCACGCCGTGGCGATTTGATGGGCCGCTGCTTGCGTCCGGCATCATTACCGCGGTCGCCATCCTGTTCTTGTGGATGATGTTCCGGCGCGGCGTCATGCATGGGCGAACCTTGATAGCAGTCAGCTCCTTGTACGCGCTCTTTGCGCTTGTTCTTGCGATCGGATTTCCGGTCACCCGCTAGCGGGACGCCTTGCATCGTTTCATGCTGTCGACACACAGCGGGAACCCTGCGAGCCAGCGGTGGACTCCCGAACGGCAAAACGACAACGTCGACTCCGGCTCCGCGCTCTCCTCGCGAGTCAGCTCGGCGCTTGTTCCAATGTCCTTCGCGAAGCTGACACGACCAGCAGATACGTCGGTGGATCAGTGGATCAGTGGATCAGCGGCGTGGGCGGCAACAGCTTGACGCCGGGCAGTTCGCATTGCGCGACCGCCTTGGCCACCGCCTCGATGGCGGCAATGCGGGTAAAGCTCTTGCGCCAGGCCAGAACAACACGGCGGTCGGGCACCGGCTCCTGGAACGGTACGTAGGTCAGGAGATCGGTGGCGGCGGGCTGCATGTTCGGCACCGATGTACGCGGCAGCACGGTAATGCCGACACCGCTGGCAACCATATGCCGGATCGTTTCGAGCGACGAGCCTTCGAACGTCTTCTGGATACCGTCGGCGTTCTGCGAGAAGCGCGACAGCTCGGGACACACGCCCAGCACGTGATCGCGGAAGCAATGGCCGTTGCCGAGCAATAGCATGGTTTGCTGCTTGAGCGCCTCCGGGTCCACCGACGACGCCGTGGCCAGTTCATGACCGCGCGGCACCGCCACGACAAAAGGCTCGTCGTACAGCGGCACAGTCATCAGGCCGGCCTCGGGAAACGGCTCGGCCATGATGGCGCAGTCGATCTCGCCCTGCTTGAGCAGCTCCACCAGCCGCACGGTGAAATTCTCCTGCAGCATCAGCGGCATCTGCGGGACGGTGTTGATCATCTGCTTGACCAGCGCGGGCAGCAGGTACGGGCCGATCGTATAAATCACCCCAAGCCGCAGCGGCCCGGCCAGCGGGTCCATCCCCTGCTTGGCGATCTCGCGGATCGCCATCGTCTGTTCGAGCACACGTTGCGCTTGCGTGACGATCTGCTCGCCGACGGGCGTGACGCTCACTTCCGAGGCGCCGCGCTCGAAGATCTGCACGGCCAGTTCGTCTTCCAGCTTCTTGATGGCGACCGACAATGTCGGTTGCGAGACGAAGCAGGCCTCGGCGGCACGCCCAAAGTGGCGTTCCCGCGCGACGGCGACGATGTATTTGAGTTCGGTGAGCGTCATGACGATCAATCGGCTTGAGGATATCGATAGATTTTACCAAGGGACGTGCAATATTGCTTGCGGTCGAACGGTTGGCCGGCATTGACAACGCTGCCGGTCGCCCCATCTTCCGTGGATTCGCCCCACCAAAACAAAAAGGAGCCGCTCCACCATGCGTGACGAACCTACCGGCAGCCGATCCCTGCCCCGCGGCAGGCGACGCTTCCTGACGACGGCCGTGGCGCTCATGGCAGCGCTGCATCTCTACATCGGGTGGCGGCTGCTACCGGATCTGGGCTGGAACGGGGCGGGTTGGGCTGCCGGCATCCTTTTCCTGCTCGTTTCGACGGTCATGATCCCCACCGGGATGGCGGCGCGCTTTGTGATCCGCCCCATCTCGCTGGCGGATCGCGTGTCTTGGTTCGGTGCGTTGCTGATGGGCCTGTTCTCTTCGTTGTTCGTGCTGACACTGCTGCGCGACATCGCGCTGATCGTGCTG
Organism: Ralstonia pickettii; assembly: GCF_030582395.1. NCBI lineage: Bacteria > Pseudomonadati > Pseudomonadota > Betaproteobacteria > Burkholderiales > Burkholderiaceae > Ralstonia > Ralstonia pickettii. The sequence goes on from NZ_CP104381.1 coordinate 2,627,214, forward strand.
CCCCGGGCCTATCGGCACGACTCGGCCCTGCTCGTCGTTGTACTCACGTTGCTGGTGACATTTGTCGGCTACGTCAACGCGCGCCGCATCCCCCGCGTCGCCCGGGTGACGGTGCCCATTGCGGGCCTGCCGGCGCCGCTGCACGGCTTCACCATCGCGCAAATCACCGATCTGCATGTCGGCCCCACCATCAAGCGTGCGTATGTCGCGGGCGTGGTGGACCGGCTCAATGCGCTGCAACCGGATGTCATCGCCGTGACAGGTGATCTGGTGGACGGCGAGGTGGACGTGTTGCGTCCGCATATCGCGCCGCTCGCAGGCATGTCGGCAAGGCACGGCGTTTTTGCGGTGACGGGCAATCACGAGTACTACTCGGGCGTCGGTCCCTGGGTGTCCGAGTTTGAGCGGCTGGGCATGCGAGTCTTGATGAACGAGCATGCAGTGCTGGAACACGACGGCGCGCCGCTGGTGATTGCGGGCGTAACCGATTTCAGCGCGGGCAAGTTTGACGCGGCGCACGCGAGCGATCCGGCCCTGGCGCTGGCAGGATCCCCCCCTGGGGTGACGCCGACCGTCCTGCTCGCGCACCAACCGCGCACCGCCCCGGCCGCCGCAGAGGCCGGCTTTGACCTGCAACTATCGGGGCACACGCATGGCGGCCAGTTCTGGCCGTGGAGCCTGTTCGTTCCGCTGCAGCAGCCCTTTACGGCCGGGTTGCACAAGCTGGGGCGCCTGTGGATCTACACCAGCCGCGGCACCGGATATTGGGGCCCGCCCAAGCGGTTCGGTGCGCCATCGGAGATCACGCTGATACGGCTGGAGCCAACCGTCGGCTAAGCCGCAAGCGCCGGCATCCGAAAAGTATCCTATGACATCAATGTCTTGCCGCCTGCCGAATCGGCCCGCACCTTCATGGTGCATCCGAAAATTGTAACGACGCCTCATACCGGCGACATTTCGGTCTATGTCGTTCGGTTGACCGGGCTAGAATCGCTCGACCCGCTGGCACATCCGCACCCTCCCATGTCGATCGATCACCCGCCTTTGCAAAACCCTGCCACGCTGCTCGAAATCGTGCGAGCGCAGTCCCAGATCGCCAAGCTCGGCACCGATCTGGGCGCCATCATGGCGTTGGTGACCGAGCGGGCACAGCATCTGACGTGCGCGACGGGCGCGGTGGTCGAAATGGCGGAAGGCGATGAGATGGTCTATCGCGCCACGTCGGGCCTGACCGAAACGCTGCTGGGCCTGCGACTTGCGCGCCAGGGCAGCCTGTCGGGCCTGTGCGTACAGACCGGCGAAATCCTGCACTGCACCGATTCCGAAACCGACCCGCGCGTCGACCGTGAGGCCTGCCGCCGCGTAGGTCTGCGCTCGATGGTGGTCACACCGCTGCGCCACCTCGACACCACGGTCGGCGTGCTCAAGCTGGTTGCGCCGGAGGTCGACGCCTTCAGCGCCAGCGACATCGGCGTGCTGGAGTTGATGTCCGAGCTGATTGCCTCGGCCATGTTCCACGCCGCCAACGCCGAGCGCGATCAGCTGTACCTGCGCGCGACGCACGACGCTCTGACGGACCTGCCCAACCGCGCGCTGTTCTATGACCGCCTGCGGCAGTCGATCCATCTGGCGCAACGCGCGCACGGTGGCTTGGGCGTGCTCAACATCGACATGGACAACCTCAAACTCATCAACGATCGGCATGGGCATCGCGCGGGCGATGCGGCGATACGCGAGACCGCACAGCGCATGGGCCGCACGGCACGACGCTCCGACACGGTGGCGCGCGTGGGCGGCGACGAGTTTGCCGTGCTGCTGCCTGGCATTGGCGCGCGGGCCGATGCACAGGCGCAAAGCGAGCGGCTCATTGAAGAGGTGCAGCAGCCGTACGTGTTCGAGGGCCAGCCACTGGACCTTCGCGTGAGCGTCGGCATCGCGGTCATGCCAGAAGACGGCACGGAGATCACCACCCTGCTCGATCAGGCCGATCGCGAAATGTACAGCACCAAGCGCGAGCGCAAGCAGGCGCAGCTCGCGCACTAAGCCGGGGCCCCAGCCCTCAAACGCGCAGGTAGTGCTCGCGCTCGCCCAGCCAGCGCTTCAGATGGGTATCGACGGCTTCGGGAAACCGCGCGAGCATGTCGTCCGCCGCACCCTGCGCAAACTCGACGAGCCATGCATCGTGGTTCAGGTCGGCAAAGCGCAGCATCGCTTCGCCCGACTGCCGCGCGCCGAGAAACTCGCCGGGGCCGCGGATCTCCAGATCGCGCCGGGCGATTTCGAAACCATCGGTGGTCTCGCGCATGGTTTGCAGGCGCTGCTTGGCCGTCGGCGACAGCGGCGCCTGGTACAGCAGCACGCACACGGATTCCGCTGTGCCGCGCCCCACCCGCCCGCGTAGCTGGTGCAGCTGCGCAAGGCCAAAGCGCTCGGCGTGCTCAATCACCATCAACGAGGCATTGGGCACGTCCACACCCACCTCGATGACCGTGGTGGCGACCAGCACGTGCAGGTCACCGCCGGCGAAGGCGCTCATCACGGCGGCCTTCTCGGCGGATGGCAAGCGTCCGTGCACGAGGCCGACCTTCAGACCCTGCAGACTTTCCGAAAGCGTTTCAAAGGTTTCGACGGCGGTCTGCAGCTGCAGCGCCTCGCTCTCTTCGATCAGCGGGCACACCCAATAGACCTGTCGCCCTTCGCGGGCGGCAGCGTAGATGCGTTCAATCACTTCGTCGCGGCGCGCATCATTCACCAGACGCGTGACGATGGGCGTGCGGCCGGGCGGCAACTCGTCGATGGCGGAAACGTCGAGGTCAGCGTAGTACGTCATCGCCAGCGTGCGCGGGATCGGCGTGGCCGACATCATCAGCTGATGCGGCACCTGGGCGTTGGCGGCGGGTGCGTCGCCATTGCTCGCCTTGCCGCGCAGGGCAAGCCGCTGCGCCACGCCAAATCGATGCTGCTCATCCACCACCGCCAGGCCGAGGCGCGCGAACGTGACCGCATCCTGAATCAGCGCGTGGGTGCCAATCACGAGTTGCGCGGTGCCGGCGACCACGCGCGCGGCCGCCTCGTCCTTCTGCTTGCGCTTGAGGCTGCCGGCCAGCCAGACGATGTCCACACCCAGCGGTTCGAGCCACGCAGAAAGCTTGCGATAGTGCTGCTCGGCCAGGAGTTCGGTCGGCGCCATCAGCGCAGCCTGCCAGCCGGCATCGATGGCCTGGCAGGCCGCCAGCGCCGCAATGACGGTCTTGCCGCTGCCCACGTCGCCCTGGAGCAACCGCTGCATCGGGTACGGGTGTGCGAGGTCGGCGCGAATCTCATCCCACACGCGGGCCTGCGCGCCGGTCAGCTTGAACGGCAGCGCATTCATGAACCGCGCGAGCAGCCCATCCTTGCCGCTGTCGCGCAGGATGGGCGCATTGCGCATGCGGCGCGCGGCCTGCGCCCGCTTGAGCGACAACTGCTGCGACAGCAGTTCATCGAACTTGATGCGCAGCCACGCCGGGTGCGTGCGCTCGACGAGGCTGTGCTCGTCGACATCGGGCGTCGGCTGATGCAGCAGGCGCACGGCGTCGGCGGGCGTCATCAACTTGAGCGGGGCGAGCGGACCGGTGATGAGGCTGTTCGGCAGCGTTTCCGGCAGCGGCGTACGCGCAAGTGCGTTCAGAATCGCCTTGCGCAAATAGGCCTGCGCCACGCCAGCGGTGCTCGGATACACCGGTGTCAGACGGTCGGGCAGCGGTTCATCCTCCGCCACCGCGCGCACGGTCGGGTGCACCATCTCGGCGCCGAAGAAGCCGCCGCGCACCTCGCCGCGCACACGCAGGCGCACGCCCTCGGCCATCTGCTTGACCTGGCTGCTGTAGAAGTTGAGAAAGCGTAGAACCAGCTCGCCCGAGTCATCGGCGATATGCACGACGAGTTGCCGGCGCGGCCGGAACGCCACTTCATTGCGCGTGACCGTGCCTTCCACCTGCGCGGCCCAGCCGGTATTGGCCCGCGCCGTGGCTTCGGCAATGGTCAGGAGCGTGGTCTCGTCCTCGTAGCGCATCGGCAGGTGCAGGACGAGATCGACATCGCGATGCAGGCCCAGCTTGGCGAGTTTGTCGGCCGGGCGGGCCGATTTTGCCGTGGCCTTGGCCGCTTTATCTGCCGTGGCCGCGCGCTTTGGCTTGGGCGCCGCCGCAGTATCAGCGTCGGGCATAGGAGCAGCATCAGTGGCGGAACGGGCGCGAGACGGCACAGGACGTTTACAATGGCGAACTTTGCGAGTCGCCCGATTGTACCGGCGCCCGCGACCATCACTTGGCGCAATCCACGTCTGCGCCACTTTTCATGCTGACGCTGTCCGATTTCGATTTCGATCTGCCGCCTGAGCTGATCGCGCAAACCGCCCTGCCCGACCGCACCGCGAGCCGCCTGCTGGCCGTGCGCCGCGCGGGAGATGCCGTGCATTTTGAAGACCGCCAGTTTGCCGACCTGGCCGACTACCTGCGCCCCGGCGACCTGCTGGTTTTCAACGACACCCGTGTCATCAAGGCCCGCTTTTTCGGCCAGAAGGCCAGCGGCGGCAAGGTCGAGGTGCTTGTCGAGCGCCTGCTGGACGTGCACACGGTGCTGGCGCAGATCCGCTCCAGCAAGTCGCCGGTCGAGGGCACCACACTGCGCCTGGCCGACGCCTTTGACGTGACGGTGGGCCCGCGCGCCGAGCCGTTCTTCACGTTGCGTTTTCCGCAGCCGGCGCTGGATCTGATCGAGCAATACGGCCGCCTGCCGCTGCCGCCCTACATCGAGCATGACCCGGACAGCTTCGACGAGACGCGCTACCAGACCGTGTATGCGCGCAACCCGGGCGCCGTGGCGGCACCCACGGCGGGGCTGCATTTCGACGATGCGCTGTTCGCCAAGCTGGACGCCATGGGCATCCAGCGCGGCTTTCTCACGCTGCACGTCGGTGCGGGCACGTTCCAGCCGGTGCGCGTGGAAAACATCGCCGAGCACCGCATGCACAGCGAGTGGTACGAAATTACGGCTGAACTGGCCGAAGCCATTCGGGCCACGCGAGCTGCCGGCGGTCGCATCATCGCGGTCGGCACCACGTCGATGCGGGCGCTTGAATCGGCCGCGCAGCCGGATGGCACGCTCAATGCCTGCAGCGGCGAGACCGACATCTTCATCACCCCCGGCTACCGCTTCCGCGCCGTCGACCTGCTGGTGACGAACTTCCACCTGCCCAAGTCGACCTTGCTGATGCTGGTATCGGCGTTTGCCGGCATGAGCGCCATCCGGGAGGCGTATCAGCACGCCATCGCCCAGCGCTACCGCTTCTTCAGTTATGGCGATGCCATGCTGCTGACGCGCGCCCCAACCGAACCCGGCGAACCCGGCGAAACCCAATCGCTCTGACCATGCTCAAGTACGAACTGCTCACCACCGATGGCCTCGCCCGACGCGGCCGCATGACCCTGAACCACGGCGTGGTCGAAACGCCCATCTTCATGCCGGTGGGCACCTATGGCGCGGTCAAGGCGATGTCCCCGGCGGAGCTGAAGGACATTGGCGCGCAGATCATTCTGGGCAACACGTTCCACCTGTGGCTGCGCCCGGGCCTGGAAGTGATGGACGCGCACAAAGGCCTGCACGGCTTCAACGGCTGGGACAAGCCCATCCTGACGGATTCCGGCGGTTTTCAGGTGTTTTCACTGGGCGATCTGCGCAAGATCACCGAAGAAGGCGTGACGTTTGCGTCTCCCATCAATGGCGACAAGCTGTTCCTGTCGCCCGAGATCTCGATGCAGATCCAGCGCCGGCTGAACTCGGACATCGTCATGCAGTTCGATGAATGCACGCCTTACAAGATCGGCGACCGCCCGGCCACCGAGGCCGAAGCCGCCGCCTCGATGCGCATGAGCCTGCGCTGGGCACAGCGCTCGCGTAGCGAATTCGAGCGCGAACACAATCCGAATGCGCTGTTCGGCATCGTGCAGGGCGGGATGTTCGAGAACCTGCGCGATGAATCGCTGGCCGGCTTGCAAGCGATTGACGCCGATGCAGGCGGCGAAGGTTTCGGCGGCTACGCGATCGGCGGCCTGTCGGTGGGAGAACCCAAGGAAGACATGATGCGCGTGCTTCAGCACGTGGCGCCTCGCCTGCCTGCCAACAAGCCGCATTACCTGATGGGCGTGGGCACGCCGGAAGACCTTGTGGCGGGCGTCGCCAGCGGCGTCGACATGTTCGACTGCGTGATGCCGACCCGCAACGCGCGCAACGGCTGGCTCTTCACCCGCTTCGGCGATATCAAGATTAAGAACGCGGTACACCGCAATGATCCGCGCCCTCTGGACGAGACGTGCGGCTGCTATACGTGCAGCAACTTCTCGCGCGCCTACCTGCACCACCTGCAGCGCGTGGGCGAGATCCTGGGCGCCCGGCTGAACACGATCCACAACCTCTATTACTACCTGGAACTGATGGCCGAAATGCGCGCCGCCATTGAGTCGCACGGCTTTGCCGCATTCCAGGTGCGCTTTGCGGCAGACCGCGCGCGCGGGGCCCTGTAAGCCGCCTTCGCAGGGCGCCGGGCGCGCCCATTTGCCGCAGCATCGCAATGGTAGAATGTCGGGTCCGATTTTTGACCGATTGACGAACCATTACGGAGTTCTGACGTGTTCCTGATTTCCGACGCTTACGCGCAAACTGCACCGGCAGCTGGTGGTGCCGCGGGTGGCCTGATGAGCTTCCTGCCCATCATCCTGATGTTCGTGGTGCTGTGGTTCATCATGATCCGCCCGCAAATGAAGCGCCAGAAAGAAACCAAGGCGATGCTCGAAGCCCTGGCCAAGGGCGACGAAGTGGTCACCGCCGGCGGCATTCTCGGCAAGGTGAGCAAGGTGGCCGAGCAGTACGTCACCGTGGAAATCGCTGCCAACACCGAAATCACTGTGCAGAAGAGCGCCGTGACGACCGTGCTGCCCAAGGGCACGCTCAAGGCGCTGTAATCGCCCCATCCAGGCGCCGCGCACGATTGCGCCGGCGCCGGAACCCCAGGCAGCGCCTATTCTAAGAATCCGCGCCCGCGCCCCTCGGCGTCGCCTCTCTGCATTCCAAGATGAATCGCTATCCGCTCTGGAAATACATTGTGATCCTGGTGGCGCTTGCCATTGGGTTCCTCTATACGCTGCCGAACTTCTTCGGTGAGGCGCCTGCCGTGCAGGTGTCTTCTGGCAAAGCCACCGTCAAGGTCGACCTGAACGTGCAAAAGCAGGTCGAGAGCCTGCTGGCTGCGGCGAGCATTCGACCCGACGGCGTGTTCTTCGACAACAACGGCACCTCCGCCAGCGTGCGCGTGCGTTTTGCCGACACCGACACGCAGCTCAAGGCCAAGGACGTTCTGGCCCGCGGCCTGAACACCGATCAAGCCGACCCGACCTATATCGTGGCGTTGAACCTGCTGCCGGGCTCCCCGCAGTGGCTCAGTGGCGCCCCGTTCTTCGCCAAGCCGATGTTCCTGGGCCTGGACTTGCGCGGTGGCGTGCACTTCCTGCTGCAGGTCGACATGAACGGCGCCGTGACGAAGAAGCTCGACTCGCTGGCCGGCGACATCCGTACGCAGCTGCGTGACAAGGGCATCCGCCACAGCGGCATCGACCGCAACAACAATACGATCACGATCAAGTTCAGCAACCCGGACGACGCCGACCGCGCCCGCGGGCTGCTGGCCGACTCGACCCGCGAACTCGCCTACGCCGTGGACAAGAACGCCGACGGCGCCACGCTCACCGGCACCTTCACCGCCGCCGCGATGAAGGAAGTGCAGGACAACGCGGTGAAGCAGAACATCGTCACGCTGCACAACCGGGTCAACGAACTCGGCGTGGCTGAACCGGTGATCCAGCAACAGGGCCCGGACCGCATCGTCGTGCAGCTGCCCGGCGTGCAGGACACCGCCAAGGCCAAGGACATCATCGGCCGCACGGCAACGCTGGAAGCGCGCCTGGCCGATCCGAACGCGCCGCTTGTGCCGCGTGCCGGCGATCCGGTACCGCTGGGCGACGAGCTGTTCACGCAAGGGCGCAGCGCTCCCGTCCTGCTGCAGAAGCAGGTGATCTTCACGGGGGACCGCATCACGAGCGCCTCGGCGGGCTTCGACCAGAACCACAATTCGTCGGTCGACATCACGCTCGACGGCCAGGGCGGCCGCATGCTGCGCGATGTCTCGCGTGACAACATCGGCAAGCGCATGGGCATCGTGCTCTTTGAGAAGGGCAAGGGCGAGGTGCTGACGGTGGCAACCATCCAGTCAGAACTCGGCTCGCGCTTCCAGATCACCGGCATGGGCTCGACGGAGGCGGCTTCCGACCTGGCGCTGCTGCTGCGCGCAGGCTCGCTGGCCGCGCCGATGGAAATCATCGAAGAACGCACCATCGGCCCGTCGCTGGGTGCCGACAACATCAAGAAGGGCTTCGATTCGGCGCTGTACGGCTTCCTCGCCATCTCGGTGTTCATGGTGCTCTACTACATGCTGTTCGGCGCGTTCTCGGTGGCGGCCCTCGGCGTCAACGTGTTCCTGCTGATCGCGCTGCTGTCCATGCTGCAGGCCACGCTCACGCTGCCGGGTATCGCGGCCATCGCGCTGGCGCTGGGTATGGCCATTGACGCCAACGTGCTGATCAACGAGCGCGTGCGTGAAGAGCTGCGCAACGGCGCATCGGCGCAGATGGCCATCGCCGCCGGTTTCGACCGCGCCTGGGCGACCATCCTCGATTCGAACGTGACGACGCTCATTGCCGGCCTGGCGCTGATCGCCTTCGGTTCAGGCCCGGTACGTGGCTTTGCGATCGTGCACTGCCTGGGGATCGGGACGTCCATGTTCTCGGCAGTGTTCTTCAACCGCGGTCTCGTGAACCTCTGGTACGGCCGCAAGAAGAAGCTGCAGAGCGTCGCCATCGGGCAGGTGTGGAAGCCGGGCAATACGAACACGGAATCGCCCGCCAAGTAATCACGCCACCCACCACGAATCTCGCATAACCGGCACCGCCCCACACGAAGGGGCGGTCGCCACAAAGGGCAGACCATGGAGTTTTTCCGCATCCGCCGCGACATTCCGTTCATGAAGCACGCGTTGATTCTTAACGCGCTGTCGTTCCTGACGTTTATCGCCGCTGTCTTCTTCCTGTTCCACAAGGGGCTGCACCTGTCGGTGGAGTTCACCGGCGGTACGGTCATGGAAGTCGCATACACCCAGGCCGCCGATCTGCCGAAGATCCGCGGCGACGTTGAGAAGCTCGGCTATGCCGATGCGCAGGTGCAGAACTTCGGCACCTCGCGCGATGTGATGATCCGCCTGCCGCTCAAGACCGGACCGGACGGCAAGCCCATCGCCTCGGCCGTGCAAAGCCAGCAGGTGATGACGGCCCTGAATGCCGCCAATCCCGATGCCAAGCTGCAGCGCGTCGAGTTCGTCGGGCCGCAGGTCGGCAAGGAGCTCGCCACTGACGGCCTGCTGGCGCTGCTGTTCGTGGTGATCGGCATCGTGATCTATCTGTCGATCCGCTTCGAATGGAAATTTGCCGTGGCGGGCGTGATCGCCAACCTGCACGACGTCGTGATCATCCTGGGCTTCTTCGCCTTCTTCCAGTGGGAGTTCTCGCTGTCGGTGCTGGCGGGGGTGCTGGCGGTGCTGGGCTATTCGGTCAACGAATCCGTGGTGATTTTCGACCGGATCCGCGAAGCGTTCCGCAAGTACCGCAAGATGAACACGCACGAGGTGATCGATCATGCGATTACCAGCACCATCTCGCGCACGATCATCACCCACGGCTCAACCGAAATGATGGTGGTGTCGATGCTGGTGTTCGGCGGCCCGACGCTGCACTACTTTGCCGTGGCCCTGACGATCGGTATTCTGTTCGGCATCTACTCGTCGGTGTTTGTGGCCGCTGCGCTCTGCATGTGGCTGGGCGTCAAGCGCGAAGACTTGGTCAAGTCGGAGAAGAAGGCCGGCGGCCCGAAGGAAGACGATCCGAATTTCGGCGCGCAGGTCTGAAGACGCTGCCGCCCAATGCCCGAGGATGCATTCCTCCGGGCAACAAAAAAGCCCCGCAATTGCGGGGCTTTTTCTTGAACTGGTGATCGCCTGGCTTACTGCTGTGCGACGTTGGCGTCTTGCTTGATGCCTTCGACCTGGATCTTCAGCTTGGTTTCCATGTTGAAACCGTAGGCCTTGCCGTAATCGACGCCGAAGTCATCGCGCTTGAAGGTCATCTCGGCATCGGCGCCGCAGACTTCACGCTTGAGCATCGGATGCTGAATGCACTTGAACGCGTCGATTTGCAGCTTGGCCGGCTTGGTCACACCGTGCAGCGTCAGTTGGCCTTCAGCTTCGGTCGGCACGTCGCCCTTGAACTTCGTGAAGTTGCCCTTGAACGTGGCGGTCGGGTACTTGGCCACGTCGAAGATCTCGGCGCTCTTCGCGTGCTCGTTCATCTTGGCAAGACCGAAGTCAATGCTGTCGGTCTGCACGGTCACGTCAATGCTCCCGGTCTTGGCGGCGCGATCCAGCGTCACGGTGCCGCTGGACTTTTCGAACTTGCCACGCCACTTCGACAGACCGCCCATGTGGTCGGCTTCAAAGCTCGGGTACGTATGGCTCGGGTCGAGCTGGTACGTAGCGGGGGCGGCAAATGCGGCGGTGGCAGCAACGGCCGACAGTGCGGCAACGAGGGTACGCAATTTCATGAAAACTCCTGCGAAATAAAGGCGGCAAACGAGGGCCGGGAAAACGTTGGGATGAGACACTACCGATTACTTCTTGGCAATGACGACGCGGAACTTGATCGTCACGTCGTCGGAGACGACCGACGTGTCTTTCCATTCACCGTCACCTACCTTGAATGCATTGCGCTTGACCGGGAATGCGCCTTCAAAGACCTGATTGGCGCCTTCTTGCTTGAACGTGACGGGTGCGGTGACATCCTGCGTGATGCCCTTGATGGTCAGCTTCCCGACCACGTCCACCTTGCCGCCCGCACCGGGCTTGAACGCCGACGACACGAACGTGGCCTTCGGGTACTTGGCGGTGTCGAACCAGTCCTTCTTCTTCAGTTCGTCGTTGTATTCCTTGCTGCCCACGTCGACGCTGGTGACATCGATGTCGACCTTCGCCGTCGAGGCCGCCACGTTGGCCGGGTTGTAATTGACGGCGGCATCGAACTTGCCGAACTTGATGTCCATCGGTACACCGAGTTGCTTGCCGGTGGCGGTGACGCTGCTCTTGGCGGCATCCACCTGGGCGATGGCCGATACCGATACGGCAGCGATCGACAGCGCGCCGGCTGCAACCAGGGCGATGGCGCGGGGGCGCACAACACGTTTCATCATCAGACTCCTTCAGTCAGGCCGGATCATGCCGGCAGTCTTGGTCGGGACGGACAGGCGGGCGCACCGGCACGCACCGTGCACCCACGCATTGGGAAATCAGCGGAGGAAAGGCACCATGCGACGCAGCGTGCCATCACGATCGACGACGTGATGCTTGAGCGCAGCCAGGATGTGCACCGCGACGATGGCCGCCATGGTCCAGTTCAGCCATTCGTGCGCCATGCCGAAGATGTCCTTTAGCGCATCGCTCTTGTCGAACGGCATCGGCAGCTCCCACAGGCCAAGATAGACAACCTTCACGCCAGCCGCGACGCTCAGCAGATAGCCGGTCAGCGGCACTGCCAGAATCAACAGATACAACCCCACGTGCGCGGCTTCCGCGGCGGCGTGTTGCCACTTCGGCATGCCCGGCACGGGGCCCGGCGCGGGATGCGTCAAGCGCCACAGCACGCGCAGCACAGCAAGAATCAGCACCGTGATGCCGATCCATTTGTGATACGAGAACAGTTTCAGCTTGGTGGGCGTAAAGCCTGGGATATCGGTCATGTACAGACCGAGCCCGAAGGCCGCGAAGATCAGCAGCGCGATGATCCAGTGCATCGCAATCGCCGGCTTGGTATAGGCGCCGGGGTCAGCGGCGCCGCGCATGGCGGGATTCGAGTGGGCGGCTTGTGACATCGGTTCTCTCGGTGTTTTGGAGCGCTCAGTTGGCGGCGCCTGCGGGTAAGACCACGGGGCCAAGCGATTGTGCATTATTTGCGCGATCCGACTGGGCAAGTCGGCGCTAAGTTCACGAACCGATTCAAATTTTTTGATTGATCTGGCAGCTTTCTGGCAACGGCGCGGTTGAGCGTTCTGCGGAGCGCACCAAACAAAACGGCCCGCCCTCGGATTCGAGAGCGGGCCGTTCTTCAGAAGGCACCACCAAATTTTTGCAACAATCAGGCGATACGGCGGGCCAGTTCCTCAGCTTTGCCGATGTAGCTGGCCGGCGTCATGTCCAACAGCAGCTTGCGGGCGTCTTCGGGAATCGCCAGCGTGCCAATGAATTCACGCAACGCTTCGCGCGAAATGCCCTTGCCGCGCGTCAGTTCCTTGAGCTGCTCGTACGGGTTGGCGATGCCGTACCGACGCATCACGGTCTGCACCGGCTCGGCCAGCACTTCCCAGCAGGCATCCAGGTCTTCCGCCAGTCGTGCGGGGTTCGTTTCCAGCTTGCCGAGGCCGCGCAGGCAGGCGTCGTAGGCGAGCAGGCTGTAGCCGAACGCCACGCCGATATTGCGCAGCACCGTCGAATCCGTCAGGTCGCGCTGCCAGCGCGACACCGGCAGCTTTTCCGACAGGTGGCGCAGCACCGCGTTGGCCAGGCCGACGTTGCCTTCGGAATTTTCAAAGTCGATCGGGTTGACCTTGTGCGGCATGGTCGACGAGCCGATTTCGCCCGCCTTGGTCTTCTGCTTGAAGTAGCCTTGCGAGATGTAGCCCCAGACGTCGCGGTCCAGATCCAGGATGATCGTGTTGGCGCGCGCCACGGCGTCGAACAGCTCGGCCATGTAGTCGTGCGGCTCGATTTGGATGGTGTACGGATTGAACGTCAGGCCCAGGCGCGTTTCGATCACGTTCTTCGAGAAGGCCTCCCAGTCCAGCGACGGATATGCGGACAGGTGCGCGTTGTAGTTACCCACCGCGCCGTTCATCTTGCCCAGCAGTTCGACTGCTTCGATGCGGCGGATGGCGCGGTCCAGGCGGGCGGCCACGTTGGCCATTTCCTTGCCCAGCGTGGTCGGGCTGGCCGGCTGGCCGTGCGTGCGGGACAGCATCGGCACGTCGGCGTTGGCATGCGCCAGCTCCACCAGGCGAGCCTGAACGCGGCGCAGCGTCGGCACGATCACCGTGTCGCGGGCGCCCTTGAGCATCATGCCGTGCGACGTGTTGTTGATGTCTTCCGACGTGCAGGCGAAGTGGATGAATTCGCTGGCGGCTTCCAGCTCGGCGTTGCCGCGCACGCGCTCCTTCATCCAGTACTCAACGGCCTTCACGTCGTGGTTGGTGACGGCTTCGATTTCTTTGATACGGGCGGCGTCTGCCTCGGCAAAGTTCTCGACCAGCGCCAGCAGTGCGCCCTCGGCAGCAGCCGAGAAACGCGGGATCTCGGCCAGCCCGGCCTGCGACAAGGCGATCAGCCAGTGCACCTCCACCTTCACGCGGTTGCGCATGAAAGCGGCTTCCGACAGCCACTCGCGCAGCGGATCGGCCTTGGCAGCGTAGCGGCCATCGATGGGAGACAGAGCGGTCAGGGCGGAAAGCGACGACATGGCAGGCGGGAAAAAATGTGAAGGGAATCTCAATCCGGACAACCCGGACGCGGCATTGCGCGTTCAACCAAGGTGCATACGCGCACCCAAGCGAGCCCGCGATTTTACCACCCGGCACCTGCCTTTCACGGCCAATCCGGCTTAGAGCAAGCCTCCGTTTGGTTGAGTTGGGCTCAGGCGCCGCCCAACGCACTCGGGGAAGTGCGCGGCTATACTTCCGCCTCCAACATGACAAGCCTATGAAACTGATCGGATCGCACGCCAGCCCGTACACCCGCAAGGTGCGCGTGGTCCTGGCTGAAAAGAAAATCGACTACCAGTTCGTGCTGGAAGACGTGTGGAGCGCAGCTACGCAGATCCACCAGTTCAACCCGCTCGGCAAGGTCCCCTGCCTGGTGATGGACGACGGCGGCGCCCTGTTCGACTCGCGCGTGATTGCCGAATACGCGGATACGCTATCGCCGGTGGCGCGCCTCATTCCGCCATCAAGCCGTGAACGCGTGGAGGTGCGCTGCTGGGAGGCGCTGGCCGACGGCCTGCTCGACGCCGCGCTCATGCTGCGCATTGAACACACGCAGCGCACGCCGGAGCAGCGCAGCGAAACGTGGCTTGCACGCCAAAGCCACAAGATCGATCAGGCGCTGCAAGCCATGTCGCAAGGCCTGGCCGACAAGACCTGGTGCAACGGAAACCATCTGACGCTGGCCGACATCGCGGTCGGCTGCGCGCTTGCCTACCTGGATTTCCGCCAGCCGCAGATCGACTGGCGCGAGCGTCACGCGAACCTTGCCACGTTCTACGCACGCATGGAAAAACGGCCGAGTTTCATGGAAACCCAGCCGCAGTAATCGATGGCAATAGTCCAAGGTTACACAGCCACCGGATCAAACCGTTCGGCCTGGGCCATCGGCCAGTAGCGTTCATAGAGTTGATAGCGGTACCGCCCGGCCAGCAGATCGCCGGGTTCCAGGTATTTGAGCAGCGTGGACAACAACTGCACCTCGTTGCCAGACACGCGCCGCACGATGTGGTGCGCGCGGAAATCCGCCGGATGCTGCAAGCCCGCCGCCTGCGTCAGTTCCAGCAGCGCATGCAGCGTGTGCGCGTGATATTGATGCACGCGTTCCGCTTTGTCGGGCACCACCAGCGCTTTCTGCCGAGACGGGTCCTGTGTCGCCACGCCGGTCGGGCAACGGTCGGTGTGGCACTTCTGCGCCTGGATGCAGCCCAGCGCAAACATGAAGCCGCGCGCAGCGTTGCACCAGTCGGCGCCCATTGCCAGCGTACGGGCGACGTCAAACGCCGTGACGATCTTGCCTGACGCGCCGATCTTGATCTTGTCGCGCAGGTTGGTGCCCACGAGCGTGTTGTGCACCAGCAGCAGCCCTTCCTGCAGCGGCGTGCCGACGTGGTCGGTAAATTCCAGCGGAGCCGCGCCCGTACCGCCCTCCGCGCCGTCGACAACGATGAAATCCGGCAGGATGCCCGAGTCCAGCATTGCCTTGACGATGCCGAAGAACTCCCACGGATGGCCGATGCACAGCTTGAAGCCGGTCGGCTTGCCGCCCGACAGCGTACGCAGACGATCGACGAACTGCAGCAAACCCAGCGGCGTGCTGAACTCCGAATGTGCCGCCGGCGAGATGCAGTCCTTGCCGATCTGAATGCCGCGCGTGGCGGCAATCTCGGGCGTGACCTTGGCGGCGGGCAATACGCCGCCGTGCCCCGGCTTGGCGCCCTGCGAAAGCTTCACCTCAATCATCTTCACCTGCGGGCTGCGCGCCTGCTCGGCAAAGCGGTCCGGATCGAAGCGGCCGTCGGCGTCACGGCAGCCAAAATAGCCCGACGCCACTTCCCAGATCAGGTCGCCGCCCTCTGCGCGGTGGTATGGCGAGATCGAACCCTCGCCCGTGTCATGGATGAAGTTGCCAAGCTTCGCACCGCGATTGAGCGCGCGAATGGCATTGCCCGACAGTGCGCCGAAGCTCATCGCCGAGATATTGAACACCGACATCGAATACGGCTTGGCGCGCCCTTCGCCCACCATCACGCGAAAGTCCGACGAGGCAATGCGCGTAGGCGCCAACGAATGGCCAATCCACTCGTGCCCGGCCACCTTCACATCAACTTCGGTGCCGAACGGACGGCTATCGACTTCGCCCTTGGCGCGCTGGTAAACGATGCTGCGCTGGGCGCGCGAAAACGGCTTCTCGTCCGTGTCGTCTTCAACGAAGTACTGGCGGATTTCCGGGCGAATGAACTCGAACAGGAAGCGGAAATGGCCCCAGAGCGGGTAGTTGCGCAGCACCGAATGGCGCGTCTGCGTGACGTCGTGCACGCCCAGGATGACGAACAGGCCCGGGATGACCGCGCACACCCAATGCAGACGCCCCGCTATCGCAAAGCCGGCGGTGACGGCAAACAGCAGCACAACGCCCGCAAAGGCCCAGTAACGACGTGGCAGCATGACCAACCCTGTGGAGACGAATCAGGGCGCAAGCTTAAACGAGTGCCGCAACCGCCGCAGCCACCACAACGCAGTGTTGCGAAAACCGCTTAGGCGATCGCCTTTTCGGCGACAGCCGGCTCAGCTGCCGAAATAATGCCGCCGCCCAGGCAGACCTCGCCGTCGTACAGCACGGCGGACTGGCCTGGCGTGACAGCCCACTGCGCCTCGGGGAAGGCCAGCGTGAGCGCGCCGTCGGCCGCGCGTGCGACCGTGCAAGGCGCATCCGCCTGGCGATAACGCGTCTTGGCCCCAAGGTCGGTGCCCTCGACCGGAGCTTGGCCAGCCACCCAACTCAAATCATCGGCGTGTACCGTATGCGCCAGCAGCCACGGGTGGTCGTGCCCCTGCACGACGTACAACGTATTGGCCGCCATGTCCTTGCGCGCCACGTACCAGGCGTCGCCGTTACCGTCGCGACTGCCGCCGATGCCGATGCCCTTGCGCTGTCCCAGCGTGTAGAACGCCAGGCCGATGTGTTCGCCGATGGTCTTGCCGTCGGGCGTCTTGATCGGGCCGGGCTTGGTCGGCAGGTAGCGATTCAGGAAATCGCGGAACGGCCGCTCGCCGATAAAACAGATCCCCGTGGAATCCTTCTTCTTGGCGTTGGGCAGACCGATCTCGGCGGCGATTTCCCGCACCTTCGTCTTCGGCATCTCGCCCAGCGGGAAGAGCGTGCGCGAGAGCTGCGCCTGGTTCAGGCGGTGCAGGAAGTAGCTTTGGTCTTTCGTATGATCGAACGCCTTCAGCAGCTCGAAACGGCCGTCGACCTCGCGCACGCGGGCGTAATGCCCTGTCGCAATCGTGTCGGCGCCAAGCGCCATCGCGTGGTCGAGGAAGGCCTTGAACTTGATCTCGGCGTTGCAGAGCACGTCGGGATTGGGCGTGCGGCCGGCGGAGTATTCGCGCAGGAAGTCCGCAAACACGCGGTCTTTGTACTCCGCGGCAAAGTTGACGGCTTCGACGTCAACGCCGATCAGGTCGGCCACCGAGACCACGTCGATCCAGTCCTGCCGGGTTGAGCAGTATTCGCTGTCGTCATCGTCTTCCCAGTTCTTCATGAACAGGCCGACGACGTCATAGCCCTGCTGCTTGAGTAGCCACGCAGTGACGGACGAATCCACCCCGCCGGACATCCCCACGACGATGCGCTTCTTGCTCATAGCTGCGCTCCCAGCCCGTACACGCTGGCGTGCGTATGGATGACGTCGAGCGGGTATCGCTTGCCGGCCAGGTAGTCTTCAACGCACGCGAGCAACAACGGGCTGCGATGGCGCTCGCGGCTGGCGCGGATTTCATCCGGCGTCATCCAGACAGTGCGAACGATGCCATCGTCCAGGCTGCGGCGCGGATCTTGGGGGCCAAGCTCGCCGGTAAATGCCATCCGGACGTAGGTGACCGGATCCCCTTGCGGCGGTTGGAACTGCGCCATGTAGCAGCCCAGGAAGGCGGTCGGCACAAAGCTGTACGCGGTTTCTTCCAGCGCCTCGCGTGCGACGGCATCGACCAGGCTTTCGTCCGGGTCGAGATGGCCGGCAGGCTGGTTCAGGCGCAAGCCGACGTCGGTGTGCTCCTCAACCAGCAGAAAGCGCCCATCTTGTTCAATGACGGCGGCAACGGTTACGCTGGGTTTCCAGCGGACAGCTTGGTTCATGGCAAAAAGGCAACAAAAACAAGGCGTTATTGTAGCTGCAGGCCGCCCTCCCCGCTTGCCCCGGGGCGTTGAACACGGGCATGGCACGTCCATTCGCATTTGTGAGCAATTGAGCACACGTTTGCGCAGGATCGCTCCGCATTCCATGTCGGTTTAGGTATTCGACATGGCATTCGACGAGCGTCCGTGCGCCAAAAAGTTCGGGTAAGCTGCACGTCGATCCTGATCCAGCGCGCCTTCGTTCACTTCGCGCGCATCCTAAACATAATCAGCGAGGAGAGAACACGATGCACATCGGCATCCCGCAGGAGACGCGGGCGGACGAGACGCGCGTTGCCGCGACCCCGGAAACGGTGAAAAAGTACGTGGCGCTTGGCCATCAGGTGACGGTGCAATCGGGTGCTGGCGTCGCTGCCGCCCAACCTGACGAAGCCTATGTGGCCGCTGGTGCCAGGATCGGCACCGCCGCCGAAGCGCTTGGCGCGCAGATCGTGCTCAAGGTCCGCTCACCGGAAGCGGCCGAACTGGCGCAGATGCAGCCGGGCGCCGTGCTGGTCGGCATGCTCAACCCGTTCGATGACGAAAACACGGCGCGCCTAGCCGCCGCCAACGTCACCGCGTTCGCGCTTGAGGCCGCGCCGCGCACGACGCGTGCGCAAAGCATGGATGTGCTCTCTTCCCAGGCCAACATCGCAGGCTACAAAGCCGTGATGGTGGCGGCCAACCATTACCAGCGCTTCATGCCGATGCTGATGACGGCCGCCGGCACCGTAAAAGCCGCGCGCGTGCTGATCCTGGGCGCGGGTGTGGCCGGGCTGCAGGCCATCGCCACGGCCAAGCGCCTCGGTGCCGTCATTGAGGCATCCGACGTGCGCCCGGCCGTGAAAGAGCAGATCGAATCGCTGGGCGCCAAATTCCTCGACGTTCCGTTCCTGACGGACGAAGAGCGCGAGATTGCCCAGGGCGTGGGCGGCTACGCGCGGCCGATGCCGCCCGACTGGATGCGCCGACAGGCGGAACTCGTGCACACGCGCGCAAGTCAGGCCGACATCGTCATCACGACGGCGCTGATCCCCGGCCGTCGCGCGCCGACGCTGCTATCGGAAGCGACCGTGCAGGCGATGAAGCCGGGCTCGGTCGTCGTCGATCTGGCGGCTGCGCAGGGCGGCAACTGCCCGCTGACCGAAGCCGACCGCGTGGTCGTCAAGCACGGCGTCACGCTGGTGGGTTACACCAACCTCGCGTCGATGGTGGCGGCCGACGCCTCTGCCCTCTACGCCCGCAACGTGCTCGATTTCCTCAAGCTGATCATCGACAAGGATGGCGGCCTGAACATCAACCGCGAAGACGACATCGTGGCCGCCTGCCTGCTCAGCCAGGCCGGCCAGGTGGTGCGCGCTCCCGCAGCCACGAGCGCAGCCAAATAAGAACGGAGACGGCGGCCTGCCGGGCGTCACACCCCGGCGTGGCCGCCAGTGGCGATTTCATTTTTGTTTCAAGGAAAGCTTCATGCAACGCAACATGCTTCGCGCCAAGCTGCACCGCGCGACGGTCACCCAGGCTGATCTGGACTACGAAGGTTCATGCGGTATTGACGAGGACCTCCTCGACGCCGCTGACATGCGGGAATACGAAAAGATCGAGCTGTACAACGTCAACAATGGCGAGCGTTTCTCCACCTACATCATCAAGGGCAAGCGCGGCTCGGGCGAAATCTCGCTCAACGGCGCCGCAGCGCGCCGCGCGCACGTGGGTGATCTGCTGATCATCTGCACTTACGCGCCGATGAACGAAGAAGAAGTCGCCAGCTACAAGCCCAAGGTCGTGCTGCTGGGCGAGGGCAACAAGATCAAGGCCATCAAGGAAACCTGACGCGCCGGGCGGCCGGGTCTGCGCGACCTGGCCGCTTTGCACATCGACCAAGAAGCGAGGAGGAGCAAATGGAGCTGGTCAATCACACGGTGATCAATCTGATCATCTTCGTGCTGGCGATCTACGTCGGCTACCACGTGGTCTGGACGGTCACGCCGGCGCTGCATACGCCGCTGATGGCCGTGACGAATGCCATCTCGGCCATCATCATCGTCGGCGCCATGCTGGCGGCGGGCCTCACGCAAACGGGCCTGGGCCGCACGATGGGCGTGGTGGCGGTGGCATTGGCGGCAGTGAACGTGTTTGGCGGCTTCCTGGTCACCCAGCGCATGCTGGAGATGTTCAAGAAGAAAGAGCCGAAGGCCAAGGGCGGTCAGAGCGAGGGAGCCAAGCAATGAGCATGAACCTCGTTACCCTGCTGTATCTGCTGGCGTCGGTCTGCTTCATCCAGGCGCTCAAGGGGCTTTCTCACCCGACCACGGCGCGGCGCGGCAACGCATTCGGCATGACCGGCATGGCCATCGCCGCCGTCACGACCATTGCGCTCATCTACAAGCTCAAGGCCGAGATGTTTGCCGGCACCGAGAGCGGTACCTCCACGGGTTTCATCCTGATCTTCGCGGGCCTGGTGGTGGGCGGGGGCATCGGCGCCTGCGTGGCGCGCACGGTCGAGATGACCAAGATGCCCGAGCTGGTGGCCGCCATGCACTCGCTGATCGGCTTGGCGGCGGTGTGCATCGCCACGGCGGCCGTGGCCGAGCCGTCGGCCTTCGGCATCACGATGGCCGGTGACAACGTGCTGCCGCTGGGCAACCGCGTGGAGTTGTTCATCGGCACGTTCGTGGGCGCCATCACCTTCTCGGGTTCGGTCATCGCCTTCGGCAAGCTGTCGGGCAAATACAAGTTCCGCCTGTTCCAGGGCGCGCCGGTGCAGTTTGCGGGCCAGCACATGCTGAACCTGCTGCTGGCGGTGGCCATGCTCGGCTTCGGCATCCTGTTCTTCCTGAGCCAGAGCTGGCTGCCGTTCATCATCATGACGGCCATCGCCTTTGTGCTGGGCGTGCTGATCATCATCCCGATCGGCGGCGCCGATATGCCGGTCGTGGTGTCGATGCTGAACTCGTACTCGGGCTGGGCGGCGGCCGGCATCGGCTTTTCGCTCAACAACCCGATGCTGATCATCGCCGGTTCGCTGGTGGGTTCATCCGGTGCAATTCTGTCTTACATCATGTGCAAGGCGATGAACCGGTCGTTCTTCAACGTGATCCTGGGCGGCTTCGGCTCGGAGGCTTCGGCCGGCGCAGCAGCCGGCGGTGGCGGGCAGCAACGCCCGGTCAAATCGGGCTCACCGGATGACGCCGCCTTCCTCATGGGCAACGCCGAGACGGTCATCATTGTTCCCGGCTACGGCCTGGCCGTGGCGCGCGCGCAGCACGCCCTGAAGGAGCTGACCGAAAAGCTGTCGGACAAGGGCGTGACGGTCAAATACGCAATCCACCCGGTCGCAGGCCGCATGCCGGGCCACATGAACGTGCTGCTGGCCGAGGCCGAAGTGCCGTACGACCAGGTCTTCGAGATGGAAGATATCAACGGTGAGTTCGGTCAGGCCGACGTGGTGCTGGTGCTGGGCGCCAATGACGTGGTCAACCCCGCAGCCAAGAACGATCCGAAGTCGCCCATTGCCGGCATGCCAATTTTGGAAGCCTACAAGGCGAAAACCATCATCGTGAACAAGCGCTCGATGAACGCCGGCTACGCCGGGCTCGACAACGAGCTGTTCTACATGGACAAGACCATGATGGTGTTCGGCGACGCCAAGAAGGTCGTCGAGGACATGGTGAAATCCGTCGAGTAAAGCGGCGCACTGACGGTCGTCAACGGTCCGTCAGGTCAGGTGGGTTCCGCTTGCTCCCGGCGGCGGCAGACAGTAACGTAGTGGAAACGGGCAGCGCCGGCCACACCGACCGTGCGCTGCACCCAGCCCTCTTCCGACTTCTCCCGACGTATGCAACAGGACAGCGCCCTGCCGGTCTATTTCCACCCCACCCTGACGGTGGTGGTCGACGACAGCCAATCGTTCGTGGAAAGCCTTGGGTTCCAGATGGACCCATCGCGTGCGCTGCTGGCCTTCAATGAGCCGGAAGAGGCGCTGGCGTGGCTGCGCCAGTGGCATTCGCTGCGCATGCCGGGTTTTCTGCCGGTACGCGTCACCCACGACGATCTGACGTTCTCGACCGAGCGCCGCACGATCCAGCTCGATGTCGACCGCGTCTACCGCCAGATCCACGAGGTCAACCGCTTCCTGCAGCCTTCCGTCATCGTCGTGGATTACTCCATGCCGCGCATGAACGGGCTGGAGTTTTGCTCGAAGCTCAAAGATTTGCCATGCATGACGATCCTGCTCACCGGCATGGCCGACGAGAACATCGCCGTGCAGGGTTTCAACGACGGCCTGATCGACCGCTACATCAAGAAAGACAATCCGGCGATGGCCGAGCGGCTCAGCGCCGAAATCGAGGCATTGCAGGTTCGCTACTTCAGCAACCTGTCGAGCACACTGCGCGATCTGCTGTCGCGCCACTCGTTCAGCTTCCTCTCAGACGCGGCGATCACACGGCTCGTGCGCGAACTGTCCACGCGGTACCGCTTCATCGAGTACTACCTGTATCCGCACCCCGCCGGCGTGCTGCTGCTCACGGCCGATGGGCGGGCGACACTCATGGTCATCGAGACCAACGCGAGCATGCTTACGCACCTTGAAAACGCCGAGGCCTACAACGCGCCCGACGCGCTGCTCAAGGGACTGCACGACAAGCAGATCGTCCCGTTCTTCTGGCCCGGCGACGGCATGTACACCCCGGCCTGCGTCGAATGGGAACAATATTGCCTGCCTGCAGAGGTGTGCCAAGGCCGCGAGCCGTACTACTACGCGCTGTTCGACATGCCCAGCCATCTGCTGCCGGCGCAGGTCTACAGCTACACCCAGTTCCTTACCAACTATAAGCAGGACCCGGATACGCTCACCGGCCGCAAATCACGCTGAGGTGGTGTTTTGCTTTGCTCTGCACTGCGGGTTTCCGCATTGTGTGGGTCACATTGGACAAGTACAATCGATTGGGTCATTCGGCAGCCATGACGTCAGAGCATGGCGCGGTTGAATCGCCTTGATGCATGCGTGGCATAGCTGCGGCATCATGGCGAACACGGGTGCCGGCATGCAACATGCGGTACGGCCCCCCGAGTTCATTACTGTGCGGGATTCTCCTTGAGAGACGATTTGGGATGCAGCAGCGGGCCGCGCGTTCAAGCAGTGCGCGTTGCGGATGTCAGGGAAGTGCATCGTTCCAATCTGGTCACGGTACACGGTTGCACGATTCCCGTTGCCCCGCTGTTGATCGACGAGCAGTAAAGGTGCCGCCGTCGTAGTACCGAAGGCACCGGCTGCAGTCGATCGTCTTCCCCGATCTTCTCGGAGCGGGTTTGGGCGAGAGACGCCCGGGCTGGCGCATATTGCGCACAGCCAGCGGACGGCTTCAAGCACGCTTTCACGACTGATGCGGCGGCATGCCCGGCAGTGTCGGCGGGGCGCGTCGTGTGCGCGGTGCCCGGATTCGCGGTGCGACCCCGGGTGCGCGGTTGTTGGAGTGAGCGTCCCGCTTGGCAGACGTTTTCCCTGAAGTCTCCGGCAAATTCGCACCGTGTACTCACCCAACCAAATCGATCCCGCGGTCAGCTTCCGCAACTCACAGGGTCAGCAGGTCCGCGGCACCATCATCACGCTGCAGCGGCGTGCCCTGGTGATGGAGATCTACAACCCCTACTCGATCGTGCAGGTGAGCGAGGTGCTGTCCGAACTCGCGATCAAGATGGGGACGCGGCAAGCCTATCTCGGCAAGGCGGTCGTGATCAGCCTGGTGAACACGGGCCTGACCGCCGTCGTCTCGCTCACGCTGATCGACGAATGGCGCGAGCTGTCGGAAGTGGCCGACACGCCCGCCTCGGTGGGCGAAGAAGCGCGAACGTTCGTGCAGGAATGGCAGGAGCGCTTCCGCATCCATCGTGACTATCAGATCGTCGTCAACGAGATGCGCGCGTTCCTGGCCGAGGTGTCTCGCTGGGTGGAACAGGTGGATCTGTCGAAGACCTTGCCGCGCGAAGACAACAAGCTGCGCATGGATGTCTTCCAGGAGCTGGCCGAGCCGATCATGCTCAAGCTCAAGGGCTACATGGACGGGCTAGAGTCGGAAGCGGGCAAGGTCGAGGCCGAGCTCGCTCCTGCACACCGCACGTTCGCGCAAGCGGCGCTGCATCCGCTGCTGTTGCGCGCGCCGTTCATCTATCGCACGTACACAAAGCCTCTTGGTTATGCGGGCGATTATGAAATGGTCAACCAGATCCTCTCCGACCCGCGTGAAGGTCCGAACACCTACTTCCAGATCGTCAACGCCGCTTTTCTGCGCACCGACGTGGCTGAGGCGCACCGCAATCGCATCGACATTCTTGTGCAGTATCTGAGCGACCTGGCCGCGCAAGCCAAGGCGGCCGGCCGAACGTTCAAGGTGCTGAACGTGGGCTGCGGGCCGGCGGTGGAGATTCAGCGCTTCATTCAGCAGCATCCCGAGCCGTCGTTGCTGGCGTTCGAGCTGGTGGACTTCAGCGAGGAGACGCTCGACTACACCCGCGAGCAGATGCGCCGCGCGATGGACCGCGCGCGCAAGACTGTCAACGTCGATTTCGTGCATGAATCGGTGCACCAGCTGCTCAAGCGGCGTATCACGGCGGACAGCCCGCAAGCCGGCGATTGCGATGCGGTGTATTGCGCCGGCCTGTTTGACTATCTGTCGAACAAGGTCTGCCAGCGCCTGCTCGCCTACTTTGCTTCGCGCAC
The DNA here is from genome assembly GCF_030582395.1 of Ralstonia pickettii. Classification (NCBI taxonomy): domain Bacteria; kingdom Pseudomonadati; phylum Pseudomonadota; class Betaproteobacteria; order Burkholderiales; family Burkholderiaceae; genus Ralstonia; species Ralstonia pickettii. The sequence goes on from NZ_CP104381.1 coordinate 2,651,831, forward strand.
CCGCCAGGGCGGCGCCATTCTTGCGACCAACGTGCACAGCAACAACCCGATGCGGTTCGTGATGGAGCACGTGCTGGAGTGGTACCTCGTCTATCGCGATGAACCGCTGATGGCCGAGCTGCTGCCCGAAGGCTCGCACGACGTGCGTGTCTATACCGACGTGACCGGCGTCAACGTATTCGCCCAGGCCAGCGTGGCCGGGCTTGCCAAATCCGCCGCATAATCCGCCGCCCAGGAACACCATGGAGCCCATTACACATCGCGGATACCAAGCCGAGCTCAAGCAGTTCCGGCTCGTCTTCAGCCGCATGGCCGCCGTCACCGGTATCGTGCTGGTGCTGGCAGGCGTCGGGCTGGACTACGGCATGTATGTCGACAAGCTCTGGCTGTTCGCTTCGCTGCGGGTCATCACGTCGCTCATCATGTTCGCCGCGCTGCTTGTGCTCTACACGCGCTGGGGCGAAGAGCATGTGCAGAGCCTGACGTTCTTCTGGCTGATCTGCCCCCAGATCATGATCTCGTGGATGATCTACGACACCGAGGGCGCCAGTTCTCCTTATTACTCGGGGCTGAACCTGGCGATCTACGCGGTGGGCATGGTCATGCCGATCGGCTTTCTGCAGGCCGTGCTGTTCGGCACCTGCACGTACATCTTCTGGGTGATCGCCTGCACGCTGCATCCCGGCGGCATCCAGTCGCGCGAAATCTTCATCGTGCATTCGCTGTTCATCCTGTTCTCGATCGCAACGAGCACGCTATATACATACTTCAATGAGCGCGGACGCTTCCAGCTCTTCCGGCTCAAGGAAGAAGTGGCGCAGAAGAACGAGCAGCTGGCGCAGACCAATCAGAACCTCACCGATATCAAGGGCCAGCTCCTGCAGCAGGAAAAGATGGCCGCCATCGGCACGCTGTCTGCAGGCCTGCTGCATGAGATCAACAACCCCGTCAATTTCTGCCTGATGGCGATTGCCGTGGCGCAGGAAGACCCGACCGCAAAGAGCAGCCCGATGCTGCTCGAATGTCTGACCGATGCCAAGGAAGGCATGCAGCGTGTTCAGCACATCGTGTCGGACCTCAAGACTTTCGCCTACCGCAGTCCCGAGAAAGGCGAAGCCAATGCGCCGTTCCTGGCCGAGAAGGCCATCGACTCGGCCATCCGCCTGACGAGCCACGAGTTGCGCGGCGTGGCGCTCGAACGCAAGCTGCCGGCCGATACGCTCGTGCGCGGCGACGAGGCGGCCATCATCGGCGTGCTAATCAACCTGCTGTCGAACGCCGCGCTTGCGCTGCAAAAGGTGCAGCGCGAGAACCCACGCATCGAAATTGCTGGTGAGTGGATCGACGATCGCCTGCACGTCGTGGTAACCGACAACGGCCCCGGCATCTCCGAGAAGAACCTGTCGCGCGTGTTCGAGCCGTTTTTCACCACGCGCGACGTCGGCAAGGGGCTGGGCCTCGGCCTGTCGATCAGCTACAGCGTGATCCAGCGGCACGGCGGCACCCTGGCGGTGACGAGCAAGGAAGGCGAATGGGCGCGCTTCACATTCGATCTGCCGCGCTCGGAGTAGACGCATCATGGACACCACGCCGGACACCGTCACCATTCTCTACGTCGACGACGAAGTGCAAGCCTGCAAATGGTTTGCCCGCACGATCGGCGTCGGTTACGAGGTGCTGACGGCCAACAGCGTCGAAGAGGCCAAGACCGTGCTGCGCGATTCGCACGAACGCATCAGTGTGGTGTTGACGGACTTCCGCATGCCCGGCGCCGACGGCACCGAACTGCTGCGCTTCATCGATGCGGAATACGGCGATATCGCCACCATTCTGGTCACCGCATATGCCGATAAGGACCTGCTGATCCAGGCTGTCAACACTGGGCGCGTGTTCAAGATCCTGGAGAAACCCTATCAGCCCGAAGACGTCCGGCGCTCGCTGCAGGAGGCGCTGGCCCTGCGCCAGGATCGCCTCTTGCGTACCCAGCGCCTCATGGCAATCGACGAAACGCTGGCCTTTCTTGCGCACGAGTTGAATACGCCGCTGGCGGCCATCTCGAACTTTGCCCGCGGCATCCGCATGCGCGTAGACCAGACGGAGCCGACGCCGGGTGCGCTTCCCGAAATCGGCCGCGCTGCCGACCGCGTGCAGGACAACGCTCGCTACTGCCTCTCGGTGATCGCCACGTTCCTGAACTCCGTGCGCAACACTTACGGCAAGCCGGGCACAGCCGTCACACCCAACAGCGCGGGCGGGCTGATCCGCGCGTTGTTCGATACGTACCCGTTCACGAATGCGCAACGCGAATGGGTGTCGTACCGCGTGGAAGACGACTTCCCGATCCAGACACTGCCGAACTGCGTGATGCTGGTGCTCTCGTCGCTCACGAGCAATGCCCTGCAGGCGCTGCGGCAGACAAATGCGCCGAAGCTTGAAATCGTCGCCGGCCGTGGGCCGGATCCCGGCAACACGCAGCACATGATCCGCATCGAGGACAACGGCCCCGGCATCGCGCCGGACGTTCTCGCACGGCTGACCATCGACCCCGTGACGACGCGCGCCGAAGAAGGCGGCAGCGGCATGGGCATGATTTTTTGTACGCGGATCATGCAATCGTTCGGGGGAGCGATTGCGATTGACTCTGCACCCAGCGCAGGCACGCGCGTGACTCTGACGTTCCCATGACAAAACCACAAGACTTACGAACCAAGCCGCACGTGTTCCGCGCGTTTGCCGTATCGGCTGCATTTGCTATGAGGAGTGACGGATGACCAATCCCGGGGGCCACATGCCCACTAACCCGCCCAAGATCCTGTATGTGGACGATGAGACATTGGCGCTGACTTACTTCGGCCGTGCCATCGGGTCACTGGCGCCGGTCGTCACCGCCACCTCGGTCGAAGAAGGCAAGCGCATGCTCGACCAGCACGCCGCCACACTCGGTGTGCTCGTGTCGGACCAGCGCATGCCCGGTGAACTCGGCAACGAACTGCTGCGCTATGCACGCGAACGCTATCCGCACCTCGTGCGCATTCTGACGACGGCTTACTCCGAGATCGAAGACACGGTGGAGGCTGTCAACCAGGGGCAGATTCACCGCTACATCAAGAAGCCGTGGGACATCACCGCGCTGCGCGTGGAGTTGAAGCAGGCATTGGAGTTCTCCGATCTGCGTCGCGAGCGCGACGCACTGCTACGCGAGAAGATGACCGTGCGCCAAAGCCAGACGCTGACGCATCGCATCGGGGCGCTGCAGACGCTGTACCTAGCGGTATCGGGGCTGTCATCGTTCAGCGCCGTCAACGATTACCTGCGTGCTGCCGCAGCGGTGGGCCTGCAATCGCTGGCACAGCCCGACTGGGCGATGAAGGACTACACCGAATTGGTCGGCGAAGAAAGCCTGCGCACCGGGGAATTCAGCAACGCGGTGCGGCAGGCCTATCTCGACCTGTCGTCGCGCTTTGACAGCAAGCCGGCGACCCAGGCGTTGGAGGTGTTGGCCGAGGTGCTGGACGGCAAGGTCACACCCTCCGGCAGCGATGCTGCGGCGGTGGTCGATCTCACCACCCTGACGGAATTCCTGGAAGCCGCGTCCACGCACAAGGTGTCGGAGGCGCATGCCAAGTGGCTGGCGTTCCTGCTGTGGCTCGATGGCAAGGGTTGGTCACTGACCGCCGAGCGCAACGGCGAGACGGTCAGGCTGGGCCTGCTCGACAACCAGACGCAGCTCACGCCGGATCAACTCGCGGCGTGGATGGAGCATTTCCAAGGTCAGCAGGCCGCCTGAACCGGGCCCGCTGATGGCACGCAACGCCGATGCTTACGCGTCGGCGTTGTCGTTTGAGGCATCGCCATTTGCAGGCCGCTCGGGCCGCTCCGGTCGATCTCGCATGCCGCCCTTCACCATGTCGAAGCGGAACAGGCGGCACTCGATGTTGCCGTTGTACAGCGGCGTACGCTGCGATTCCTTGAGCCGCATCCGACGCGGCATCGAGAGATCGCCAGTGAAGACGAATGCCTTCCAGCCGGCGAATTCACGCTTGAGCGTGCCGGCAAAGGCCTGCGCAAATTCGTTGGCGGCGGCCTCTTCCTCCGGGTCGACCGGGGGCGGTGGCTCGGGCTGGCGCAGTTCGCGCACCGGACGGCGGCCATCGTCGCGCGGGGCACCCATGGCGCGGCTGGCACGCTCGAACACGGTGCCATCCTCCTCGCCCTCGCCTTCCGACCGGCGGCGGCGTGAACCGTGTGCACCGCGCACGGCGATACGCTCACCGTACGGCGGGTTCATCAACAACACGCCGGCTACCTCAAACGGCGGCTTGCCGAAGCGTGCATCGACCTGCTTGAGCACCGGCTCGCCGGGCAGACCGGCGCGCTGCCAATTCGCGGCGGCATAGGCCAGCATATCGGTGGAAATGTCCGCGCCGGCCACCAATGGCGGCGTACGGCGCATGGACGCGGCGGCCGCATCCGCAGCGGCTTCGCGCAGACGCTTGAAGCATTTGGCATCGTGGTCCTGCAACCACTCGCAGGCGAAGGCGCGTTGCCCGCCCGGTGCAATGCCCAGTGCACGTTGTGCAGCTTCGACGAGGAACGTGCCGCTGCCGCACATCGGATCGTAGAACGGCATGCCGTGGGCACCCGTCCAGCCCGTCAGGCGCAGGATGCCGGCGGCGAGGTTCTCCTTCAGCGGCGCCTCGCCCTTTTCCTGGCGCCAGCCGCGCTTGAAGAGCGGCTCGCCGGTGGTATCGAGATAGAGCGTGCAATCGGTCTCGGTCAGGTATGCGTAGATGCGCACGTCCGGCGAGACGGTATCCACGCTGGGGCGCGCGCCCATGCGCTGGCGGAAGCGGTCACACACCCCGTCCTTCACGCGCAGGCCGACAAACTTCAGGCTCTGCAACGGCGATTTGTGCGCGGTCACGTCCACGCGGATCATCTCGTCGGGCGTGAAATAGTCTTCCCAGCGCTGCGCTGCGGCCAGCGCGTAGATATCGTCCTCGGAGCGATACCCGCGCGACCCCAGGCGCATCAGCACGCGGCTGGCAATGCGGCTGTGCAGGTTGACAGCATATGCCGCGCCCTGCATGCCGAAGAAGTGCACGCCGCCCGGTACGGTGCGGCCCACCTCGAACGTGGCCAGCTCATCGACCTCGGGGCGGATGGCGATTTCGGCCAGTTCATCGGCCAGCGCCTGTTCCAGCCCACGGGGGCATGGCGCGAAGTAAGCAGTTGCCATCGGAAAATCAGAAAAAATCAGAATGGCTTCACGACCACCAGGATCGTAATCGCCAGCAACAACAGCACCGGCAGTTCATTGAACCAGCGGTAGAACTTGTGGGAGCGCTTGTTGGCGCCCGCCTCGAACTTGCGCAGCAGCACGCCGCAGCCATGGTGGTATCCGATCGTCACGAGCACCAGCGCGAGCTTTGCGTGCATCCAGCCGTTGGGCGGATACAGTCCAATGCGATAACCCAGGAACAGCCACAGCCCCAGCAGGATCGCGACAATTGCCAGGATGGTCGTAAAGCGGAACAGCTTGCGCGCCATGATCAGCAGGCGCGTGATGGCCGCGCGCTCGGTTTCCATTGCCAGGTTGACGAAGATGCGCGGCAGATAGAACAGCCCGGCAAACCACGACGCAATGAAGACGATGTGAAAGGCTTTGACCCAGAGCATGCGAAGCGTCCCGTAAAAGGCGTGAACCGCGATCGGTAAAAACGTCGCGCCGCTCATGGCGGCGCTTAACGTGCAGCAGTCAATATCAGGTGCGAATCTCGCCGTGCCCGAACACGACGTACTTCAGCGAGGTCAGCCCCTCCAGGCCGACCGGGCCGCGCGCGTGGAGCTTGTCGTTCGAGATCCCGATCTCGGCGCCCAGGCCGTACTCAAAGCCGTCCGCAAATCGCGTGGACGCGTTGATCATCACGCTGGCCGAATCGACCTCGCGCAGGAAGCGCATGCCGGTCGAATAGTTCTCCGTGATGATCGAATCGGTGTGCGCGGAACCGTAGGTATTGATGTGCTCGATGGCGGCATCCAGGCCATCAACGGTGCGTATCGACAGGATCGGGGCGAGGTATTCGGTGTGCCAGTCGGCCTCAACGGCATCCTTCAGATTGCCGAAACCAGCCGCTTCCAGCGTGGCGCGCGTGGCCGGGCACACCCGGAGTTCGACGCCCTTGTCCTGGTAGATCCGTGCCAGCGGCGGCAGCGCGCGTGCGGCCACATCGCGCGACACCAGCAGCGTTTCCATCGTGTTGCACGGCGCATAGCGCTGCGTCTTGGCGTTGTCGCACACGCGCACGGCCTTCTCGATGTCCGCGTCGGCGTCGATATAGACGTGGCAGATGCCGTCCAGGTGCTTGATCATCGGCACCCGTGCTTCTTCGATCAGGCGCGCGATCAAGCTCTTGCCGCCGCGTGGCACGATCACGTCGACATATTCCGTCATGGTGATCAGCTTGCCGACGGCCGCGCGGTCCGTAGTGGCCACAACCTGCACGGCGTTGGCGGGGAGGCCAGCCTCGGCCAGGCCTTCCTCGATGAGCGCCGCCAGCGCGCCGTTCGATTCGATCGCTTCGGAACCGCCGCGCAGAATGGTCGCGTTGCCCGACTTGATGCACAGCGCCGCGGCATCCACCGTCACGTTTGGCCGCGACTCATAGATGATGCCGATCACGCCAAGCGGCACGCGCATCTGGCCGACCTGGATGCCGGTGGGGCGGAACTTCATGTTGCTGATCTCGCCGATCGGGTCGGGCAGCGCAGCGATCTGCTCCAGGCCCGCAGCCATGGTATCGATGGCGCGGTCGGTCAGCGTGAGGCGGTCGATAAAGGCAGCATCCTGGCCGTTGGCGCGGGCACGCTCGACGTCGCGCGCGTTGATCTCTTTGAGCTTGGCGGCATCGCGACGGACAGCGGCCGCAATATGCAACAGCGCGCGGTTCTTTTGCGCGGTGCCGGCGCGGGCCATGCCGCGCGAGGCGGTGCGCGCCTGACGGCCGACCAGGGCCATGTATTCGTTCACGTCGAGCTGCTTCATGATGATCGCGACCGGCGAGCTGCCGGCAAATTCAATGTGAGGACAATTCGGAGGCTTGCGCCGATGGGACGGATCAAGCCGGCACCGGAAGGCTGCCCGGCCGCGCGATGCGCATCGCCAGTTGCAGCAGGCCATCCCACGGCTCGGCGGGCAGCGATGGTTCGCGCAATCCCTTGACCTGCCGATCGAGCTTGGCAGCCATCGAGAGCGCTCCCTCCAGCTCGCGCTGTGACAACCGCTGCGCAGCCTGCGGCACCAGCCGCTCGCGTGGGCCCCACACCCGAAGTTCCCGCAGCATGGACGCCACTGGCTTGCCCTGGGCCGCGCCCGAGGCGATTTTTGATAATACGCGAATTTCTTCCGTCAACGTCCAGAGCACCAGGACGGTGGCCTCGCCCTCGCCGCGCAGGCCTTCGAGCATGCGCACCAGACGCGGCACATCCCCCGCCAACATGGCTTCGGACAGCTTGAACACGTCGTAGCGCGCCACGTTGAGCACCGCATCGTGCACATCGTCGAACGTCAGCACACCGGGCGGATGCAGCAGACCGAGCTTCTGGATTTCCTGATGCGCGGCCAGCAGATTGCCCTCCACACGGTCGGCAATGAACTGGAGGGCACGCCGGCCGGGCTCACCAGGCTCCACACGCTGCTGCTGGCGCGCCAGGCGCTCGCCGATCCAACCAGGCAGCTTGGTGCGATCCACCGAATCGACCTTGATCGACACGCCGGCGCCCTCCAGCGCCGCAAACCACGCCGACTTGGCGGTCGCAAAATCCAGACGCGGCAGCGTGATCAGCGTGACGGTATCGGCGGCCGGCCCGGACGGCGTGCCCGCAGCCAATGCGCGCAGTGCCTCGCCGCCATCCTTGCCGGGCTTGCCCGACGGAATGCGCAGCTCGACGATCTTGCGATCTCCGAACAGCGACATCGACTGCTGCGCCTCGGTCACGCGCGACCACGAGAAACCGCGCTCGACGCTCATCACCTCGCGCTCGGTAAATCCCTGCGCGCGCGCAGCTTGGCGCAAGGCATCCACTGCCTCAAGTGCGAGCAAGTGCTCGTCGCCATGCACCACGTACAGCGGCGCGAGCCCCTTGGCCGTGGCTTGCTTCAGATGACCTTCGAGCGCATCGAGCCGCAATTGCATGGCAAATCTTGACCTGATCCGCCGCTTACGACGGCAGCTTCACGGCGCCCAGACGGCGCACGAGCTGGTTGATCGTATCGCCCTGCATGTCCCGATAGAGCGCCGCTTCTTCGTAGTCCTTGGCGAGCACCTGCGTCTCGTTGTAAGAGAGATCGCGGAACTGCGTGATTTCCGACGGCGGGATCAGCAGGTTGTCGTGCGCATCGCGCAGCTGGAAGCGGAAGCGATACGTGATGCGGTACTCGCGCACCACGCCCTGCGGCGTGAGCGACGAGATGGTCTTCACGCGGTCTTCAGCCAGCACGTCGAGCAGCGCATCAGCGTCTTTCTTGTCCGACACGATGACGGTGTCGGAGCCGTTGTCGATCAACCGACGCAACTGCGCGCGCATCTGCGAGTTCTGCGGCAAATTGATGTACAGCCGCTTGAACGCGAAGTCGGTATTGCCCCGCATGTGGAAACCGCAAGCGGACAGCGCCGGCAGCGCAAGCGCAAGCGCGAGGACAGAGCGGCCAAAGCGACGGCGGGACAAACCTCGGGACAACGACATAACCATGCGTTCCTTGAGTGGGGTGGCCGATCAGGCCACCACGTTCACCAGACGGCCCGGCACTACGATGATCTTCTTGGGCGGTTTGCCTTCAGCAAATTTCTGAACCGCTTCATCCTTGGCGGCAATCGCTTCGATGGCAGCGCGGTCGGCATCGGCCGGCACAACGATGCTGCCGCGCACCTTGCCGTTGACCTGCAGCACAAGTTCGATCTCGCTCTGCACCAGGGCGCCTTCGTCGACCTGCGGCCACGGGGCGTCGAGCAAGTCGCCATACACGCCGGCGTAGCCCAGTTCCGTCCACAGCACGTGCGTGATGTGCGGCACCACCGGATACAGCACGCGCAGCAGCAGCCCCAAACCTTCGCGGCGCGCATCGGCACCGGCATCCTTGGCGCCTTCCAGCGCGTTGAGCATCTTCATCGTCGCCGAGACAACGGTGTTGTACTGCAGACGCTCGTAGTCGTAGTTGGCTTGCTTGAGCACGGTGTACAGCTCGCGGCGCAGCGCGCGATCAGCATCCGTTGCACCCGCCACAACGCCATTGCCGTGACCGGCACGAATGGCGTCACCATGCGCCACGCCAAAGTTCCACAGACGGCGCAGGAAGCGCGAAGCGCCCTCCACGCCGGCGTCGTTCCACTCGAGCTGTTGCTCGGGCGGCGCGGCGAACATCGTGAACAGGCGCGCTGTGTCGGCTCCGTACTGGTCGATCAGCGCTTGCGGGTCGATGCCGTTGTTCTTCGACTTCGACATCTTTTCCACGCCACCGATCACCACCGGCTGGCCGTCGGCCTTGAGCGTGGCGCCCACCGGGCGGCCGCGTTCGTCGGTCTGCACGTCGACGTCGGCCGGGTTGATCCACTGCTTCTTGCCCGACGCATCTTCGCGGTAGTACGTCTCGTTGAGCACCATGCCCTGCGTGAGCAGGTTGGTGAACGGCTCGTCGAATTTGACCAGGCCCAGGTCACGCATGACCTTGGTCCAGAAGCGTGCGTACAGCAGGTGCAGGATCGCGTGCTCGATGCCGCCGATGTACTGGTCCATCGGCATCCAGTAATCGTTGCGGGCATCGACCATGGTCTCGCCGTCCGGGCACGTATAGCGCATGTAGTACCAGCACGAATCGATGAACGTGTCCATCGTGTCGGTCTCGCGGCGCGCGGGCTTGCCGCACGACGGGCACGTGCAATTCAGGAAGCGCGGGTCCTTGGCGAGCGGGTTGCCCGTGCCATCCGGAACGAGGTCTTCGGGCAGGCGCACCGGCAGGTCCTGCTCGGGAACCGGCACGACACCGCAGCTCTCGCAATGGATCAGCGGGATCGGCGTGCCCCAGTAGCGTTGCCGCGAGATACCCCAGTCGCGCAGGCGCCAGGTCGTCTTCTTCTCGCCCAAGCCTAGTGCGGCGAGATCAGCTGCCACGGCATCAACGGCCTGTTGATAGTTCAGGCCGTCGTACTTGCCGCTGTGGAACAGCACGCCGTGTTCCTTGTCGCCGTACCAGTCGGCCCAGGTGGTCGTGTCGTACGGCTGCCCCTTCACGTCGATCACCTGCTTGATGGGCAGGTGGTACTTGTTGGCGAAGGCAAAGTCGCGCTCGTCGTGCGCGGGCACGCCCATCACGGCGCCGTCGCCGTAGGTCATCAGCACGTAATTGCCGACCCACACCGGCACGGATTCGCCTGTAAGCGGGTGCGTGACGTTCAGGCCGGTCGGCATGCCCTTCTTTTCCATGGTCGCCATGTCGGCTTCCATGACGCTGCCGTGCTTGCACTCTTCGATGAACGCGGCGAGCGCCGGGTTGCTCTGCGCGGCGTGCGTAGCAATCGGATGCTCCGCGGCCACGGCGCAGAACGTCACGCCCATGATCGTGTCGGCACGCGTGGTGAAGACGTACAGCTTGCCGTCATTGATCAGCTTGCCGTCGGCATCGGGAATGTTGTGCGGGAAGGCAAAGCGCACACCCTCGCTCTTGCCGATCCAGTTCTGCTGCATCAGCTTGACGCGCTCGGGCCAGCCCAGAGCGTCAAGGTCGGAGAGCAGTTCCTGCGCATACTTCGTTATGCCCAGGTAGTACATCGGGATCTCGCGCTTTTCCACCACCGCACCCGAACGCCAGCCGCGCCCGTCGATCACCTGCTCGTTGGCGAGCACGGTCTGGTCGACCGGGTCCCAGTTCACGGTGCCGGTCTTACGGTAGGCGATGCCCTTTTCGAGCATCTTCAGGAACAGCCACTGGTTCCAGCGGTAGTAGTCGGGGCTGCAGGTCGCCACTTCGCGCGACCAGTCGATCGCCAGGCCCATCGACTGCATCTGCTTCTTCATGTAAGCGATGTTGTCGTACGTCCATGCAGCCGGCGCCACGCCATTGTTCAGCGCCGCGTTTTCCGCCGGCATGCCGAAGGCGTCCCAACCCATCGGCATCAGCACGTTGTATCCCTTCATGCGCAACTGACGCGTCATCACGTCATTGATGGTGTAGTTGCGCACGTGGCCCATGTGCAGCTTGCCCGACGGATACGGCAGCATCGAGCACGCATAGAACTTGGGCTTGTCCGAGCCGTCAGCAGCGCGCGCGTGTTCGGTCACACGGTAGGCATCCAGGGCCTGCCAGTGTTGCTGCGCTTGCTGTTCGACGTCGGACGGGGAGTATTTGTCTTGCATGGTGATGGGTCGCCCGGATGCCCCGGCGATTGCAGCCGCGCCGCCAACGCGCGCAGCCGGATTGAATAACGGAAAAGGCCCGATTATACCGTCGCCACCCGCCCCATCCGGGCGATCGCGAGCAGTGAAAAAGGCGCCGGACAGGCCTGCCAGCGCCTTCTGCCGCCAGCCTGATTACAGGCCGAGCACGTCGTTCATGTCGTACAAGCCCTTCTTGCCAGCCACGTACACTGCAGCGCGCACGGCACCTTCGGCATACGACTGGCGCGTATTGGAGCGATGCGTGATTTCGATGCGCTCGCCGTCGCCGGCAAACAGCACGGTGTGATCGCCCACGATGTCGCCACCACGCACGGTGGCAAAACCAATGGTGCCAAGCTGGCGCGGGCCGGTCTCGCCTTCGCGCGCATAGACCGCTCGATCGGCCAGCTTGGTGCCCTGCGCTTCGGCCACGATCTCGCCCATCTTGAGCGCGGTGCCCGACGGGGCGTCGATCTTGTGCTTGTGATGCGCCTCGATGATTTCGACGTCGTAGCCCTGCGCCAGGATCTTGGCGGCGACTTCGATCAGCTTGAACGTCGCGTTCACGCCCACGCTCATGTTCGGTGCCCACACCACACCGATCGATTCGCCGTAGGTCTTGAAGCTGGCCTTCTGCTCGGCCGTGAAGCCAGTCGTGCCAATCACCACTGCAGTGCCCAACTCACGGGCCACGTTCAAGTGATTGAGCGTTGCATCAGGTCGCGTGAAGTCGATCAGTACATCGGCTTGCGAGAGGCCGGCGCGCACGTCGTCGGTCACAATCACGCCGGTGGTCTTGCCCAGCTTGACGCCGGCATCCTGGCCCACGGCGTCGCTGCCCGGGCGGTCCAGCGCGGCGCCCAGCGTCACGCCGGGCGTGCGCAGTACGGTGTCGATCAGCATCTGGCCCATGCGGCCCGAGGCGCCTGCAATCGCGATTTTCATGTCGGTGGTAGCGAAAAGCTGCAAAAGGAAAACGGTCTGTAAAACGCACAAGCGGCGGAACCCGTCCGCCGCTCGCTCGAAGATGGTGTGCCGAAGCCTGGGCGCTCAGGGCGACGTCGTAGCCGGCGGCGGAACGCTGGTGTCGGTGCCGCCACCGCCCGTACGGCGCTCCGGCAGCGTCACGTCAACACTGTTTTTGGAGCCGGCGGTCGATTGCACGCGGTCAGTCACCTCAGCCGACGGGATCGACGGTGCACGCGCTGCCGGCGCGGCGCCCGCAGCAGCAGCGGCCTGCGCGGCATCCTTCTTCGGGCGCTTGATGCCGTCGATCTCGGAAATCAGCTCCGACTCAGACGGCAGCTCATCGGCGCCCACCCACTTGGCGAGGCGGTCGCCATCAAACCACACCGTCAGCCGGCGCTCCTGCACAACTGACGTATTGCCACGCTTGAAAGAGAAGATGTAATCCCAGCGGTTGGCGTGGAACATGTCCGTCAGCAGCGGGGTACCGAGCACGAAGCGGACCTGGTCACGCGTCATGCCTTCCTTGAGTTGCGCAGCCTGTTCGCGCGAGACGAAGTTGCCTTGCACGATATCGATGCGATACGGCGTGATGGCATTGGCGATCTTGCGCGTGGTGCTGTCATAGGTGCCGCATCCGGCCAGCAACGCCGACGCGGCGAGCACCGCACCCACCAACAAGCCGCCGCGGCGGGCAACGTGGGCAAAACGGACAGGACTGCGCGCAAAAGAAAAGGTCATGAGCGATCGGCCTTCAAACGGTTCCGGACAAACCGGTACGGGAGGAATCGGCGACGACCCAGACACATCGTGCAGGCCGGTCAATAGGACTTTTGCCGCCAAAACCCTTATGATTGGAATATCCGAACATTGTACTCTAGGGAGCCTGGCGCATGCCGAGTCCTGCAGACCTCAAGAACATCGGTCTGAAAGCCACGGTGCCGCGGTTGAAGATCCTCGAGATCTTTCAAACCAGCGAAGAGCGCCACATGAGCGCCGAAGACGTGTACCGCATCCTGCTCGCCGAGCACATGGACATTGGCCTGGCCACCGTCTATCGCGTGCTGACGCAGTTCGAGCAAGCGGGGCTGCTGTCACGCAACAACTTCGAATCCGGCAAGGCGATCTACGAACTCAACGAGGGCAAGCACCACGATCACCTGGTGTGCCTCGATTGCGGCCGCGTGGAAGAATTCTTCGATGCCGAGATCGAGCAGCGCCAGCAGAGCATCGCACGTGCGCGCGGCTTTGCGTTGCAGGAGCACGCGCTCTCGCTCTATGGCAACTGCACGAAGGAAGCCTGCCCGCATCGGCCAAAGCGCTGAAGCGTTGTCACCAAAAGGAAACGGCCGCATCGTCTGCGGCCGTTTTTCATTGGAGCGGCGAGAAGGCAGATGTCAGGCGGACAGCCGCGTCTCGTCCTCCTTTTCTGCGTCGCCCTGGCCGCCCTTTTCGGCCTTGCCATGCTCATTCGCCTGCACAGGCGAATGAGCCAGTGCGCCGGACGCTTGCCCGGTGTATTCGGCCACGACCTGCTTGAAGAGCTGACGCGCCCACACCAGCATTGGATGCGTGTTGCGGCTGCGGTGCCACAGCATGTTCAGGCCCAGCACGGTTTCCAGTTCCGTCGGCAGGGGGAATGCATTGAGGTCGTACATCTTGCAGACCATATCCTTCATCAGCGAATTGACCGTGAAGATCATGTCGGTCTGGGCCGCCACTTCACCCTGGGTGCGCCAGCTATGCACCGTCATGGTCGAACTGCGCTTGAGGCCGCGCTGCTGCAAGGCGTAGTCGAGCGGGATCAGCGACGGCGCGACACGGCTGCCGGGGCTACCCTGCGCGATGAAGATATGCTCGCACTCGAGGTATTGCTCGAGTGTGCACCGGTCACCAAGGATCGGGTGGTCCTTGCGCGCGCAGACCCACAGGTTGAAGGAGGTCACGACCTCTTCCATGATCTCTGGGTGGCGCGTGGGGAATGGCGAGAACGCCAGATCCAACTCATTGGCGCGCATGGCGGCCACATCGGCTTCCCACGAAGAAGACTCGGTCAGACGCACCTGCAATGCCGGCGCCAGTCGCTTGATGCGCAGCAGGAAACGATCGAACAGCGCATCTCCCAGCGTGCCGGCAAAGCTGACGTTGAACGTACCGGTAGCCTCGGCGGGGTCAAACGCGGCGATATCGCCTTCATTGATGGCGGCCCACATGTCGAGCATCTCGCGCACCTTCGGGCCCAGTTCAAGCGCCTTGGGCGTGTGCGTCAGACCGTGCGGCACACGAATGAAGAGGGGATCGTCAAAAATCTCACGCAGACGGCCCAGCGAATGCGAAACAGCCGGTGCGGTCATGTGCATCTTCTCGGCCACGTAGGTGGCGTTGCGCTTACTGAGCAGCTCAACAAAAATCACCAGCAGCTTGGTATCGACGTTGACCATGGGACGCCTTGGCTCGAACACGTTGGAAAACTGGAAAGGCAACCATTGCCGAGGCAACGGGCCGGACGCGACGATAATGCCCGCCACATCACAATGTAGTATTTGTTCAGTGTACGGACTGCAACTCAATTTTCAAAGCGAATTCCTGTAGCCCAAATTCTAGATTTGCTAATTCGCAAACGTTTTCGTTGCAGTCCATAACAAACGTCGATTTGTACCCAACCGACAACGTTTTGCGGAGACACCGCATCCGGACCGCAGCCTATGAAAAAACGCGCCAGAAGGCGCGTTCTCTTTCGACTGCGTACTGGGCTGGATTACTTGCCCACCACACGTGCCATTTCCAGGCACTTGTTCGAATAGCCCCACTCGTTGTCGTACCAGCTCACGACCTTGATGAAGGTGCCGTCCAGTGCGATGCCGGCTTCGGCGTCGAAGATCGAGGTGCGGGCATCGCCGCGGAAATCCGTAGCGACGACCTTGTCTTCGGTGTAGCCGAGCACGCCCTTCAGTGCGCCTTCGCTCTGTGCCTTCATTTCGGCGCAGATTTCAGCGTACGTGGCAGCGCTTTCCAGTTCAACCGTCAGGTCGACGACCGACACATCCGAGGTCGGCACGCGGAACGACATGCCGGTGAGCTTCTTGTTCAGCTGCGGAATCACCACGCCCACGGCCTTGGCGGCACCGGTCGACGACGGGATGATGTTTTCCAGGATGCCGCGGCCGCCGCGCCAGTCCTTGTTGGACGGGCCGTCAACGGTCTTCTGCGTGGCGGTGGCAGCATGCACGGTCGTCATCAGGCCGCGCTTGATGCCCCACTTGTCGTTCAGCACCTTGGCAACCGGTGCCAGGCAGTTGGTCGTGCACGAAGCGTTGGAGATGATTGCCTCGCCCTTGTACGTTTCGTGGTTCACGCCGTACACGAACATCGGGGTGTCGTCCTTCGACGGGGCCGACATGATCACCTTCTTGGCGCCCGCATCGATGTGCTTCTGTGCGCCTTCCTTGGTCAGGAAGATGCCGGTCGATTCGATCACCACGTCGGCGCCCACCTCGCCCCACTTCAGCTCGGACGGATCCTTCACGGCGGTCAGGCGGATCTTCTTGCCGTTGACGACGAGCGTGTTGCCGTCGACCGACACTTCACCGTCGAAGCGGCCGTGCACCGAGTCGTACTTCAGCATGTACGCCAGGTAGTCGGGCTCGAGCAGGTCGTTGATGGCAACAACTTCGATGTCCTTGAAGTTGGCGGCGGCGGCGCGGAACACCATGCGTCCGATGCGGCCGAAGCCGTTGATGCCGATCTTGATGGTCATGGTCAGTCTCCTGATAGCAGAAAAGAAATCGACGATGCGATAAAACCAGCGCGGCACCTCGTGGGTGCCGCGTACGCAAATTCAGTTAAGCAATGACGCTCTTGGCGGTGTTCACCACGTTCTCGACCGTGAAGCCGAAGTGCTTGAACAGCACGCCTGCCGGGGCGGATTCACCGAACGTGTCGATACCGACCACTGCTTGCACCTGGTACTTCCACCAGAAATCGGTCACGCCTGCTTCCACGGCAATGCGCGGCACACCGGCCGGCAGCACGCTCGCCTTGTAGGCCGCGTCCTGTTTATCGAACACGGTGGTGGCGGGCACGGAAACCACGCGCGCGTGGATGCCCTCGGCGGCGAGCTGGTCGGCTGCACCGACCGCCAGGCCGACTTCCGAGCCGGTGGCGATGATGACCACATCCGGCTTGCCGTTGGCGGCATCGCGCAGCACGTAGCCGCCGCGGGCGATGGCTTCGCGCGTGGCCGGGTTGCGCGCCTGGAACGGCAGGTTCTGGCGGCTGAAGATCAGGCAGCTCGGGCCGTTCTGGCGCTCGATGGCAGCGGCCCAGGCGACGGCGGTTTCGGTCGTGTCAGCGGTGCGCCAGACATCCATGTTCGGGATCAGACGCAGGCTGGCAACGTGCTCGATGGATTGGTGCGTCGGGCCGTCTTCGCCCAGGCCGATGGAATCGTGCGTGAAGACGAAGATCGAGCGGATCTTCATCAGCGCGGCCATGCGCAGCGCGTTGCGGCTGTAGTCGGAGAACGTGAGGAACGTGCCGCCGTACGGAATGTAGCCGCCGTGCAGCGCGATGCCGTTCATGATGGCGCTCATGCCGAACTCGCGCACGCCGTAGTTGATGTGGTTGCCCCAGGCATCCACGCGCACGGCCTTGCTGCCGCTCCAGTTGGTCAGGTTCGAACCGGTCAGGTCGGCCGAGCCGCCCAGCAGCTCGCCCAGGACCGGGGCGTAGGCTTCAAGCGTGTTCTGGCTGGCCTTGCGGGTGGCGATGGTCTCGGCCTTGAGTTCGCACTTCTCGATGAACTCGTCGACGGCCTTTTCGAAGCTGGCGGGCAGTTCGCCGCGCATGCGGCGCTCGAATTGTTCGGCTTCGGCGGGGTAGCGGTCGGAATATGCATCGAACAGCGCGTTCCAGGCCTTTTCCAGCGCCTGGCCCTGTCCCTTGGCATCCCAGGCGTCGTACACGGCTTGCGGGACTTCGAACGGGGCGTGCGGCCAAGCCAGCGCTTCGCGCGCAGCGGCGATTTCAACGCCGCCCAGCGGGGCGCCATGCACGTCGTGGCCGCCTTCCTTGTTGGGCGCACCCTTGCCGATGAGCGTGCGGCAGCAGATCAGGGTCGGCTTGTCGGACTTCTTGGCCTCGGCAATGGCGGCGTCCACGGCGTCGACGTTGTGGCCGTCCACGGCGCGGATCACGTTCCAGCCGTAGGCTTCGAAGCGCTTCGGGGTGTCGTCGTTGAACCAGTGGACGACGTCGCCATCGATCGAGATGCCGTTGTCGTCCCACAGCGCGATCAGCTTGTTCAGCTTGAGCGTGCCGGCCAGCGAGCAGGCTTCGTGGCTGATGCCTTCCATCAGGCAGCCGTCGCCCAGGAAGACATAGGTGTGATGGTTGACGATGTCAAAGCCCGGGCGATTGAATTCCTGACCCAGCAGACGTTCAGCCAGGGCCATGCCGACGGCGTTGGTGATGCCTTGGCCGAGCGGGCCGGTGGTGGTTTCCACGCCCGGGGTGATGCCATATTCCGGGTGGCCGGCGGTCTTGCTGTGCAGCTGGCGGAAATTCTTCAGTTCCGACATCGGCAGGTCGTAGCCGGTGAGGTGCAGCAGCGCGTAGATCAGCATCGAGCCGTGGCCGTTGGACAGCACGAAACGGTCACGATCAGGCCAGCGCGGGTTCAGCGGGTTGTGGCGCAGGTGGCGGCTCCACAGTGCCACGGCAATATCCGCCATGCCCATCGGCGCGCCAGGGTGGCCCGAATTGGCTTGCTGGACGGCGTCCATGGCGAGCACGCGAATGGCGTTGGCCATCAACTGGGTAGGCTGGGTGGTGTTCGAGTGGAGGGCGGGGGCGGTCATGCGAACCTGCGGCAGGAGATAGGCGGGAAAACCGCGATTTTACCAGACGGGGATGACCCGGCTGGGGTGATCGCGGTCAGTAAAACGTGCTACGACGTCCCCTCCCCCGCCCGGCTTACCACTCCGCCACGGAACCGTCGGCGTGGCGCCACACGGGGTTGCGCCAATCGGGGGCTTCCTTGCTGCGTTCGATGACCAGCGCCTCGTCGATGTCCACGCCCAGGCCGGGCAGGCGCGGCGGGCGGATGTAGCCGCCTTCCAGAGCGAAATCGGCCTTGTTTCGCACGTAATCGAGCAGTTCGGCGCCCTTGTTGTAATGGATGCCCATGCTCTGCTCCTGCAACGTGGCGTTCCAGCTGACGAAATCCACGTGCAGGCAGGCGGCCAGCGCGATGGGGCCGAGCGGGCAATGCGGCGCCAGCGCCACATCATAGGCCTCGGCCATTGCGGCGATCTTCACGCATTCAGTAATGCCGCCGGCGTGAGACAGGTCCGGCTGCAGGATCGATACCCCGCCCGCTTCCAGCACGCGCTTGAAGTCGAAGCGCGAGAACATGCGCTCTCCCGCGGCGATGGGCAGATGCGTGTGTGCGGCCAGCCGGGCGTAGGTTTCAGCCTGCTCGGCAAGCACCGGTTCTTCGATAAACAGCGGGCGATACGGCTCCAGCTCCTTGATCAGCACCTTGGCCATCGGCGCAGACACGCGACCGTGAAAATCGAGCCCGAATTCGACGGTGTTGCCGAAAGCCGAGCGAATCTCTGCCACCTTCGCCACCGCGGCATCCACGGCGCGCGAGGTGTCGATGATGCCCATCTCTTCGCAGCCGTTGAGCTTGAAGTGGTCGAAGCCGCCGGCCTGCAGCGCCTTCATGCCGGCAATCACGTCGGCCGGGCGATCGCCGCCCACCCAGCTGTAGGTGCGCATCTTGTCGCGCACGAGGCCGCCAAGCAGTTCGTACACCGGCACGCCCAGCACCTTGCCCTTGATGTCCCACAGCGCCTGGTCGATGCCGGCGATGGCGCTCATCAGGATCGGCCCGCCGCGGTAGAAACCCGCGCGGTACATGGTCTGCCAGAGGTCGTTGATGCGGCTCGGGTCTTGGCCGATGAGGTAGTCGGACAGCTCGTGCACCGCCGCTTCCACCGTGCGCGCGCGGCCTTCGATGACGGGTTCGCCCCAGCCGGTGACGCCTTCGTCGGTCTCGACTTTCAGGAACATCCAGCGCGGCGGCAGGCGGTAAGTGGTCAGGCGGGTGATTTTCATGGATGGAATCGATGGTGCGTTCAGGTGCGGTCGGATTGGGCGCTGCGGTACGCGGTGACGAAGGCGCGCGCGCGTTCGGCGGTGCGCTCGACGGGCTGGCCCGGGCGATACAGGTCGCTGCCAAGCCCGGCGCCGATGCAGCCGGCGGCAAGGTAATCGACGAGGTTCTCCGGCGTGATGCCACCGACGGCAAACACCGGCACCTCGGCGGGCAGCACGGCCTTGAGCGCGCGCACGTAGCCCGGGCCGAGCGCGCCCGCCGGGAAGATCTTCAGCGCCTGCGCGCCCGCGTCGAGCGCGGCAAAAGCCTCGGTGGCGGTCATGCACCCGATGCAGGTGACGAGCTTGCGTGCAGCGGCGGCGCGGATCACGTCTGCATTCGTATTGGGCGTCACGACCAGCTTGCCGCCCGCCGCGACCATCAGGTCAACGTCTTCGGGGCGCAGCACGGTGCCTGCGCCGATCAAGGCGCGGTCACCGAAGGCGCGCGCGGCAAGTTGCACGCTCTGCGCCCAGTCGGGCGAGTTGAGCGGAATCTCGATGGCATCGAAACCCGCATCGACCAGCGCCTGCGTGTGCGCGAGCACCTCGTCAGGCCGGATGCCGCGCAGGATGGCGATCAGCGGAAGGTGGGTTGTCCAGGTCATTCGTGATAAAGCTGCGAGCGCCCGCCATCGATGAGGATGTCGGTCGCGTTGATGAAACGCGCCTCGTCGGAAGCGAGGAACAGCGCGGTGTAGGCCACTTCTTCGGGCTCGCCGATGCGCTTGCACGGCAGCAGTTCAGCCTGGCGGCGGCGTTCCGCTTCCGGATCGGGAGCGGCGGCAAAGCCCGCCTCGGCAATCGGCGTGAGGATCAATCCTGGCGAAATCGAATTGACGCGGATTCCGCGCGCCGCATATTCGATGCCCAGCGCCCGCGTGAGGCCGATCAGCCCATGCTTGGCCACCGGATACGGAAACGCGCCGGGAATGATCTTGTGCCCATGCACCGAGGCAATGTTCACGATGCTGCCCGCCCCGCGCGCCAGCATGTGCGGCAGTACGGCGCGCGCGCAGTGCCACGCGCCTTCCAGATCGACGGAAAGGCAGCGCGCCCAGTCGTCCTCGCTCAACTTGAGCGGATCGGAAAATACGTTGATGCCGGCGTTGTTGACCAGCACGTCGATGCCGCCAAAGCGCTCGACGCCGGCAGCGACCATCGCGTCGATCTGCGCGCGATCGCGTACGTCGGCTTGCACGAGGAGGATGTTGTCGCCGTTGCCAACGCTGCTGCCAATTTCGCCGGCAAAGGCTTCGGCGCGCGCGTCACGCACCAGCGCGTTGACGATCACGCGCGCGCCGTGCTGGGCGAACAGCTTGGCGATCGCGCCGCCAATGCCTTGCGTGGCACCGGTTACCAGCGCGACCTTGCCAGCGAGGCGTGGCGGAAAAGACGTCGGAAAAGCAGTCATGCGTCGGGTCGATTCACGGTGAATTGATAGCTGCGCTGCAGGCTCTGCCCGGTGCCGAGAATGGTCAGGCCGTGGTCTTGCGGCAAGCCCGGCAGGTTGTGCGCATTGATGGCGTGGTCAACCGGCTCGAAGCAGAAGAAGTCGTACGCAACCGGCGTGTACAACACATAGCGCGACGTATCTGCGGTGATGCTCACAGACACGCGGCGGCTGGGCCAGACGATCTCGGCGCGGCCATCCCAGCCTTCGAAGCTGTGATTGATGGCGGCGCTGGGGTCCAGCTTCCGCAGCTTGCGAAAGTCTGCATCTGCAGATGGCGCATTCAGGACCGTCGGCAGATTGTCCGGCGCGGATTGCCACATGGCCGTGGCTCCCGCGCGCAACTGGACATCGGGCGTTCGGGGGAAAAACGGATGCACGCCCAGCCCGAATGGCAGCGGGGAGCCTTCGTTGCGTACCGTCAGCGCGATATTCAGCGTGTTGCCCGCAAGCGCGTAGCGCTGCAACGCGAGATAGCGGAACGGGCGGCCGTGATCGACCATCGCAGCGAGTTCAACCGACGTGGCTGTCTGCGAGACTGGGTGCCACGGCATCAGCCAGCCGTGACCATGCAGCGGAAACGGCTCGTCGCCAAGCGTGCGCGGCACTTCGATGGTCCGCCCCCGGAACGGGAACCGCCCGCCGCCGATGCGGTTGGACCACGGCACCAGCGGAAAACAGGCGAGCGCTCTCGGATCGTGCAGCGCGGCTTCTGCTGTCCCCGGCCGGAAGATCGGCGCGACATCGCCGTCATGCAGCAGATCGAAACGCAGCAAGCCGCCACCGGCTTCTGGCAATACCTCGGCGCGTAGCGTGCCGTTTTCAAGCTGCAACGTAGGCATGGCCGAACCGGCCCTCCGGCAATCCGCGTACGTTGGCCACGGCAAGCTGCAAGGTCGCGCCTGCATTCACGTCTTCTGCGAGGCGATGCAGAGGCAAACCATCGCGCGCCGTCGTCAGATACAGCGTGTCGAGCGCCCCGCCGCCAAATGCCGGGCACGTGGGCTGCGATGCCGGCACGGACATGCGCGCCAGCACGCGACCATCGGGTGCGTACCGCGTCAGTCGGTTGCCGCCCCACTCTGCGTTCCACAGGCAGCCGTCTGCGTCGACAGTCGAGCCATCGGGCGAGCCTTTGTGGGCGCCATCGGCATCCTGGTCGCGCAGATCGGCGAAGACGCGGATATTGGCGACTTGGCCGGTCTGCCCGTCGTAATCGCACGCGTGGATGCGCCGGCTCCTCGTATCGCACCAATACAGGGTCGCACCGTCCGGGCTGAAGGCGATGCTGTTGGCAATGGCGATGTGCGGCAGCGCAAGGCGTTGCAGCGTGCCCACGGGCGTGAACCGATAGAAGCTGCCGGTCGGTTCCGGGCCGCCTTCGTGCATGGTGCCGAAGACGTAGTTTCCGGAGCGGTCGGCACGGCCGTCATTGACGCGCGTGGTCGGGTTGTCGGGCTCGACGTCAGCCAGCAGCGTGAGCGCGCCGGTGCGCGTGTCGAAGCGGGCGATGTTTTTGGCAAGGCCCAGGATCAGCACGCCGGGCTCGTCCGTCAGCACGAAAGAGCCGATGCGTTGCGGCAGCGGCCATTGACGCTCCTGCCCCGTTGCCGGATCGTGCTGCCACAGCAGAGACTCCTGGATGTCGGTCCACCAGAGTACGCGTTGGGCGTTGTCCCAGACAATGCCTTCGCCCAGCGTACAGCGCAGATCGGAGAGCGCAGTTGCGGTTGTCATCGGCGCAGCCTCACTCGCGGCCGCCGCGGTTCTTCAACTGGTCGACCAGCACAGCCGCCAGCAGAATCGCGCCGCGCACGAGATACTGATAGAACGCGTCGATGTTCAGCAGGTTCATCGCGTTCTGCACGGTGCCCATGATGAGCACGCCGACCAGCACCCCGCTGATGGTCGCGCGGCCGCCCAGGAGCGACACGCCGCCCAGCACGCAGGCTGAGATCACGTTCAACTCAAAGCCTTGCGCCGCATTCGGCTGGCCGCTGGTGATGCGCGCCGCCAGAATCACGCCGGCCAGCGCGGCAATCACGCCTTGGATCAGGAAGATGACGATGCGCGTCATGTTGACGTTCACGCCGGCCAGCCGCGCCGCTTCAGGGTTGCCGCCGATCGCCAGCGTATTGCGGCCGTAGATCGTCTTGTTGAGCAGGACACCAAACACGACGAAGCACAGCGCCGCGACCCACACCGGCGTCGGCACACCAAAAAAGATGGTGTTGCCGAGGTCGAAGAAATCCATGTCGGACACGCCCACCGCCTGCCCATGCGAGGCGATGAAGGCGAGGCCGCGCACGATTTCCATCGTGGCCAGCGTGGTGATCAGCGCATTGATCTTCAGCTTGGCGATCACGAAACCATTGATGCCGCCGATGATCGCGCCTGCCACCAGGCTGGCGCCAATGCCGAGTGCAATGCTGCCGGTCGCGTTGATGATCATCGCGCAGAGCACGCCGGCAAACGCCACCGTGGAGCCGATGGACAGATCGAAATCACGCGACGCCAGACAGAACATCATCGTGCAGGCGACCATGCCGATCTGCGAGACCGACAGCGCAAGGCCGACCATGTTCTGCCACGAGAAGAAATACTCGACCGAGAACGACAGCGCGGCAAAGAGAATGGCGAAGATCAGCGGCAGGCTGAAATCGTCCAGCAGGCGAAGCAGGCGCGTCTTGTTCATGGCCGCAGTTTTGCTAGTGGGTGCCGATGCGGCGACGGCATCGGAATGTTGCAGGGGTTGGGACTGGGACATCTTGAACTCCGGGGTTCTCAGGCAGCCAGCGGCGGCTGCGGTGCAGATGGCAGCGGCGCAGATTCAGGTCGCAGTGCGAGCTTGAGCACGGCCTGCTCATTGGCCTGTTCGCGCGGCAATTCGCCGGCGATGCGGCCTTCGCTCATCACGAGCACGCGGTCGGCCACACCGAGGATTTCCGGCAGCTCGCTGGAAATCATCAGCACGGCCACGCCGCGTTCGGCCAGCTCATACAGCACCTGGTAGATCTCGTTCTTGGCGCCGACGTCGATACCGCGCGTCGGCTCGTCGATGATGAGCACGCGCATATCGTCTTCCGCCAGCCAACGCGCCAGGATCGCCTTCTGCTGGTTGCCGCCCGACAGCAGGCGGATCGGCTGCTCGCGGTTGGGTGTCTTGATGCGCAGGCGCGTGATGTAGTGATCGGCCGTCTTCGCTTCCTGCCGGTCGTTGACGAACAGTCCGAAGCGACGCTGGTTGCGCCGGCAGCTGATGTTGATGTTTTCCGACACCGAGCGGCAGCCGATGATGCCTTCTTCCTTGCGGTCTTCCGGGCACAGCACGATGCCCTGGCGGATGGCATCGGCCACGTCGCGGATGCGGATTGGCGCGCCGTCGAGCGTAAGACTGCCGCCCGTCTTGCGATCAGCGCCGTAAATCAATCGCGCGAGTTCCGAACGCCCCGCGCCCACCAGCCCGAACAGACCGACGATCTCGCCACGGCGTACGGACAGGCTTGCCGGCTCGGCCAGCTTCGGGCCCATCAGGCCATCCACTTGCAGGCGCACGTCGCCCAGCGGCCGTGCGCGGTAATCGAAGATGTCGTCGATCTGGCGGCCGACCATCTGCGCGACCAGTTCGTCGCGCGTGACGTTGGCCATCGACGGGAAATCCGCCACCTTGCGGCCGTCGCGGAAGATCGTGCAGCCATCGCACAGCTCGAAAATCTCATCGAGCCGGTGCGAGATGTAGATCAGCGCACGCCCCTGCGCGCGCAGGTCTTTCACGAGGCGGAACAGGATGTCGGTCTCGCGGATCGACAGCGAACTCGTCGGCTCGTCCAGCGCAATCACACGCGCATCGCGCAGGATCGCCTTGCAGATCTCGACCATCTGGCGCTGGCCGATCGACAGGTGCTTCAGCTTGGCGCGCGGGTCCAGGTCGACGCCGATGCGGCCGAGCTGCTCGCGCGTCCAGGCCATCGCCTCGCGCTGACGGATGAACCCGCCGCTCGCCGGCAGGTGGCCCAGCAGCAGGTTGTCCATCACCGTCAGCTCGGGCACCGTCTGCAGCTCCTGGTGGATGACGGCAATGCCGGCATCCAGCGCCGCCCGCGTGGTCGGGAACGCCGTCGGCTTTCCCTCCACGACGATCTGCCCGCCATCGGGCTGGTAGTCGCCGCCCAGAATCTTCAACAGCGTCGACTTGCCCGCGCCGTTCTCGCCCAGCAACCCGTGCACGCGACCGCATTCGATGCCAAACGACACATCGGACAGCGCCCGCACACCCGGAAACACCTTGCTGATGCCACGAAACTCAAGAAACGCCGACATGGCAAGCCTCCTTCAACAACGTCATCCGCAAGATCACAGACCCATCTCTTGGCGGACGGCCTTTTCGTTGTCGCGCGTCATCAGGCGGCCGCTGGTCAGGATGAGCGGGTCCGGCGCCTTGTTGTTCTTGATCCACTCGTACATGTTGAGCGAGGTTTCATAGCCGTGGCGCTTCGGGCTGATCAGCACGGTGCCGAAGAAGCCGGTCTTCTCGGGCTTGGCGAACTCGTTGAGCGCCGACTGGCTGCCGCCGATACCTACCCCGATGATGTCCGCCGGCTTCACGCCGTGGCCTTCCGCTGCGCGCACGGCACCGAGCACAGCTTCGTCATTCAGGCCGAAGGCGATCCAGTGTTTGAACTTCGGGTTCTTGGTCAGGGTGATGTTGGCGGCGTTGAAGGCGGCTTCGGTATCCGTCTTGGCCTGCGGGCTGGTCAGCACGTTAGCGGCCGGGAAGCCCGCCTTGCTGAGCGCGGCGACTGCACCGTCGGTGCGTTCCTTGGCGGTCGGTAGCTGGTCATAGGCGATGCGGATGGCGCCGACCTCCGACAGGTTCCAGCCGCGCTTCTTCATCTCTTGCGCGATGGCATCGCCCACCTGCTCGCCGATCTTCGTGGCCGAGATGCCCATGTGCGGCACGGCTTCGATGGGCTTGCCGCCGCCATCCACCAAACGGTCATCCACCGTCATCAGCTTGAGGTTGTTCTGCTTGGCCTTGGCCACGACTGCAGGTCCGAGCTTCACGTCGGGCACGCAGATCACGAAACCCTGCGCGTGCTGCGCGCCCAGGTTGTCGATGGCCGTCAGCACTTCGCCGCCGCTGGGCACGCCGATCTTCACCAGCTTGAAGCCCTTCTCCTTGGCGGCCTGGTCTGCGAACTTCCACTCATCCTGGAACCACGGCTCTTCGGGCTGCTTGACCAGGAAGCCGATCTTCACGTCATCGGCTGCATGGGCAAACACTGTAAGGCCGCCGGCCATGGCGAGCAGCGTGGCAGCCGCAATGGCCTTGAATGTTCCGCGTCGTTGTTGTTGCATGTTTGTCTCCTTGCGATGCCGTCATTGCGGCATCTGTTCTGCGTTGGATGGAAGAGGGATGGCGTGTGCCCCGGGCTCACGCCACCTTCAAGGTTTTGACCAGGCCGCGCTCGCGTGCGATGGCGATCGCGCCACTGCCGGCCAGGTGCTCCTGCTGTTCACTGCTGGTGACGGTGACCTTGCCCGAGAAGAAATCGTCGTCCGACACCAGCACGGCCAGCGCTTCGCGCAGCAGCGGCTTGCCCGTGATGACGAACTGCGTGCCCGGATTCATGCGGATCGCGCTGCTGTTCTTGAGCGTGAGCAGATCCGCGCCCAGCACCGCGCCCAGCAGGAAGTTGGCCCGCGCATTGCGCTCGTAGATCGTGAACTGGCCCAGCGTGCGCACCATGAAGCAGGCGCGCCCCAGCCCGATGCTGCTGGCGCTGCGCGCGCCGGACAGCAACATTTCCGGATCGACCTCGGTGGCGAAGTCCGAGTCGAGCGCGTCGGCCAGGATGGTGTTGTGCGTGATCACGTGGAGCAGCTCGCCGGCCAGCGTGGTCACACAGCCGGTGATGCGCTGGTCGGCGTCCAGATGCACGAACTTCGAGTGCGACCCGGGCAGCACGATCACCGCCGGCTCCGTGATGCCCAGACGCGAGACCAAACCCATGGTCTCAACCTCTTCGCCGCGCATCATGTCCATCGACTCGATGTTGTGCAGGCCGAGGTTGTCCACCGGATTGCGCACGCCCGGCACAAACCAGATCGGCTGGGCGCACACCTCGGGGATGCTCGCCTGCACCATCCCGGCCGCCAGGTCGCGCAGGCCGGCCGGCGCCATCAGGTGCGGGACCTCATGCAGACCGACGTTGGAGGTGATCATGCCGGACGCCAGCACCAGGTCGACCTGGCCCATGCCGAACCCGGCCTTCTGCAGTGCAGCGTCAATGGTGTCCTGCACGCCGCGCTGCAGCGTCGTCCGGTTGCCCGTGATGGCGGTATCGCGCACGCCAACCTGGCGCGCAGCCTGGCAGAGCGCAACGTCATCGCGCCAGACCGTGACGCGTGTGTTGGTGGTACCGGTATCGATGGTGAGGATGTTCATGCGTGGCATTGCTTGGTGTGACTTGGGACACGGCCCGGGTTAAAACCATCCATGAGCCGCAGCGGGCGGCCCCAGGTTGACTTGATCACTGCCGCCGCTCATGAGGACGTCGTCCGGAAACAGCAGCGTCGCGGGGTCAAGCTGGGGGTGCGTACCACGATCATGAGCGGTTTTTTAGAACGAGTGAACGATACCCGTATAGGCACCCAGCTGGTTCTTGCCCGGGGCCGGGTTGTTGTTGGTCGCTTCCACCGAGAAGTTGGCGGTGGCGCTGTTCTGCACGGTGCCCACGCTCGCGTACAGCATCGTGCGCTTGGACAGGTTGTAGTTCGCGCCGGCCATGAACAGGTTGGCGTTGCCGCCGCCGTGGTTCACGTTCACGCGATAGGCCGCGCCGATGAGCGTCAACGCAGGCGTGACTTCGTAATTGATGCCCAGCCAATAATGGTTGGCCTTGGTCGGGGCGCCCGCTGCGGCATCCGGGGCCGACAGGTTTTCATACACCGCAAACAGCTTCGCCTTGCCGATCGTGTACGTACCGCCGAAGGTCGCTTCCTTCGAGAAGTTGAAGATGTCGCTGAACTTGCCATTGCCGTCGCGGATTACGTCGTAAATCGCGCGCACTTCCAGCGGACCGGCGGAGTAGACGGCGGATACGCCATCGCGCCGGCTGTTCGTGAAGGAGCCCGGCTGCTCGCCCAGCCCGGTCTGCAGACCGATCTGGAAGCCGCCCCAGGTCGGGCTTTGATATTCGACGATGTTGTTGGCACCCGGCCAGTTGCGCCCGCGCACGAGCGTGGCCGAGCCGATGAACTGCTGGCCGGTCGGGTCGAGGAACCAGACGTCGTTGCTGATGAAGAGGTTCTTGCCGGCCGTCAACGTGCCCCAGGTCGGGCTGGACAGGCCGACGTACGAACGGCGGTTGAAGAGCGCATCGCCGTTGGTTTTGCCCTGGGCTGCGCCGAAGCCGGATTCGAGCCGGAAGACCGCCTGCAGACCACCGCCGAGATCCTCCTTGCCCATGAAGCCGAACATGCTGGTCCCCCACTGGTTGTCGGCGGCGCGCCAGAGGCTGCCGCCCGGCGCGGTCGCGGTGGGGGCGACGTTGTTCTGATAGTCGATGCCGCTGGCGACGCGGCCGTACAGCGTGACGCTGGTTTGTGCGAGGGCGGGAGCGGTCCAGCCAGCGAGCGCGAAGGTGAGCCCAAGCGCGCACGCCGACATCCCGCGAACAGCGGTGGTTCGATTCATGACGTCTCCTGAAATGTTTTTGTAGGCGGGGTCCGGTGCGTCGCGCGGTTTGAGATCGCTGGAGGCACACACCAAGCATCGTCACCGTCCCCAGGCGCATTTGTAGTCGGGGGCGCCTTAACGTGGCAAACTACAAATTCTTCGTTGGACGTTAAATTTTTCTTAACGAGAACGCATGCCGCGGCGCCTCCCTCCCCTTAATGCATTGCGCGTCTTTGAAGTCGCGGGCCGTCACCTGAGTTTCAGCCGGGCCGCAGATGAGCTCTGCGTAACGAACGCCGCCGTCAGCCACCAGATCAAGCAGCTCGAAGATCATCTGGGCAAGAAGCTCTTCGCACGCCGCAACAACCAGCTCACGCTCACGGACGCGGGCGACAACTACCTGCCCCGCGTGCGGGACGCGCTGCGTGCGCTCGAACAAGCCACCGATCTGTTGATGGACACCGCCGATGCGCCCCTGCGCGTGGCCGTGCCGCCAACCTTCGGCGCCAAGTGGCTGGTGCCGCGGCTGTATCGCTTCTTCAACCAGCACCCCCACGTGCGCGTGGAGGTATCGACCGCCGATGTGCAGGACCACGGCCAGTTCGATCTGTGCATCGACGACCGCCAAGTCAACGCGCCGAACCTGCGCGTCGAGTGGTTCACCTCCACCGATTTCTTTCCGGTATGCAACGCCACGCTGCAAGCCGCGATTCGGATGCCGCAGGACCTCGCCGCACAGACGCTGCTACACGAGCGCGGCGGACGGCACCTCGCGCACCATCCGACGTGGCGGCAATGGCTGGATGAAGTCGGCGTCGCGCACATCGACGCCACGCGCGGCCCAGCGTTTTCCGAGGCGCTGATGGCCCTGCAAGCCGCCATTGACGGCCAGGGCGTGGCGCTCGGCCAGGGCATCCTCGTCGAATACGACATCGCCGCTGGACGCCTGATGCGGCCGCTGGCGACTGAAGCCTCGCTGCGCCTGTCGTACTACCTGATCCACCCGCACCAGGCGGCCGAGCACGCAGGCTTTGCACCGTTCCGCCAATGGCTCGTCGATGAAGTGGCACGTAGCGGCGGGCGGCCGCGCAACCAGTCAGCGGCAGGCGAGGTGTTTTGATTTCTTTTTGATTGTGGTGCGGCCGGCGCTCTACACTACCCGTCCCTGGTTGCCTTGCGCCGAAGAAGGAGCCCGCCATGAGCTTTCCCCGCCCCGCCAACACGCCGTGGCTCGTCCCGTACCTGACCGTGCGTGACGCATCGGCCGCCATCGCCTTCTATCGCAACGCGTTCGGCTTTGGCGTGCAGGATGAGGTGCACGACCATGGCCGCCCCATCCACGTCGAGATGACCTACCAGGGCCAACTCATGCTGATGTTTGCGCCCGAAGGTGTCTTCGGCTCCACCGCAAAAGCCCCGGCCGGCGCGGGCTTCGAATGCCCGCAGAGCTTCCATCTGTATTGCGACGACGTCGACACCGCGTACCAGCACGCGCTCGACCAGGGCGCCACGTCGATCATGGCGCCGCACGATGCCTTCTGGGGCGAGCGCTATGCCGCCGTGCGCGATCCCGACGGCTATCGCTGGGGCCTCGCCTGCCGGCCCGCAGCGGCCTGATCGCGCCGTGGCCTGATCGCCTTACCCGATTCACCACAAGGATTGCTGTAATGGGGCTTCCCCGTTTTTTCGTCGATACGCCGCTCGCTCCCAACACCACTATCACACTGCCCGAGGCTGTCACGCGCCACATCCACGTGCTGCGCTTGGCCGTTGGCGATGACGTCTGCCTGTTCGATGGCTCGGGCCACGAATTCCGCGCTCGGCTCGATGCCATCAACAAGCGCGATGCCACCGCCAACCTTGCCGATGCCACGCAGCCCGACACCGAGGCGCGCTACGCCATCACGTTGGCACAAGGCATTGCCGGTGGCGACAAGATGGATTGGCTGATCGAGAAGGCCGTCGAGCTGGGCGTGCATGCCGTCACCCCGCTACAGACCGAACGCGCCGTGGTGCGCCTCTCCGGCGAGCGTGCCGCCAAGCGCGTGCAGCACTGGCAGGCACTGGTGCAGGCCGCCTGCGAGCAATGCGGCCGCGCCCGCGTGCCGGTGGTCGCACCGGTCGCCACGCTGCGCGAATGGCTTGCCGCCGCCAAGTCGACCGACGCGCTGCGCGTGTTGCTGTCACCGCGCGGCACACAGTCGCTCACGCAGTGGGCGGTGCAGTCGCGCACGCACATCGAAGGCAGCGGCATCGTCCTGCTGATCGGCCCCGAAGGCGGTCTTTCGCCCGACGAAGAAGCGCTTGCCGAATCTGCGGGTTTCTTACCACTGACACTCGGGCGACGTATTCTGAGAACGGAATCGGCGGCGCTTGTGGCCGTCTCCGCGCTGCACGCCGTGCTCGGCGAGTTCTAAGTTCTGACGACGAAACACTGACCGTTACTGGCCGTTTGATCCCACCGGCGGGCCCTTCCCTCCATACCCGCCATTGACCAAAGGAGCTTCATCATGGGTCTACTCGATTCGATTCTCGGCGGCGGCAACGACGCCAGCGGCGCGCAATCGTCCTTGCTGGGCAACAAGAAGGTGCTGCTGGCCGTGGGCGTGCTGGCCTATCTGGCGATGAAGCACAAGTCGCGAGGCGCGGGCGATGCGGCCGCGCCCCAGGGGCAGGAAGAACAGGGCGGCGGCCTGTTCGGTTCGCTCGGTGGCCTGCTGGGTGCGGCAGGGGGTGCCGGCGCGCTGGGCGGCCTGCTCGGCGGCGCTGGCGGAGCGGGTGGCCTTGGCGGTCTGCTCGGCGGCTTGCTGGGCGGCGGCAGCGGTAATGCAGATCAGGCAGCGGTGGGTGGCATTGGGCCGCTGCAGCAGATCCTGGAACAAGCCGGTCTGGGCGAACAGGTGAAATCGTGGATCGGCAATGGTCAGAACTTGCCGGTGTCGGGCGAGCAGATCACGCAGGCACTGAGCGGCACAGGTGCGTTGGAGGAGGTGTCGAAACTGGCCGCCCACCTGGGTATCAGCGAAGGCGACCTCGCCAACCACCTCGCTGAAGGCCTGCCCGAAGCGGTCAACCACCTCACGCCGCAGGGCGCAGTGCCGGCGGCCTGAACGCCATCGCTGCACAGAGAAAAGCCCGCAATTGCGGGCTTTTTACGAGGGCCATCAAGCCGCGCCGTAGGCTGTTCGACCCGCGTCGCGCAGGGCCTGCACCACATGCAGCGCAGCCGGAGACAGCAACCGGTCGGTGCGCGTGATGATGCCAAAATCGTCCATCTGGCATGGCATCGGCAACGGAAGCATCGCCAGCATGCGGTACGACGCGTAGTACTGCGCGACATCGGTGCCGATCACGGCCAACATGTCGCTCTGCTCCAGGATGCGCGTCAGGAAGAGCAACGCGGAAGTTTCCACCACGCTGGACGGCGCTGTCAGGCTCTCCCGTTGAAACATCAGATCGAACCGGTGACGCAGCACACTGCCGATAGGCGGCACCACCCAGGTGGCTGTCTGCACATCGGCCAGCGTCAGCGACGGTTCTGACAGCAGCGGATGCCCCGGCCGCGCCACCGCAACCACCGGCTCGTCGGCCAGCGGCTCGTAGCGCAGGTGCAGTTTGTCGTGCTCGGCAAACAGCCTGCCGACCACCAGGTCGAGCTTGTCCTGCGCCAGGCGTTCGAGCAGCACGTTGCTGCTTTCGATTTCGAGCGATACCCGCAACCCCGGATGCTCGCGCGTGATCTGCGCCACCACCGGCGGCAACAGCCGCACGCCCGGCGAGGTGATGGTGCCCACCGCCACGTGCCCCAGGTGGCCGGCCTTGAGGCCGAGTACTTCCTCCTGCGCCTGATCCAGGCTGCCGACGACTGCGCGCGCATGGCGGATCAGCGCGTCGCCATAGCGCGTGGGCCGCATGCCGCGCGGCATGCGCTCGAACAGCTGCACATCCAGCATGGCTTCCAGCTCGCGCAGCAGCTTGGAAGCGGCGGGCTGCGTCATGTTGAGCGCAGCGGCCGCCCGATGGATGTTGCCCTCCTCCGCCAGGGCGATCAGCAACAGCAGTTGTCGCGTCTTCAGGCGCGCACGGACATACCAGGGGCTGTTCGACATCGGGTCTTCCTCGAGATATCAAATCGGATATCGGTCACGGCCAATATTTCATTGGAAGGATATCAGGGCGCTCCGTACACTCGGTCCGATCAAAAAACCACAACCACACCGGAGACAACGGACGTGCCGCGCGCCCTGCAAGTGCCGCGCTGCCGGTTGACGCGCGCGCATCGACAACCACGTCCGTGACACACGCACCCATGTCGGAATCGAAACCCAAGCTGCGCTCGGCCCAATGGTTCGGCACCGCCGATAAGAACGGCTTCATGTACCGAAGCTGGATGAAGAACCAGGGCATCCCCGACCACGAATTCGACGGCCGCCCGATCATCGGTATCTGCAATACCTGGTCGGAACTGACGCCGTGCAACGCGCATTTCCGCAAGCTGGCCGAACACGTCAAGCGTGGCATCTACGAGGCGGGCGGCTTTCCGGTGGAGTTTCCGGTGTTCTCCAACGGCGAATCGAACCTGCGCCCGACCGCCATGCTCACGCGCAACCTTGCGGCCATGGATGTGGAAGAGGCGATTCGCGGCAACCCGATTGACGCGGTGGTGCTGCTCACCGGCTGCGACAAGACCACGCCCGCCCTGCTGATGGGGGCGGCAAGCTGCGACGTGCCGGCCATCGTCGTGACGGGCGGGCCGATGCTCAACGGCAAGCTCGACGGAAAAAACATTGGCTCGGGCACGGCGGTGTGGCAGCTGCACGAATCGCTCAAGGCAGGCGAGATCGACCTGCATCACTTCCTGTCCGCCGAGGCGGGGATGTCACGCTCGGCCGGCACGTGCAACACGATGGGCACGGCGTCCACCATGGCATGCATGGCCGAAGCGCTCGGCACCTCGCTGCCGCACAACGCGGCCATTCCGGCGGTGGATGCGCGGCGCTACGTGCTTGCGCATATGTCAGGCATCCGCATCGTCGAGATGGCGCTGCAAGGGCTGACGCTGTCCAAGATCCTCACGCGCGCTGCATTCGAGAACGCCATCCGCGTCAACGCGGCCATTGGCGGCTCGACCAATGCGGTGATCCACCTCAAGGCGATTGCGGGTCGCATCGGCGTGCCGCTGGAGCTGGAAGACTGGTCACGCATCGGCCGGGACACACCAACCATCGTCGACCTGATGCCCTCGGGACGCTTCCTGATGGAGGAGTTCTATTACGCCGGCGGCCTGCCCGCCGTGCTGCGTCGACTCGGTGAAGCAAACCTGCTGCCGCACCCCGATGCGCTGACGGTCAACGGCAAGACGCTGTGGGAGAACGTCAAAGACGCGCCCATCACCGACGACGAAGTCATCCGCCCGCTCAGCAAACCGCTGATCGACGACGGCGGCATTCGCGTGCTGCGCGGCAACCTCGCGCCGCGCGGTGCGGTGCTCAAGCCATCGGCCGCCAGTCCGGAATTGCTGCGTCATCGCGGCCGAGCGGTGGTGTTCGAAAACCTTGAACACTACAGGGAACGCATCGTCGATGAAGCGCTGGACGTGGATGCCAGCTCCGTGCTGGTGATGAAGAACTGCGGGCCGAAGGGCTACCCGGGCATGGCAGAGGTCGGCAACATGGGCCTGCCGCCCAAGCTGCTGCGCCAGGGCGTGAAGGATATGGTCCGCATTTCCGACGCACGCATGAGCGGCACAGCCTACGGAACAGTCGTGCTGCACGTTGCGCCCGAAGCGGCGGCCGGCGGCCCGCTGGCCGCGGTGCAGGACGGCGACTGGATCGAACTCGACTGCGAAGCGGGCACGCTGCACCTGGACATCGACGACGCCGAACTTGCGCGCCGCATGGCCGCCTATCAGGCGCCGCGCTCCCATGGTGAAGGCGGTGGCTACCAGCGCCTGTACGTCAACCACGTACTGCAGGCCGACGAGGGCTGCGACCTCGATTTCCTGGTCGGCTGCCGTGGCGCCGCCGTGCCGCGCCATTCGCACTGAATCGACACACGCGTAGGAGACTGGCTTTGCCGATTGATCAACCCGCCGCGCACGCACCGCGCTATCGCGGCATCTTCCCGGTGGTGCCCACCACGTTCACGGAAACTGGCGAACTCGACCTTGCCAGCCAGAAGCGTGCGATCGATTTCATGATCGATGCAGGCTCCGATGGCCTGTGCATCCTGGCCAATTTCTCGGAGCAATTCTCGCTGTCGGACGACGAACGCGAAGTGCTCACCCGCACCGCGCTGGAACACGTGGCGGGCCGCGTACCGGTGATCGTGACCACGTCGCACTACAGCACGCAGGTCTGCACGCAACGCAGCCGCCGCGCGCAGGACATGGGCGCCGCCATGCTGATGGTGATGCCGCCCTACCACGGTGCCACCTTCCGCGTGCCCGAATCGCAGATCTACGAATTCTTTGCGCGCGTGTCCGATGCCGTCGGTATTCCGATCATGATCCAGGATGCTCCGGCCAGCGGCACGGTGTTGTCCGCTGCGTTTCTCGCGCGCATGGCCCGCGAGATCGAGCAGGTGGCCTACTTCAAGATCGAAACGCCGGGTGCGGCGGCCAAGCTGCGGGAGCTGATCCGCCTTGGGGGCGACGCCATCGAAGGCCCGTGGGACGGCGAAGAAGCCATCACGCTACTGGCGGATCTCGATGCCGGCGCCACGGGCAGCATGACCGGCGGCGCGTATCCCGACGGCATCCGGCCGATCATCGAGGCGCACGCCAAAGGGCAGCACGATCTCGCGTTCGATCTGTATCAACGTTGGCTGCCACTCATCAATCACGAGAACCGGCAGGCCGGCATCCTGGCCGCCAAGGCGTTGATGAAGGAAGGCGGCGTGATCGCCTGCGAGGCGCCGCGCCATCCGTTGCCGCCGATGCATCCGGACACGCGCCGGGGCCTCGTCGACATTGCCCGGCGGCTTGACCCGCTCGTCTTGCGTTGGGGGCGATAGCCATGCACGGTGAACTCCATCCGGTTTCGATCGGGATCGTCGGCGTTGGCAAGATCGCGCGCGATCAGCATCTGCCGGCGCTTGCCGCACAGCCCGGGTTCAGGCTCGCGGCTTGCGCCAGCCCGCATTCACGCGTCGACGGCCTGCAGCACTACACGACGCTCGACGCCATGCTCGCAGACGAACCCGCGCTGCAGGCGGTCTCGCTGTGCACGCCGCCACAGGTGCGGTTTGCACAGGCCCGCGCGGCCCTCGCGGCAGGCAAGCACGTGATGCTCGAGAAGCCTCCCGGCGCGAGCGTGTCGGAAGTGGCGCTCCTTGCCGAACTGGCACGGGAGCATCGCTGCACGTTGTTCGCGTCCTGGCATTCGCGCCACGCGCCCGGTGTCGAAGCCGCCCGCGAGTGGCTTGCACGCCGGGCCATCGTCTCCGTCAACGTGCAATGGAAAGAAGATGTGCGCCGCTGGCACCCCAACCAGGCATGGATCTGGGAACCGGGCGGCCTGGGCGTGTTCGACCCCGGCATCAACGCGCTGTCGATCCTGACGCGCGTCCTGCCGCATGCGTTCTTTCTGACGGGGGCCGACCTGTGGGTGCCCGCCAATCAGCAGACGCCGATTGCCGCCCACCTGGCATTCACCGATGCGGCCGGCACGCCGATCCACGCTGAATTCGACTGGCGCCATGACGCAGGCGAGCTCTGGCAAATCGACGTGACCACGCGCGACGGCACGCTGCGGCTCGCCCAAGGCGGCAAGCAATTGGCCATCGACGGCGCGCAGATCGACGTCGGCCCCGAGCGCGAATACCCGAGCCTCTACGCGCGCTTTCTCGAGCTGATCGCAAGCGGC
Source organism: Ralstonia pickettii (assembly GCF_030582395.1). Taxonomy (NCBI): domain Bacteria; kingdom Pseudomonadati; phylum Pseudomonadota; class Betaproteobacteria; order Burkholderiales; family Burkholderiaceae; genus Ralstonia; species Ralstonia pickettii. The sequence goes on from NZ_CP104381.1 coordinate 2,688,387, forward strand.
GGAAGCGATGTCGATGTCCGCCCGCTGCAGCACGTGGCCGACGCCATGCTGCTCGGCCGGCGCCATCTGATTGACCCCTTCGTGCCATGAGGCACGCCCGACTCACGTAGTGCCATAAGAGCCATTCCAACGAGGAGACAAGCATGCAACGCAAACTTCGCCGGCTGACCCTGTCCGCCCTGGCAGCCACCCTGTGCCTGGCGCCGCTGGCCGCCAGCCTGCCCGCCCACGCCGACGAGCCGCTCAAGATCGGCTTCCTGGTCAAGATGCCCGAGCAGGCGTGGTTCATCAACGAGCAGAAAGCCGCCACCGAGCTTGGTCAGAAGAACGGCTTTTCGGTGGTGAACATCGGCACGCCCGATGGCGAAAAAGTGCTGTCCGCCATCGACAACCTTGGTGCGCAGGGTGCCAAGGGCTTCGTCATTTGCGCGCCGGACGTGCGCCTGGGGCCGGCCATCTCGGCACGCGCCAAGCACTACAACATGAAGTTCGTCACGGTCGACGATCAGCTCGTCGACTCGTCCGGCAAGCCGCTGGCCAATGTGCCGCACCTGGGCATGTCGGCCTTCAAGATCGGCAACCAGGTCGGCCAGGCGATTTCCGACGAGATGAAGCGCCGCGGCTGGAAGCCCGAGGAAGTGGGCGCGCTGCGCATCACCAACTATGAGTTGCCGACCGCCAAGCTGCGTACCGACGGCGCGACGCAGACACTGCTGGCCGGCGGCTTCAAAAAAGAAAACATCTTCGACGCGCCGCAAAAGACCACCGACGACGCAGGTGGCTTCAATGCCGCGTCGCCGGTGCTGGCACAGCATGCAGGCATCAAGAAGTGGGTGATCTTCGCGCTCAATGAAGAGAGCGTGCTGGGCGGCGTGCGCGCCACCGAGCAGCTGCACATTCCGGCAGCCGATGTGATCGGCGTCGGCATCAACGGTGCCGGCGAGGCGTTTGCCGAATTCCAGAAGAAGGAGCAGACCGGCTTCTTCGGCACGATTGCCGTCAGCTCGACGAACCACGGCAAGGAGAGCGCTGCAAACCTCGTCGATTGGATCAAGACCGGCAAGCAGCCGCCGGCCGATACGCAAACCACCGGCAAGCTGATGGTGCGCAGCAATTGGCAGGAAGTGCGCAAGGAACTGGGCATTTGATGCAACGCGCGGCGCGGGCCCGTCCCGTGCCCCACGCGCCCCACGCCGATCCGCAAAGAGCAATCGATGACAGTCCAATCACTTGATGCGAGCGGTCCGCCCGACGCTTCTCCTACCGCTTATCTGAAGCTGGACGGCATCACCGTGCGCTTTCCTGGCGTGCTGGCGCTCGACCATGTATCGCTCGACATCCGCCGCGGCGAGGTTCACGGCCTGATGGGCGAGAACGGCGCAGGCAAGTCGACGCTGCTCAAGGTGTTGTCGGGCGTCAACCAGCCGGAGGCCGGCACGCTGTCGCTGGACGGCGTGCCGCAGCAGTTCACGAACACGCGCGCGGCCATTGCGGCGGGCATCGCGATCATCTATCAGGAACTGCACCTCGTGCCGGAACTGACGGTGGCAGAAAACCTGATGCTCGGCGCGCTGCCCAACCGCTTTGGCGTGCTCGACGAGAAGACGCTGATCGCCCGCGCGCTGCGTGCACTCGAACGGCTGGGCGAAAGGCTCGATCCGGCCCAGCCCGTCAAGCACCTGTCGATCGGCCAGCGCCAGATGATCGAGATCGGCAAGGCGCTGATGCGCGACGCGCGCGTGATCGCGTTCGACGAACCCACGAGTTCGCTCTCCTCGCGCGAGACGACGCAGTTGTTCCGCATCATTCGCGCACTCAAGGCCGAGGGCCGCGCGGTCATCTACGTCACGCACCGCATGGAAGAGGTGTACGAGCTGTGCGACCGCGTAACCGTATTCCGCGACGGCCGGCACATCGACACGTTCAACGCCGGCGCCCACCTCGACCGCGAGCGTCTGATCCGCTGCATGGTCGGGCGCTCGATCCAGGACGTGTACGGCTACAAGCCGCGCCCGCTCGGCGGCGTGAAGGTCGACGTGCGCGGCCTGATGGGACCCGGCTTGAGCGAACCCGCATCGTTCCGGGCGCATGCAGGCGAAATCGTCGGCTTCTTCGGGCTGGTCGGCGCGGGGCGCTCGGAGCTGATGAAGCTGCTCTATGGCGCGGTCAAACCCGCCGCAGGCGAGATTCGCCTCAACGGCAAGCGCGTCCAGTTCAACACGCCGCGCGATGCGGTGCGCGCGGGTGTCGCGCTCTGCCCGGAAGACCGCAAGCAGGAAGGCATCGTCGCCATCGCCTCGGTCTCGGATAACCTGAATATCAGTTGCCGGCGCCACTTCAGCCGCTTCAGCGTGTTGAACAACCGGCAGGAAACGCAGACCACCCAGTCTTTCATCGACAAGCTTGCCATCAAGACACGCAATGGTGAATCGCCGATCGGCAAGCTCTCGGGCGGCAATCAGCAGAAGGTGATCCTCTCGCGCTGGCTGGCGGATGACATCGACGTCTTCCTGATGGACGAACCCACGCGCGGCATCGACGTCGGCGCCCGCAGCGAAATCTACAGCCTGCTTTATGGGCTCGCCCAGGCCGGTCGCACTGTCATCGTGGTGTCGAGCGATCTGGCGGAAGTCATCGGCGTTTCCGACCGCGTGCTCGTCATGAAGCAGGGCCGCATCGTCGGCGACCTGCCCAGAGAGCACGCCTCGCCCGACACCCTCATCAAACTCGCGCTGCCACGCTAGCGTGCGCATCACGCCCTCATGGAAACCGATCCTATGCAAACGCCATCCACCGAATCCGTGCCGGGCGGCCCCCCAATGGCGGCCCCGGGCATCCCCAGCCGCGCCGCCCTCACGTGGGAACTGGTCAACCGATCTGGCATCGTCTTGGTGTTCGTCCTGCTGTTCACCGCGCTGGCGTGCACGGTGCCGGGCTTCATCAGCAGCCGCAATATCCAGGGCCTGCTGCTCTCGGTCACCTTGATCGGCTCCATCTCGGTCACGATGATGTTCGTGCTCGCCCTGGGCGAGGTCGACCTTTCAGTCGCCTCCATCGTCGCGTTCGCGGGTGTAGTGGCCTCCACTCTGATCACCGCAACGCACAGCGTGGTGCTTGGCGTCGGGGCCGGCGTGCTGGCGGGCGGCCTGGTCGGGCTCGTCAACGGCGTGCTGGTGGCGCGCTACCAGATCAACTCGTTGATCGTCACGCTCGCCATGATGGAAGTCGTGCGCGGCCTCGCCTTCATCACCTCCAACGGCGACGCGGTAATGATTTCCGAAGAGCGCTTCTTCGACCTGGGCGGCGGGTCATTCCTCGGCATTTCCTACCCCATCTGGAGCAACATCGTCGGTTTCGCCTTGTTCGGCTTCCTGCTCAAGAAGACGGTGTTCGGCAAGAACGTGCTCGCCGTCGGCGGCAATGAGGAAGCCGCGCTGCTTGCCGGCCTGCCGGTAACGCGCATCAAGATCGCCGTATTCGTCCTCCAGGGCCTGGTGACGGGTTTCGCCGGCGTGATGCTGGCCTCGCGCATGAGCCTGGGCGATCCCAAAACGTCGGTCGGGCTTGAGCTGGGCGTGATCTCGGCCTGCGTGCTGGGCGGGGTTTCGCTCACGGGCGGGGTGGCCACCGTGTCCGGTGTGCTGGTCGGCGTTCTGATCATGGGGTCGGTGCAGAACGCGATGAGCCTGATGAACGTGCCGACGTTCTATCAGTACCTGATCCGCGGCGGCATTCTGCTGCTCGCAGTGTGGTTTGACCGCATTCGTCGCAACAAGCGGGCCAGCTGAAAAGCGTGGTGGCACGTTTTCAAGGCAACAAAAAAGCCCGCATTTGCGGGCTTCTTCATTTCCGGGCCGAACAACCGGCCAAGCGGCCTGGCTCAGGCGAACGAATAGAACACGCGGAACTGTACCTTACGCTCTGCCCAGAACTCGGCCGCGTCACGGAACACGTCTAGCAGCACTTCGCGGGCTTCCTTGTCGAACTTCGGCTGGCACGGCAGGCCCTCGAGCACGATGACAAAACCCGGCTGCGGGCCGGCCTTGTAGATCATGTCGGTCAGGCAGTCGGCCAGGGCGTCGAAGTTTTTGCCGAAATGCTTCGGGAACAGAAACTCGCGTGCAATCACGTCGAGCACTTCGCTCTTGGTGGTCGCGGCCGAGCAATTGGCGTACAGGAAATGCTGACCCAGGCTGGCCGCCGATTCGGCCAGATCCGCTACGCGAAACGCGCGGATCGACTGCACGATATTCGGACGCACCGTCTTGAAGAGGTTCATGGCGTCTTCGCGGCCTCCGTCGTCGTCCGTCTGGGTGTTGTCCTGCGTCATGATGTTCTGCGGTGCACTTTGGGGCAACTTGGCCGCCCCCCCGACGCGTGCGCCCAGGGCTTGCATCCCCACCACACCGTCGTACAGATTTTGCGCCTTGTGCCACGCCTCGCGGGCCACGCGCTCATCGCGTGCGGTGAGCGAGTCGTCCAGCCCAAACATGTTGGTCGTCATCGCTGTATCCGTTGAAAACTGTTGTAGTGATCTTCCGTGTAGTAGCAGTCGTTGGCCGCTTGCTGATCCCCGCCGCAGATAATGCGCCGGGCGCCGCGGTTACGAGCCCCCCGCGTCTTCACGGTGTACTCGTGGTAATAGCCACGCCGCTGCGCAGGCAAACGTCGCTCATAGTTGCCGAACGTGATGCCATCTTTTGCATAGGGGAACGGGCCGCCCTGCTCGATCAGTGCCAGCGTGCGCTGCGCCTCATTGGGCAGGTCTGCCGCGCGAATGGTTCCCACGGCGGCCGCCATGCCGGAGTTGTCCCGGGCGACCGCATCGGCCGGCAAGCCTGCCAGTGACATCGCAAGCGTCGCCGCCAGCGCGCCACGTGCCATCGCCTGAGATACGGAGCGGCCGATCCACGCTCCAAGTCGCTTTGTCATCAGCAGGCCCTAACGGGAGAATCGCGCCGACCGGAGCCCGGCGCAGGTCACAAGCGCAGGTGGCCGTCCAATAACGATCCGGACAGCCGGTTTGCAGCTGAAAGCGAAGTGGCTCAACGCCTGAGAGGCCTGGCAGGGAATGACAAGTCGGGCGACTGCCGAAGACTTGGGGAATCCTTCCGCCTGCAAAAACCCATCCATTGCGCGCACCGAATAAGGCGATCCGGTAGACGTGTGTACGGAAAACCGCATTGTTGAACCCGTCTGGCCCGGTTCGGACCTCATGTGCCCAGAAGCACCCCTTCAGCCCGTAAGGGTACGCTCATCGATGACAACAATCAACCGACGGTGAAAGTCTGAAGGGTTTTTCCAGACAACCATTAGCTTTGCGTCAATGTGAGCGCACGCAAACTTAAGACATAAAAAAGGGAGCGCAGCATCGTGCGCTCCCTCTCATGGCGCTTCCGTGATCAGCGTTGCGCTTGGGCAGCGGCATCCACGACGGTCAAGGCCGTCATGTTGAGGATGCGTCGCACCGTCGCCGACGGCGTAAGAATGTGTACCGGCTTCTTAGCGCCCAGTAGGATCGGGCCGATGGCGATGTTGTTGCCTGCAGCAGCCTTCAAGAGGTTGTAAGCGATGTTCGCGGCGTCGATGTTCGGCATGACCAACAGGTTCGCCTCGCCATTGAGCGTCGAATCCGGCACCAGCGATGCGCGCAGCTTCTCGTCGAGCGCGGCGTCACCGTGCATTTCGCCGTCCACTTCGAGGTTCGGGGCACGTTCGCGCAGGATCGCCAGCGTTTCACGCATCTTGACCGCGGAAGGCGCCTCGGAGGAGCCGAAGTTCGAATGCGACATCAGCGCAACCTTCGGCTTGATACCGAACCGGCACAACTCCTCGGCAGCCATGATCGTGATCTCAGCGAGCTGCTCGGCGGTCGGGTCGACGTTGACATGCGTATCCGTCAGGAACACCTGGCGACCGGGCAGAACCAGCCCGTTCATGGCCGCGTACACGCAGTTCGTGCCGCCCAGAATCTGGTCGATATAGCGCAGATGCGCAGCCGTATTGCTGATCGTGCCGCAGATCATGCCGTCCGCTTCGCCCTTTTGGATCATGAGCGCGCCGATCAGCGTGTTGCGGCGACGCATTTCCAGCTTGGCGTACTGCGGCGTTACGCCCTTGCGTGCCATCAGCTTGTAGTACGTCTCCCAGTAGTCGCGGAAGCGCTCGTCATGCTCGGGGTTGACCACGGTGAAGTCCACGCCCTCGCGCAGGCGCAGGCCAAAGCGCTCAATGCGGTGGGCAATCACGCTCGGGCGGCCGATCAGGATCGGGCTGGCGAGCGTTTCGTCCACGACGATCTGCACGGCACGCAGGACGCGCTCTTCCTCGCCTTCGGCAAAGACGATGCGCTTGTTCTCCATCGGCACCTTGCGGGCGGCCGAGAAGATCGGCTTCATCAGCGTGCCGGAGTGGTAGACGAACTGCTGCAGATGCTGGCGGTACGCATCCATGTCCTCGATCGGGCGCTGTGCCACGCCCGAGAGCATGGCCGCCTGCGCCACGGCCGGCGCGATCTTGACGATCAGGCGCGGGTCGAAGGGCTTCGGGATCAGGTATTCGGGGCCGAACGACAGGTCCTGGATGCCATAGGCAGACGCAACGATGTCGCTTTGCTCCTGGCGGGCCAGTTCCGCCACGGCGTGCACGGCGGCAACTTCCATCTCACGCGTGATGGTGGTTGCGCCCACGTCCAGCGCACCGCGGAAGATGAACGGGAAGCACAGGACGTTGTTGACCTGGTTCGGGTAGTCCGTACGGCCGGTGCCCATGATGACATCGGGGCGCACTTCCTTGGCCTGCTCCGGCAGGATTTCGGGGTTCGGGTTGGCCAGCGCGAAGATGATCGGCTTGTCGGCCATGCGCTTGACCATGTCCTGCTTGAGCACGCCAGCGGCGGACAGGCCCAGGAAAATGTCGGCGCCGTCGATGACTTCAGCCAGTGTGCGCAAGTCGGTCTTCTGTGCGAAGTGCGCCTTGTCCGGGTCCATCAGTTCGGTGCGGCCTTCGTAGACCACGCCGGCCAGGTCCGTCACCCAGATGTTTTCGCGCGGCAGGCCCAGATCGACCAGCAGGTCGAGGCAAGCGAGCGCAGCAGCGCCCGCGCCCGAGGCCACCAGCTTCACTTTCTTGATGTCCTTCCCGACCACCTTCAGCGCGTTGGTGATACCCGCGCCCACAACGATGGCCGTGCCATGTTGGTCGTCGTGGAAGACGGGAATCTTCATGCGCTTGCGCAGTTCGCGCTCGACGAAGAAGCACTCCGGGGCCTTGATGTCTTCCAGGTTGATCCCGCCGAAGGTCGGCTCCAGCGAGGCGATGATATCGACCAGCTTTTGGGGGTCTTTTTCGTTGATCTCGATGTCAAACACATCGATACCGGCAAATTTCTTGAACAGCCCTGCCTTGCCTTCCATGACCGGCTTCGATGCTTCCGGGCCAATGTCGCCAAGGCCGAGCACTGCCGTGCCGTTGGTCACCACGCCGACGAGGTTGCCGCGAGCGGTGTAGCGGAACGAGTTGGCAACGTCTTCGACGATCTCTTCGCAGGCTGCGGCCACGCCAGGCGAGTAGGCCAGGGCCAAATCGCGCTGGTTCGACAGCGGCTTGGTCGGCGTGACCGAAATTTTGCCCGGGGTGGGAAACTCGTGATACTCCAGCGCGGCCTTGCGCAAGGCGGCGCGCTGCTGCGCCTTGAGTTCTTCATCCGTGCGGGCGGGCTGCTGAGGCTGGGTATCCACCGTGGTCATGGGTCTCTCGTATCGGGTGGCCAGCGCGCGCGCCGGCCGTCGCATCTAGCGGGCCACCGGGATACCCTCACGAGCGCCACGGGAATACGGTCCGCCTCCTTGGGCCCGTCATTTTATATAGTGAAAAGCGATCTCACAACGGGATTTTGGGTGGGAGTGCTATGCACATTCGCTACAATATTCCACCGTCCTGTCACGGCACCATCGGGCTTGCCCCATATTTTTCCATCGCCGCTGCCGTGTCCGAGCCCGCCAAGCCACGTAATTCCGCTGATTCCGGCGCAAAATTATCCGAATTTGATCTCATTCGGCGCTATTTCACGCGTCCGACGCCAAAAGCGACACTCGGCGTCGGCGATGATTGCGCATTGCTCGCGCCCCGCCCCGGGCACGAATTGGCGATCTCCAGCGACATGCTGGTCGCCGGGCGGCACTTTTTTCCAAATGCGGAGCCGCGTGCACTTGGACATAAGGCTCTGGCTGTCAACCTGTCGGATCTGGCTGCCATGGGTGCGGAGCCCCGCGCATTTACGCTGGCCGTGGCGCTGCCAGAAGCCAACGCGGTCTGGCTCAAACCCTTTTCTGAAGGCCTGCTCGCCCTCGCCGATGCCTTTCACTGTGAACTCATTGGGGGGGACACCACGCGCGGGCCGCTCACGCTCAGTTTGACCGTCTTTGGCGACGTCCCCGCCGCTGCGGCACTACGCCGCGACGCTGCCCGCCCGGGCGATGACCTTTGGGTCTCGGGCACCGTCGGTGACGCCCGGCTGGCGCTGGGCGCCCTGCGCAACGAGTGGACGCTCGCGCCAGAGGCGCTCGCGCTGGTGCAGCCGCGCATGGACATGCCCACGCCGCGCGTTGCGCTCGGCGTGGCATTGCGCGGTGTCGCCCGGGCGGCGCTCGACGTCTCGGACGGCTTGTTGGGTGACCTTGGCCACATCCTCGCCCAGTCCCGCGTCGGGGCAACAATCATGGTCGACGATGTTCCGCGCTCAGCCACGCTTGCGGCGCAATCCGCCGCGCTTCAGCTGCAATGCACGCTGGCGGGCGGCGACGACTACGAACTTTGCTTCACTGCGCCTGCCGATGCGCGCGACGCTGTGGTTGCCGCGGGCCAGCGTGCAGGTGTGGCCGTCACGCGCATCGGCCGCATCGATGCTGAAACGGGCTTGCGGCTCGTGGATGCCCAAGGTGCCCCCGTCCTGTTCACGCACAGCAGCTTCGACCATTTCTCTTCCGCCTCATGATGTCTTCCGCCCCCTTCCCACCCTCCAATCCACCGGGCCAGCCTGAAACTGTCGTTCTGGAAGCGGGCCAGACCATGCAGGTGCGGCGCCCTACGGCGCGCTTCATGTTCGGCCATCCGGCACGCATCCTGGCGCTGGGCTTCGGCTCGGGCTTATCGCCCATCCTGCCGGGTACGGTCGGTACGCTGTACGCTTGGCTGATCTACGTGGTGTTTGCGCGCTGGATTTCGGGACCGACTTGGCTGCTGATCGCGGCGGTTGGCTTCGTGATCGGCATCTGGGCATGCGCCCGCACCGCACGCGATCTGGGTGTGGCCGATCACGGCGCCATGGTGTGGGACGAGATGGTCGCGTTCTGGATCGTGCTGGCTTTCGTCACGCCGACCACGTTGGGCGGGCAGTTTGCCGCGTTCCTCTGGTTCCGCTTCTTCGACATGGTCAAGCCGGCACCCATCCGCTATTACGATCGCACGCTTAAGGGCTTTGGCCTGCGCGGCGGCTATGGCGTGATGGTCGATGACATTCTCGCGGCGTTCTACACGCTGCTCGTGTTTGCGCTGTGGCGCTCGTTTTGACGTCTGACGTCAGAAGCTTGGAAGGTACTGCAATGGCTGAATCCCGCGCGCTGGCCCAACTGGCCGAACTGGTGGCTGACACGTTGAACAAGCGCAGCCTGATGATGGCGTCCGCCGAGTCGTGCACAGGCGGCCTGGTGTCTGCCGCCATCACCGATGTATCAGGCTCGTCCGCGTGGTTCGAGCGCGGCTTCGTCGTCTACTCCAACGAAGCGAAATCGCAGATGTTGGGCGTGCCGGCAGCGCTGATCCGCGAACATGGCGCCGTGAGCGAGCCGGTGGCGCATGCCATGGCCGAGGGCGCCGTGCTCAACAGCCGCGCGCAGGTGGCGGTGGCGATTACCGGCGTAGCGGGCCCGACCGGCGGCACGCCTGACAAGCCCGTCGGCATGGTCTGCTTCGGCTGGAGCAACCGGCTGCAGACGCGCGTGGAAACGCGCCACTTCAAGGGTGACCGCAAGCAGGTTCGCCTGCAGGCAGCGGAGCACGCGCTGCGCGGCCTGCTCGACTTCCTCGACTCGGCGGAGTCCTGATCTAGATCTCGCTGGGATGGTCGGGCCGGCGACGATCTCCGTGATCGTGTTCCGGCTGGTGCTCGTGGTCGTGCTCGTGCCGACGGTCGCGATCGTGATCGCGGCGCGTCGTCTCGTGCTGGTGGGTGTCGTCGCGCTCTTTCTCGACCTTGCGGTCCGGGTCCTTGCCAGTCTCTTCCCGGTGCGTACCGGCAACGGGGCCGTGCGGATGCGTGGTCATGGCGTCCTCGCTCTCGCCGCAACCGGACCGACAGTGCCGATCAGGTGCGGAACTGGTTGATCTGATTGCGTGTGGCCTCCGCCACGCGGCGGGCGGCATCGGCGAAATCGCTGTCGGTGCTGGCGTAAAGAATGGCCCGGGACGAGTTGATCATCATGCCCGTGCCATCGGCCGTGCGGCCAGCGCGCACCGTGGCTTCGATGTCGCCGCCCTGGGCGCCCACGCCCGGAATCAGCAACGGCATGTCGCCGACAATTTCACGCACCTTGGCAATTTCTTCCGGGAAGGTTGCGCCCACCACCAGGCCCATCTGGCCGCTGGTATTCCACACATCGCGCGCGCGTTCAGCCACGACCTGATAGACCGGGCGGCCGTCGGTTTCCAGAAACTGCACGTCGCTGCCGCCGGCGTTGGAGGTGCGGCACAGCACGATCACGCCCTTGTCGGCATGCGCCAGATACGGCTGCATCGAGTCGAAACCCATGTACGGGCTGACGGTGATGGCGTCGGCCTGATAGCGCTCGAAGGCTTCCTTGGCGTAGTGCTCGGCAGTCGAGCCGATATCGCCGCGCTTGGCATCAAGAATGACGGGGATGCCCGGATACGCCTCGTGGATGTAATTGATCAGCTGCTCGAGCTGGTCTTCGGCGCGCTGCGAGGCGAAGTAGGCGATCTGCGGTTTGAAAGCGCAGACCAGATCGGCGGTCGCGTCCACAATCGCGCGGCAGAACGAAAAGATCGCCCCGCCCGTGCCGGTCAGCGATGCCGGCAAGCGCGCGGGGTCAGGATCGAGGCCAACGCACAGCAAGGAATTGTTGCGTTGCCAGGCGGCAGCGAGTTGTTCGGTAAATCGCATGGTGTCGGGAATGTGAGGGCGGCCGGACGGCCGCATGACTTGCCTTCATTTTACCCGTCGGGCGGCCCGGTGGCGGGATCTTCCGGACGTGGCATCGACCCCACGCGTGCTCGCCAAGCCACCGTTTGTGGCTGAACCCATCGCCTCTTTACGCTACACTCGGCGCGATTTTTCGCCGCCCGTTCAACGCCTGCTTCAAGGAAACGCCCCATGATCAACCTGTTCGTCGTGCAAAAAGGTCGTCTCGCGCAGGAACAGGTCGAAGAACGCAACGAGCTGCTGCAGCACAAGCCGATCTGGATCGACGTGATCGACCCCGACGACGAAGAGCTGGCGTGGATCAAGGAAACCTATGGCGTGGTCCTGCCCGAGCTGGAGCAACTGGGGGACCTGGAAGCCTCGGCCCGCTACTTCGAAGGTGAAGACGGCCACATCCACATCCGCACGGATTTCCTGCTCGACGAAGAAACCACTTCGCGCAACGTGCGCGTGGCGTTCGTGCTGACCAAGGATGTGCTCTTCTCCATCCACGACGAAGACTTGCCGGCATTCCGGCTGGTGCGCATGCGTGCGCGGCTTCGCCCCGGCTCGGTACGCAACGCCAAGGATGTGCTGATGGATCTGTACGCCACCGACGCGGAATACTCGGCCGACTCCATCGAAGAAGTCTACGAACGCCTCGAAGATGCCAGCAAACGTGTGCTGGCGGATGAGGTGACCGACGCAGCCGCCGCCGATGTGCTGGAAATCATCGCCCGCGTGGAAGACTTGAACGGCCGGATCCGCCGCAACGTGATGGATACGCGCCGCGCCGTGTCGTTCCTGCTGCGCAGCCAGTTGCTCTCGGCGGACCAACAAGACGAAGCGCGCCAGGTGCTGCGCGACATCGATTCCATCGAGAACCACACGGCGTTCCTGTCGGACAAGGTCAACTTCCTGATGGATGCCACAGTCGGCTTCATCAACATCAACCAAAACAAGATCATCAAGCTGTTCTCGGTTGTGTCGGTGGCGCTGATGCCGCCCACGCTGATCGCCTCGATCTACGGCATGAACTTCAAGGTGATGCCGGAGCTGGACTGGGCTGAAGGCTATCCGTACGCGATCGTGATGATGGTGGTGTCGGCGGCGATTCCGCTGGTGTACTTCCGCCGCAAGGGCTGGCTGAAGTAGCTCGCCGCGAGTTCAATCCGGCAGCGTGGCCGAGCCCATGCGGTTGGCGATCACCGTGGCCTTGCGCGTGAAGTTGACGTGCACGTTGGCGCAATAGCTCTTCTTGTCGAAGCACTTCGGCGCGGGTAGCGCCGCCGCCAGTCGCGCTGCCTGACCGACCGTAAGTTGCGAGGCCGGGCGTTTGAAGTAATGCTGCGCCGCCGCTTCCGCACCAAACACACCCTCGCCCCACTCCACCGAGTTCAGATAGATCTCGAGAATGCGCTCCTTGTCGAGCCAGAACTCAAGCATCCACGTGATGACGAGTTCTTCGCCCTTGCGCACGTAGTGGCGCTCACCCGAGAGGAACAGGTTTTTGGCGAGTTGCTGCGTGATGGTCGAGCCGCCCGCGACCACGTGGCCGCGTCGCTTGTTCTTCTCCCACGCGTCGAGCATGGCGTCTACTTCCCAGCCGCTGTGCGAGACGAAATCTGCGTCTTCACTGGCGATGACCGCACGCTTGAGGTTGCGCGAGATCTGGTCGTAATTGACCCAGCGGTGATCCACCTTGCAGGTGAAGACATTGGCGCCGCACAGGCGCATGCGCTCGGCGCGCATGAAGCTGGTCGACGACGGATCGAACACCTGCCAGCTCGCGATGGCAGCAAAGAAATACAAGTTGAGCGCGATCACGCCCGCGACGAAGCAACCGATCACGTAGCCGAACCAACGCGTCATTGCAGGGCTTCCTTCGCTCCAGGTTCAGCGAGGCGCGCGCGCCGCAACCGCGGCTTCGCCCTGCAGCGCCTCGCGCATGGCGAGCAGTACCGGGGCGGTGTCCGGGCGCACGTCGCGCCAGACGAAGAACGATTCCGCGGCCTGCTCCACCAGCATGCCCAGGCCATCCCATGCGCGCGCGCCGTTGCGCCGGGCAAACTCCATGAACACCGTCGGCCGCTGGCCGTACATCATGTCGTAGGCCAGCGCGTTGGGGCCGAACACGGTGGTCGGGATGGGCGGCACTTCGGCCTGCAGGCTGCTCGCCGTGGCGTTGATGATGACGTCGAAAACGTCGTCCGCGGCCAGTTCGTCATAGCCGCCGCCCACGAGTTCGACCTCGTGCAGCTTGGCCGAAACTTCGAAGCGATCGACCAGCTTGTTGGCGCGATCCGCTGTGCGGTTGGCCAGGAACACGCGCGCAGGCTTGTGCTCCAGCAGTGGCAGCAGCACGCCACGCGCTGCGCCGCCTGCGCCCAGCAGCAGCACGCGTTCGCCCTCCAGCGCATTGCCGATGTTGTGGGTGATGTCGCGCATCAGGCCAACGCCGTCGGTGTTGTCGCCAAAAATTTCTTCGCCGTCGAACTTCAGCGTGTTGACCGCACCGGCCGATTCCGCCCGCAGCGACAGCGACGTCGACATGGCATACGCATCGAGCTTGAACGGCACGGTGACGTTGAGCCCCCGCCCGCCTTCGCGCACGAACGTCATCACGGTTTCATCAAACGCGATCAACTCGGCGTAGATGCGGTCGTAGCGGATGAGCTGCCCCGTCTGCTGCGCAAATGCGGCATGGATGGTGGGCGACTTGCTGTGCGCGATCGGGTTGCCAATCACGCCATAGCGATCTGTGCGTGGCGCGCTCGCGGCTGCGAGGATGGCCTCTTGAAACGACGACGGCATGGGCGACGAAATCAGCGGGTCTGCAGGTGGGTTTCCAGACCTGCGCGGGTGAACTTGAACGTGGCAACGACATCCTGGATGTCCACGCGCTTGCGCATCTCGGCCGGGAAGCCACCAAATGGTGAAGACGAACGCACGATGGCAACGGCCTGGCGATCCAGCGCGGGGTTGCCCGAGCTTTTTGCGATCTCGATGCCTTCGATCTTGTAGCCGTCCTGGTTGTAGCCGAGCTGACCATCGCGGTTGATACTGATCACGACGATCAGCTCGCCGTAAAGCGGGCGGCCGTTCTGGCTGGGAAAGTTTGCGGTGCCGCGCGCTTCGATCTTGCGGCGCACGGCATCGTAGTAACGGGCGTAATCCACCTGGCGGGCACTCGCGGCTGTCAGCACATTGCGACGCGGGCGCTTGGCGTAGTTCTCGAGGTTGCGGTCGATTTCGGCTTGCAGGCGCGCAATTTCATCCTGCGTGGTGCGGTCGTCGGTGCCGTTGTTGGGCGATGGCTGCGGACGCTCGCCCGGCTTGACCTGCCGATCGTTGACCAGCGGTGCACGCTCGGTCGATTGCGTGAGCAGGCGACGCTGCTCCTGCTCAAGATATTCGACACGGCGCTGCGTGAGCTTGATGGCATCGCCGGTCTGCTCGTTGGTGTCGGCGGGCAGCGGCGTGGTGGCGCGCTGCTGGTCGTATTCGCCGCCGCCGTTCAGGTTGACCTGCGCCACGGCAGTCGCCTTGGACGGCGCCGTCGACGACTTGGCGTTGACGAGCACCACATCGAGGCCCGGATCTTCGCGCTTGATATCGAACGCCTCGGGGGCCACCACGCGCACGAACAGCAGCAAGACATGCACGGCCAACGACACCACCAGAGCCTTGGTAAGCGTGCTGCTGCCGGACCAGTCCGGACGGTTTGCGAGGGCGGCCATGGGGCGATTCCTGGTCGATGCGCGAAGCGTGAAGGTCAGACTGCGATTGTAGTTAGGCAGCGGTGGGCGTTCCACCGGTCTCGCCGTCCTGCGGCGGCGGCGCCACAGCGGCGTCGGCTTCAGCGCGTGCCTCTTCCCCATCGGCGGCCGGTTGTGGTTCAGCCGGCACATCGGCTTCGCTCTCTGCCTCGGCCAGTTCTTCTTCGATGGCTTCGGCTTCCGATTGCGCGTCCGCGGCGGGGGCGAGGATCTCGACCACGCGGCATGACACTTCAAGGCTGATCTCGTCGGTGTCCAGGATATCGAGCACGACGTGCGTGCCGCGTGGCGTTTGCGCCAGTTCCGGCACCTTCGTCACCAGCGGAATGTCGGCGAAGCGCACGGCGCCTTCCTTGAGCACCACGGCCTGCATGCGCGTGCGGTTTTCCTGCTTGAGCCAGCGCAGGCACCAGTAGCGCTCCATGGTCGACTGGTGGTCGGCATAGGCAGCGTAAGTGGCTTCGAAGTCGGCCACGGCAGCCAGAAGGTCGGCATCTTTCGGCTTGAACGGCGCGATCAGCTTGGCCGTCACGCCATGCTGCGCCACCGCTGCGATCTGCCATTGATTGACCAGATCGACATAGCGGCGCAGCGGCGAGGTGCTCCACGCATACTGCGCCACGCCCAGACCTTCATGCGGCGCCGGATACGTCTGCATGCGCGTGCGGTGCATACCCCACGCTTTCTGCGTGCGATAGATGCCGGGCACCCCCGCGTCGGCCAGCATGCGACCCCACGTGCTGTTGGCCAGGATCATCAGCTCGGCGACGATCTTGTCCAGCGGCGAGCCGCGCTTGCGCTGTTCGATCCGCACACGCTCGCCACCGCCTTCCGCCTCGGGAATGGGATCGATGTAGAACGAATAATCGCCCTTCTGCGCGCCCTCCGGCTTGAGGCCGCTGGCGATGCGGGCCTGCTGGCGGCCGTCGTACAACGCGCACACAAATGGCCACAGCACCGCCAGTTCGGCCTTGAACGGGTAGTCGCCCGAGCCATCGGCGAGCGCGTCGGCGGTGATCACGTCGTCGAGCAGGTTGTGGCGCAGGTTGGCCGCCACGGTCACGGTTTCGCAGCGCGTCTCGCTCGCGGTGACCGCCCACGTTGCACGGTCGACCGTCACATACAGCGACAGCGCTGGGCACGCGCGCCCTTCCTGCAGCGTGTAGCGATCCACCACCGACTCCGGCAACATCGTGATCTTGTCGCCGGGGAAATACACGGTCGACAAACGCTGGCGCGCAATCACGTCCAGCGGTTCGCCGCGCTGGATACCGAAGCCCGGCGCGGCAATATGGATGCCGATGCGCACGGTGGCGTCATCAATGGGCGTGACAGAGATGGCGTCGTCGATTTCCGTGGTGGTCACGTCGTCGATCGAGAAGGCACGCACGTCTGCGGCCGGCAGTTCCATTGCCGGTTCCGGCACGGTCACTTCGGGAAAACCGGTGCCCTTCGGGAAACATTCCGAGAGGAAGCGGGCCTCGTGCAGCGCGCGGGCGTTGGCGATGCCGCCGACCGCCACCATCAGGCGCATCGGCGACAGGCCCAGCGCGGTGCACGCCGCGTCGAGCGCCTTGTATTCGAGACTGTTCTTGTCCGGCTTGAACAGCAGCTGCAGCGTCTTGCCGCGGAAGGCCTCGGGCAGGCGCATCGCCTTCAGCTCGGCTTCGTATTCGGCCTGCAGGGCGGCTTGCTGCTTCTTGCGCTCCAAACCTGCAAGCGCGGCCTTCAGCTGGTCTTCGGGCGCGCGCTGATAGCGGCCGCGGCCCTTGCGGCGGAAGTAGATCGGCGAGCCATGCAGCGCGATGGCCAGCGCGGCCTGCTGCGTGGCATTGGCGCCGGCGCCAAAGTATTCGCCGGCCAGATCGGTAAAGCCGAATTCTTCGGCCGAAGCGCATTCCCACAGAAAATCGAGGTCGATCTCCGCCGACAGCGCCTGGGCTGCCTGCGACAACTCGCCGGCAGACGGCTGCGCGAATTGCAGCAACACGTCGCGCGACTTGACCTTGGTGCGCTTGGCGCTCGGCAACTCGACCTGATAGGCCTCGCCCTGTTGGGACAAGACGGTGCCCGCGCGGATCTCGCCGCCTTCTTCGAACAGCAACTGCATGGAATTGTCTGGATTGCAGCACTCGCCCGTGCGAGCACCGCTTTGAATGAAGTGGAATGGCCGCCCATCCTGACGACATCACGCCAGGCGCGGCGATAAAAAGTTGGGGGCGATGATACCGCACTGGCCGGGCGCTCGGACCGCCAAATACGCTTACCGCGGCGGGTGAAAACCAGCCAGCGCCGGCAGGAAAACCTCTGTCACCAGCATCGCGCTCGCGCCGCGCCGGAACACCGATCGGCGGGCCGGCAATCGGGCCGTGCCGGCAACCGGCGCATCGCCCAGCGCGTCGTGTGCCCGGCGGACCAGCGGGTGGCGCGCGTCCAGCAGAGCGAATTCGAAATCCCCTCGCTGTACACGTGGATCGGCAAACAGCGAGTGCCCCAACGGCTGCGCCCCCAGCGCTTTCAGGAACGGCCAGTCCAGCGCCACACTGCGCGGATGCACAATCGTGTGGGCATAAACCACTGGAGTATCGTCGCAGATCAGCAAAACCTCGCGAACCAGCGTCTCGGCAGGCCCGGGCATGCCGAGACAACGCCACTCATCGCGCAACGGCATGGCGCGCTGTTGGCCCAGCAATTGCACCCGAAAGCGGGAAGATGCCGCGCGAAGCCGCGCGGTCAGCGAATCCGCGCCCACCGCCCAGCGCGCCCAGTGCCGGTCATAGACGACACAAGGCGGCAGCGCGCTGCGCCACAGGCTGCGCGGGTAAGACGGAGATTCGGTCATGCGGCGCTAAACGGATGCGCAGCCAACAGATCGGCGGGAACACCACAGAAAATGAGCACTTCATCCATGTACTGCGCAAAATCACTGATGCCGTGGTCGCCACCTTCAATGATGCGGGTGACCGCGCCAGGAAAGTGGCCGAGCATTTCGCGGTAGTCCAGCACTTCATCGCCGGTCGCGGCAAGCAGGTAATAGCGCTCCGACTGCGTGATGGCGGGCACGGCCAGCGCGCGCAGCTCATCCAGATGATGCCGCTCCACGCGGATCGTGCCGCCACCATGCCACAACGGCTGTTCTCCTACATATTTGGCGAGATCCCGCTCGGGGCGCGTGGCCGGATTCAGCATGGCCGCGCGCAGTCCATGGCGCTCTGCCAGCCAGATCGCGTAAAAGCCTCCCAACGAGGAGCCGATCAGTACCGGTTTGATGCCGTCACGCGTACTCAACTCCGCGATCACCGCCTCCGTATCGTCCACGGCTTCCCGCGGCGAGACGGGCAGCGCGGGGCAAACGTACTTGTCCGGCAGTCCCACGGAAGCCATGCGCTGGCCGATCAACTGAGCTTTGAACGAGCGCGGCGACGAGCGGAATCCGTGCAAATAGACGATGGATGCCGGCATATCCGGATCAGTTCGCGGAGCCCACGTGTTGCGCCAGGGCGTCGAGCAGCTTTTGATGTACACCGCCGAAGCCGCCGTTGCTCATGACAAGCACATGGTCGCCTGGGCGGGCGGCAGCCGTTACGGCGTCAACTAGCGCGTTCAAGTCAGAGAATGCTTTCGCGCACTGGCCGAGAGGCGCCAGCGCGCCCGCCAGATCCCACCCGATCGCGTCGCGCCCATTGGCGGCGCCGTAAGCAAAGATTTGGTCCGCTCCGGAGAGGCTGTCCGGAAGCGCCTGCTTCATCACACCCAGTTTCATGGTGTTGGATCGCGGCTCCAGCACAGCCAGAATGCGTCCTTCGCCAACGCGGCGGCGCAGGCCTTCGATGGTCGTGCGAATGGCCGTGGGGTGATGGGCAAAATCATCGTAGACCGTTACATCGTTGACGGTGCCGCGTACCTCCATGCGGCGTTTCACATTCTCGAAACGGGCCAGGCTTTCAATGGCTTGAGCGGGTGGCACACCGACATGCCGTGCGGCGGCGATGGCCGCCACCGCATTCATGCGATTGTGGTCCCCTTGAAGCGCCCAGCGGACACGGCCTAGCGGTTGTCCGTTGAACACCACGTCGAAGCTATCGTCACCACCGAGGTTTGCAATTTTCCAGCCGAGGCCACCTTCGGCGCCGAATCGCTCGACTTCCGACCAGCATCCGCGCTCAAGTACACGCTTCAAGCTGTCTTCGCGTCCATTGACGAGTAGGCGGCCTTGACCGGGCACCGTGCGCACGAGGTGGTGAAATTGCGTTTCGATCGCCGCAAGATCGGGAAAGATATCGGCATGATCGAATTCCAGGTTGTTCAATATGGCCGTACGGGGACGGTAGTGAACGAACTTGCTGCGTTTATCAAAAAAGGCCGTGTCGTACTCGTCGGCCTCAATGACGAAGAAATCGGATTCGGTCAGCCGCGCCGACAGCCCGAAGTTGCGCGGTACACCGCCCACCAGGAAGCCAGGGTTGTAGCCAGCGTCCTGGAGAATCCAGGCGAGCATCGACGTGGTGGTCGTCTTGCCGTGCGTGCCTGCCACGGCAAGCACCCATTTCTGGCGAAGTACGTTGTCACCCAACCATTGCGGGCCGGAAATGTAGGGCAGATTTCGATCCAGGATGGCTTCCATCAGCGGATTGCCGCGGGAGATCACGTTGCCGATCACATAGAGATCGGCGCCGATGGACAGCTGTTCGGGGTCAAAGCCTTCGATCAGCTGGATGCCTTGCGCTTCGAGCTGGGTGCTCATCGGTGGGTAGACATTGGCGTCGCAGCCGGTGACGCGGTGGCCAGCCTGGCGGGCAATCAGGGCGATGCCGCCCATGAAGGTGCCGCAGATTCCAAGGATGTGGATATGCATGGGAGCCATCTCAACTTCGTTGCGCCGCATTGTACCTGCGGCTACAGGCAGGCCCGCGCGCTTCAGTAAAATAGAGCCATGTCAAAACGCTCCGCCCTCGATCCTGCCCGCGTGCGGGAGGAAATTGCTGTCACCGCCGCCCGCATGATCGCGGAAGACGGCGCCGACTACGCCACCGCCAAGCGCAAGGCTGCCCGCCAAGTGCTTGGGACGGAATCCCGCGCGCCCGGCGAATGGTTGCCGGACAACGAACAGGTCGAAACGGAAGTCCGCGAATACCAGGCACTGTTCCAGGCCGAATCTCAGCCGCGCGTACTGGCATTGCTGCGTCGCATAGCGCTGCTGCTCATGGACGGGCTGGCTGTCCACAACCCGTACCTGGCCGGTGCCGTCTTCAATGGGACCGCAAGCGAGCACTCTGACATCCACCTGCAGGTCTTCTGCGACAGCCCGAAGGACGTGGCAATCTTCCTGCTCAACGCCGGCGTGGAGTTCGACACCACGGAAAGCGCCCACTTTGCCGGCCGCGATGAGGTGGAAACGCTCAGCTTCCTATGGCGCGGCCAATGGCCCGCAGGAGCCGATTCCCGCGAACTGGCGCGCGAGCTGCGCGCCGAAACAGGCACGCCGGTCGGCGTCCATATCGCCCTGTATGACATGAACGATGTGCGCGGTGCGCGGCGCGCTGACGCCACCGGCAAGACCCAGCGGGGCGACGCTGCGGCCGTGCGTGCCCTCCTGTCGCAGGGGTGATCCGCCGACAGGAGTACAATCCGGCACGCCTCGCCACGCTCTATATATAGAGACCCCGCAAACCATGTCGCGCCGCACCCCACTGATTGCCCTATTGATCGCCGCCCTGGTCGCCGCGGCGGCGGGCGTCTATTTCGGACATCGCGCCACCGAGCCCAAAACCCCAGCTGACAGCGCCGTGGCGGCGTTTTACGGAAGCAAGCTGCCCGACCCCAATGGGGTGCCCCTTGATCTGACCGCTTTTCGGGGGCAGCCCGTGGTGATCAATTTTTGGGCACCGTGGTGCGGTCCTTGCGTCGAGGAAATGCCAGAACTGTCTGCGCTGGCGCAAGAAGAGAAGGCCAACGCAAAGTTTGTCGGCATCGGCATCGACTCTGCGTCCAATATCCAGACGTTCCTGGGCAAGGTGCACGTCACATATCCGATTGCCGTGGCGGGCTTTGGCGGGACCGAGTTGGGTCGTCAGTTCGGCAACGAAGTCGGCGGCCTTCCGTTTACTGTGATTCTCAATTCACATGGAGAAATCACGTTCCGGAAGATGGGCCGTGTGCATGCGGACGAAATACGGGAAGCGCTGCAGCGCACGTGAATGTGGAAAAGCGTCATATGACGTTCATGTGCACGCAACTCCCCTTCTTCTTCGGCAAAAGCGCCGACAGCGCGCGCAAGATCGGGGAAAACACCGATTTGTTGTGAGTTTTTCAGCAAAAACTAGACAAAGCATTCTAAGTTGCTGTAAATTGCGCCCAACTTCGCTCAACCGGTCCAACCGTGGCTGATCAATCCATCGCCAAAGCGCTTCGCAACGTGCTCGTGCTGCACGGCCCGAATCTCAATTTGCTGGGAACGCGCGAGCCGGAAGTCTATGGTGCAACCACCCTCGCCGACATCAATGCCGCCTTGGCCGAACGCGCCGCGGCACGCGGCGTGACGCTGGCGCACTTCCAGTCGAACCACGAAGGTGCGTTGGTGGATCGCATCCACGCCGCCAAGAGCGAAGGCGTTGAATTCATCATCATCAATCCGGCCGCCTACACGCACACAAGTGTGGCGCTACGCGATGCGCTGGCCGGCGTGGTGATTCCGTATATCGAAGTCCATCTGTCCAACGTCCACCGTCGTGAGCCGTTCCGCCACCATTCGTACTTGGCGGACCAGGCCGTGGGGGTCATTTGCGGGCTGGGCTGGCGCGGCTATCTGGCGGCGCTGGACTTCGCAATCGATCGACACGGCGGCTAACCGGCCGTCTTCTTCCTTTTATTTCAACCACTTAACCAACGCAACGACGCCAGCGCCTGGAGCGCCTTTGACCGATGCGCGGCTGAAGAGCCATTCGCACGCATCCACCGCCCCAGATCGCCGACGCTGCAGGAGAACGTTCATGGATTTGCGCAAGCTGAAAACGCTGATCGACCTGGTGGCCGAATCGGGCATTTCGGAACTCGAAGTGACCGAGGGTGAAGGCAAGGTACGCATCGTCAAGTCGGCACCGCAAGTGGTGGCCCCGATGCAATATGCGCCGATGCCGATGCAGGCTGCACCGGCTATGGGAGCACCCGCCGCAGCGGCGCCGGCAGCCGTCGGCGCCGAGGCTGCCGCCCCGGCCCTGCCGGCTGGACACATCGTGACGTCACCGATGGTCGGCACGTTCTACCGCTCGCCGTCGCCGGGCGCAGCCGAGTTCGTCAAGGTGGGCGACACCGTCAAGGAAGGGCAGACCATCTGCATCATCGAAGCGATGAAGCTGCTCAACGAGATCGAAGCGGACAAGGCCGGCGTCATCAAGGAAATCCTGATCGAGAACGGTCAGGCTGTGGAATACGGCCAACCGCTGTTCGTCATCGGCTGATCCTCCGGCATCCCACCCTCACCGTGCGGCGCGCAGCGTGCCGCATCCGAGCGCGAGCCGGCGCACAAGGGCTGCCACTGAGCGCGGCCCGGCCACAGCGCCCTCGCCTCTCCTTTTTGTAGCGAGAACACGATGTTCGACAAGATCCTGATCGCGAATCGCGGCGAGATCGCTCTTCGCATCCAGCGCGCCTGCCGCGAACTCGGCATCAAGACCGTGGTGGTCTATTCCGAGGCGGACAAGGAAGCCAAATACGTCAAGCTGGCCGACGAAGCCGTGTGTATCGGCCCGGCACCGTCGCCGCTGTCGTACCTGAACATGCCGGCGATCATCTCGGCCGCCGAGGTGACCGATGCGCAAGCCATCCACCCGGGCTACGGCTTCCTGTCGGAAAACGCCGACTTTGCCGAGCGCGTGGAGCAATCCGGCTTCACTTTCATCGGCCCGACGCCCGAATCGATTCGCCTGATGGGCGACAAGGTTTCGGCCAAGCAGGCGATGATCAAGTCCGGCGTACCGTGCGTGCCGGGCTCGGAAGGCGCCCTGCCAGAAGACCCGAAGGAAATTCTGGCAACGGCCAAGAAGGTCGGCTATCCGGTGATCATCAAGGCAGCCGGCGGCGGCGGTGGCCGTGGCATGCGCGTGGTGCACACCGAGGCTGCGCTGATCAACGCCGTCAACATGACGCGCGAGGAAGCCGGCCGCGCCTTCGGCAATCCGGAAGTCTATATGGAGAAGTTCCTGGAGCATCCGCGCCACGTGGAAATCCAGGTCCTGGCGGACCAGCACCGCAACGCTGTCTGGCTGGGCGAGCGCGATTGCTCCATGCAGCGCCGCCACCAGAAGGTGATCGAGGAAGCGCCGGCACCGCACATTCCGCGTCGCCTGATCGAACGCATTGGCGACCGCTGCGCCGAGGCCTGCAAGAAGATCGGCTATCGCGGCGCCGGCACGTTCGAGTTCCTGTATGAGAACGGCGAGTTCTACTTCATCGAAATGAACACGCGCGTGCAGGTCGAGCATCCGGTCACGGAAATGATCACGGGCGTTGACATCGTGCAGGAGCAGATCCGCGTGGCGGCCGGCGAAAAGCTGCGCTTCCGCCAGAAGGACATCACGCTCAAGGGCCACGCCATCGAGTGCCGCATCAACGCGGAAGATCCGTTCAAGTTCACGCCGTCGCCGGGCCGCATCACGTCGTGGCATGTGCCGGGGGGCCCGGGCGTCCGCGTGGATTCGCATGCCTACAACGGCTACTTCGTGCCGCCCAATTACGACTCGATGATCGGCAAGGTCATCACGTACGGCGCGACACGCGAGCAGGCCATCGCCCGCATGCGCATCGCCCTGTCGGAAATGGTGGTGGAAGGCATCCAGACCAACGTGCCGCTGCACCGCGATCTGATGCTCGACGCCAACTTCGTTGAAGGCGGCACCGACATCCACTACCTGGAGCACCGTTTGGCGCAACAGGAAGTGGCCAAGGGTGGCGGCAAGTGACGTACCGGGAATGCGTGCTCGAAGTGGCGCGTGACGACGCCGAAGCGTTGTCCGAAGCACTGTTTGATCTTGGCGCGCTGTCGGTCTCGGTGGAAGACGCCGATGCCGACACGCCCGAAGAGCAGCCGCTTTTTGGCGAGCCCGGCCACGAACCGACACGCCTGGCTTGGAACCGCTCGCGCGTGGTTGCCCTGCTCGCAGAGGATGCCGATCCGGCATTGCTGGTGGCCGCCGCAGCCAACGAGATCAACCTGGCGCCGCTGCCTGCGTACACCGTGCGCGAAGTCGAAGAGCAGGACTGGGTGCGCGTCACGCAATCGCAGTTCGAGCCCATCCACATCGGCGAGCACATCTGGGTCGTGCCCTCGTGGCATGACGCACCAGAGCCCGACGCCGTGGTGCTGGAGTTGGACCCCGGCCTTGCCTTCGGCACCGGCAGCCACCCGACCACGCGCTTGTGCATGGAATGGCTGGAGCAGCACGTGCAACCCGGCGAGCGCACGCTCGACTACGGCTGTGGCTCGGGCATCCTGGCCATCGTCGCGAAAAAGCTCGGCGCCGGCGAAACCGTCGGTGTTGACATCGACCCGAACGCCGTCGAAGCCTCGCGCTACAACGCCGAGCGCAACCACGTCGAAGCCACGTTTGCCCTGCCCGACGATGCTCCGGAAGGCACGTTCGATCTGGTCGTCGCCAACATCCTGTCGAACCCGCTCAAGTTGATGGCAGCCATGCTGTGCGCACGCGTGCGGCCGGGCGGCCGGCTGATTCTGTCAGGCGTGCTTGAGCGCCAAGCCGAAGAAGTTGCCGCTGCGTACGCGTCCGCCATTCCGCTTACCGTGTGGTGTGCACGTGACGGCTGGGTCTGCCTGCATGGTGTGAAGCCGACGTAATTTCATTGCATTGCGCGCCAGTGCCCCCTGCAAAGGTCGACGCTGGCGCCTCTGTCTGCAATACTCGCGCGGTCGGCTTTTTTCTCCTCGTCCCGCATGGCAACTGCGCCACAAGCTGCGCCACGTTTGGCCGCCCGCTGTCCCAACTGTCAAACCGCATTCCGCGTTGTCGCCGATCAGCTGCGGCTGCGCGGCGGACTCGTCCGTTGCGGGCGCTGCAATCACGTCTTCGATGGCCGCGATCATCTGATCGAACTGGGCGCCGTACCCACGCCTGCGGTGCCGGCGGCCGAAGCACCGCAGCCTCCGCAATCGCCGAAACCCACCGCTCGCGTAGCGCCACTCTCGCCGCCGGTCGCTTCCGAATCCGAAGCGCCCGCGGTGCCGTCTGCCCCAGAGGACGACCACGGCTTCGGCATGACGCTGATCTGGGAAGAAGATGTTCCCGACGAAGGCATCGCCGAAGTTCATCTGGGCGAAGTTGAAGGCGCCACGCCGGCAGCGGACGTGCCATCCACCGCACCCGACACGCGTCCACTCCCCGATGAGGCGCAGATCGAGCCCGCTGTCGAGCCAGCCGCTGAACCAGCGCAGGAGACACGACCGCCGGAACCCTCCGCTCCGCCCGCCGATCCATTCCACGGCCTGCCGCCCATCCGCGACCTCGAAGACGAGGAAGACACGTTTGCCGCCGCTGTGCCCAAGCAGCCGTCGGCAGATCTGCCGGTCGAGCCGGCCATCGTGCCCCCGGCGGCTCCGGTGGCGACCGCATCTGCACCGGTAGCCGTGGCCTCCCTGAAGCCAGTGGCGGAACAGCACGATTCGGTCTGGATGCGCCACGAAACCGATCCGCACACGCTGTTTGCGCCGGTGCCGCGCCGCCAAGGCCACGCACGACGCACGCAAGCCGAGCCGGCGGGCCCGACGCCGCAGCGCACGCTGACCGGCGCACCGCGTCCGCGCAAGGTGCGGGGGCCGAACCACGGTGTCTCTGCCGCGACACTTGATTTTTTGCGTGCCGCGCAAGCCCGCGAGCACACGCGCAAAACAACCGGACGCCGCGCACTGGCGCGCATTGTGATCGGCCTGCTCGCGGTGGCGGCCGTGCTGCAACTGCTCTTCCTGGCCCGCGCCGAGATCGCCCGTCGCGCGCCCTCGACACGGCCGATGCTGGAGGCGATGTGCCAGGCGTTGCATTGCACGATTGCGCCACCGCGTGACCTCGATGCACTGCAGATCGAATCGTCGCAACTGCAGCGGCAAGAGGGCGATGCCTCCGACCAGTACGTGCTCACGGCTACGTTGCGCAATCGCGCCGGTGGCCCCATCGCCCTGCCGGCCATCGAGCTGGTGACGACCGACCTGCAAGACCAGTTGCTCTCGCGCCGCGCGTTGCTACCCAGCGACTACCTCAACCCGAGCGACAGTGCATACAGCAAGTCAGGGCTGCCCGCCCGCGCCGAGCTACCGATTCGGGTACGATTCCAGTCCCAGCGCCCGACGGCCAATTACCGGGTCCTGATTTTTTACCCCTGAGTTTTCACCCCTGGCCTAGAGCCGCTAACAAGGTCCTGCCGGCGTGGCGCGCCGACCCCGGTGCAGGCACGGTCTTGTTAGCGGCTTTTCCCCAACACGCATCAAAGGAAGGAGTAACACCATGGCAAACGTGACCCTTGGCGGCAATCCGATCGAAGTCGGCGGCCAATTCCCGACCGCGGGCTCGAAGGCCCCGGCATTCACGCTGGTCGGCGCAGACCTGAAGGACGTCTCGCTCGCTGACTTTGCCGGCAAGCGCAAGGTCCTGAACATCGTGCCGAGCCTGGACACCCCGGTGTGCGCCACCTCTACGCGCAAGTTCAACGAAGCCGCCGCCAAGCTGGATAACACGGTCGTGTTGTCCATCTCGGCCGACCTGCCGTTCGCAGCTGGCCGCTTCTGCACCACCGAAGGCATCGCGAATGTGAAGCCCCTGTCGACCTTCCGCGACAAGGGTTTCAAGCAAGCTTACGGCGTCGACATCACGTCGGGCCCGCTGGCTGGCGTCACCGCCCGCGCTGTGGTCGTGCTCGACGCCAACGACACCGTCCTGTACTCGCAACTCGTGCCCGAGATCAAGGACGAGCCGAACTACGACGCCGCCCTGGCTGCGCTGAAGTAAGCTGAACTGACTGCATCGAGACCGGCGTCCGGTCTCTCGTTCATCGCACGGCCGTCCACTGGGCGGCCGTGTCATATCTGGAGTGCTTGAATATGGCCAGCGTGATCTGCGGCTCGGTTGCCTACGACACCATCATGACGTTCGACGGACACTTCCGCGAACACATCCTGCCCGACAAAATTCACATCCTGAACGTTTCCTTCCTGGTACCGACCATGCGCCGGGAGTTCGGTGGCTGCGCAGGCAACATCGCCTTCACGCTGAAAATGCTGGGCGGCGAGCCCATCATCATGGGCACGGTCGGCCAGGATGCGGGTCCGTATCTGGACTACCTGAAAAACCTCGGCATCTCGACGGCGCATGTCACGGAGGTTCCGGATACGTTCACCGCGCAGGCAATGATCACGACCGACCTCGACAACAACCAGATCACCGCGTTCCACCCCGGCGCGATGAGCCATTCGAGCATCAATTCGGTCAAGAACGCGCTGCCGGCAAGGCTTGGCCTGGTGGGCCCCGACAGCCGCGAAGGCATGCTGCACCACGCGACCCAGTTCGCCGAATCCGGCGTGCCCTTCATCTTCGATTTGGGCCAGGCAATGCCGCTGTTTGACGGCGCCGACCTGCGCCACTTCGTTGAACTCGCCAGCTACGTCGTGGTCAATGACTACGAAGCGCAGGTCATGCTGTCACGCACGGGCTACAGTGCGGCAGAACTTGCGCAGCGCGTCGAGGCTTACATCGTCACGCGCGGGGAGAAAGGGGCGGAGATTTACGCCGGCGGCAAGCAGTACACTATCCCGGTCGTGCCGGCCGAACGTGTGGTCGACCCGACCGGTTGCGGCGACGCATTCCGCGGCGGCCTGCTCTACGGCATCGAGAACGGCCTGGACTGGGACACCACCGGCCGCCTCGCCAGCCTGATGGGCTCACTCAAGATTGCTTGCCAAGGCCCGCAGAATCACGGCCTGCCCGTCGACGAAATTGCGCGGCGCTTTGAATCCGCTTTCGGGTACCGGTATCAATAAGGAACGAACATGAAACCCATCTATCGCATCGGCGCCGCGACTCTGCTGGTCGCCGCCCTTGGGCTGCAAGGCTGCGCCATGGGCACCAATTCCAACAGCGCTTACACCTCGGGTCAGGCGCAGCGCGAGCAGACCGTGCGCTTCGGTACGGTGGATTCCGTGCGCAATGTCGTGATCGACCGTGAACAGACGGGCGTTGGCACCATTGCCGGGGGCGCGATCGGCGGCATCGGTTCGGCTGCCGCCATCGGCCGCGGCAACGGCTCGGTCGCAGCGGGTGTGCTCGGTGCGATTCTCGGCGGCGTGGCAGGCAGCGCGCTCGAAGGTCAGATGAACAAGCGGCCGGGCCTGGAAATCACCGTCAAGCTCGACAACGGCGAGTACCGTGCGATCACGCAAGACGCGGACGAGGCGTTCCGCCCTGGTGAGCGCGTGCGCCTGCTCTCATCGGGTGGCGTGACGCGCGTCACGCACTGATCGACGATACTCGGCCGATACACGAGGGGTTCACCGGAAATACCGCATCGGCATTGCGCCGGTGCGGTTTTGTTTGTTCGCGCGAAACGCAGGCGCGATGCGCGGGCAAGAAAAAGCCCGCCGGGGCGTGAGCCGATCGGCGGGCGGTGCAAGACACCAAGGCCTTGCGGACCGGATACGCGGTATCCGATCAGGAGGGCGCGACCTGCGCGCCGCTGTGGTCCCGGAGGATCACCGTCGTCAGAATGACTTACGGACGGTTGCCGGTCGGGAACGGCCATGCCGCAGCCGGGTTCAGCGCGGTCTTGGCAGCGGGTGCAGCAGGTGCAGCGGCCGGAGCAGCAGCGGGCTTGGCAACAGCCTTCTTGGCCGGAGCCTTCTTCGCTGCAGGCTTGGCAGCGGCCTTCTTGGCAGCCGGGGCCTTCTTGGCGGCAGCCTTCTTCGCAGCAGGCTTGGCAGCAGCCTTCTTGGCAGCCGGAGCCTTCTTGGCTGCAACCTTCTTCACTGCAGCTTTCTTGGCCGGAGCCTTCTTGGCTGCAACCTTCTTCACTGCGGCTTTCTTGGCCGGAGCCTTCTTGGCTGCAACCTTCTTCACTGCAGCTTTCTTGGCCGGGGCCTTCTTGGCTGCAACCTTCTTCACTGCGGCCTTCTTGGCGGGGGCCTTCTTGGCAGCGACCTTCTTAGCTGCGACCTTCTTGGCCGGGGCTTTCTTAGCGGCCGGAGCAGCCTTCTTTGCAGCAGCCTTCTTGGCGGCCGGAGCCTTCTTTGCAGCGGCCTTCTTGGCCGGGGCCTTGGCGGCCGGTTTCTTCTTAGCAGCAGTTGCCATGGGAAACTCCTTCAAGATTGGGTATCGAACTATCGAGATTGAGCAACCCGACCGGCCCGATCCCACGATGCATTGGCACCGCCAGACCAACCGAGCGAGCGATTCATCGGCGCGCCACCAAACGGCAGTCGCACGCTAATGAATTCGGTAGGAAGATCTGCAGCTTGCGCGGTGAACACACGCAGCAAGTTACACGCCCCGGCCGCGCGCACGAACGCAGCCACAGTCGGCCAGACAGAATGCATCCGGCGAGTCTTCATCAATTGAGAGGACCGGGGCATCGTGGCCACACCGGTCGAAATCTGATCTTGCGCGAATCGCTGCGTAGACCGCAAAGCCGCCTGCAGCGTGACTTTACGGACAGCGAAAAACTGGAGAGCGCGCGTTTTCTTTTGGGGGTAGTACGCCCATCCCGACGGGGGGATCGCAGAGACGGCACCGAGTTCAAACAGCCCTGTCGGCGTGGCGTGCATCAAAGTGGTTACGCTCCTCGACTACCTTTCACTTGCCGCTTGGAACTTCATCGTCGTTGATCGCGCGAAGGTCCCTTGCATCGAAGTCAACGTCTTGTCAAGGCGAATCATAATTCGTTTGCGCAGTGATGTTAAGAGATTTATGCAAAAAGCGCCGTGAGTTTTGGTGAAGGATTGCGCTGCGTCTGTGCGTCGCTGCGATTCGCATCGCGCATGCGCGCAGATCGATGTCGAGAAGGCGCATTTTCTTGCGTCGTAACATCACGTTGCGGCGTTGCTCCACGTTGACACGCGTGTCCCGCAAACCCAATGGTTATGCCGGTTTACAGCAACACACGATGTTGCGCGCGCGCGCCTCATGATCAGATGCACGTGCATCGCGCGCTTTCGCCAACATCGTGCGCGACGACGCGCGCGCTGCGCGATGCGTGTCGAAAAAAACGATGCGTAGATGCGACAGCGCGTGCGAATTTTTCGCGCTCAACACGTCGATGCGCACGCGATCGGTGCGATCGACGCGTGCATATCGACGTGCGGAGCATGTCGTTCGACGCTGCCGATACATCGCGCTCACCTTCGATCGGTACCGTGCGATATCGATGCCATTACGAAGACCAACAGCATGCGTGGAGCTACCGCAAATCGCGTGCCGCTCATCCCGTGCGAGCGGATTGCGATGGAGCAGAAGCATCGCTGCGTGCGTGAGCGCGACTCGAATCCGCGCGTGCCCGATTGATGTCGACGCGCGCGACGCCGACCTCGGATCGTGACGATGCCGATCTGCGTGCGCGCACGACATCGAAAAGCGCGACTCGCTCCACGCTTCTCGCGATGGGCCATCCCGGGAAAACCCTGCTCAGCCCCTCGCTGAAAAGTGCATGCGATCGCGTTTGAAACGACGCTGTTTTGCGACGATAGAAGGATTGTTCTACGGCAATCCAGAGCCTATTTTTGCTGCGGCCCCATCGCCCGAAGAAAGGCTTGCGTTGGCGCTTTTTTCCGGACCGATTGCACAAATTGCTGCGAGCGCAAATCCGGGTGTCAGGTTGGCGCTGATTGTCATGCCATTCGGTTTCACTTCACGATCCGCTCACCACATCAGCACGGCATCGATCGCGCGGTGTGGCACGAGCCTGCGCGTGGCCCGTGACAAGACAGGGAGGTCGTCGCCAACCCCACATGGCTGACGACGACAAACCCGACGAGCAAAGAGCGCAAGACAGAAGGGGTCCAACGAGCGTTCTGTTCTGAGTAGTGGAGGCACAAGATGCGCGATCGAGCGTTCTTGTCGAAATCGAATCCGCCGAAGCGCGGAGTATTCCTGCGGTGCGTGCTGGCGACGGCATCGCTCGCCATGTTGGCCGGTTGCGCGAATTCGGGCAGCGGCGACATGGGAGCGTCGCTTGGCGGCGGCGGCAATTCGCAATCCAAGCCGGCGATCACTGCATCGACATCGCCCACGTGGTCGAACAACAACGGCAGCAATGCAACGGGTGGCACCGGGTCGACCGGCAGCACGCCCATCGCGACGCTGACCGGCCCTGTCGAGCAGGTGACGACCACCACCATCACCGCCATCGTGCCGCTCACCAGCACGCTGACTTCCGCCACGCAAACGCTGGGCGCTGCCACTGGGCTGGGCGCACCTGTGAGCAACGTGCTGGCGACGCTGGGCGGCGCGCTTGGCAGCGAGGGCCGCACGATCACGACGGCCGGCAAGGGTGACGGGCTGGTGTCGACGTTGGGCAACACGGTGGGTGCGCTCGGTTCGCTCACCACCGGGTTGTCGACGATGGTCTCGCCGACGGCGCCGTCTGCAGCCGGCAGTGCGTCGGGTGGTGCGCCGGGTAGTGCGCTGACCGGTGCCCTCGGTGGTGTGCTTGCGCCGGTCACGACGGCAGTCGGTTCGCTGACTGCAGGATTGCCGGGTGCTGGTGCGCTCGGTTCGGTTGGCGCGGTCAGCAGCGGCGGTTCGGCTGCGACGGGTCCACTGGGCGGATTGGGCGGCGTCGGCACGACGGTTGGCGGGTTGGTTGGCGGTGTGCTGTCGGGTGTGGCATCCGGCGCGCATCACTAGCCACCGCTCTGTAAAACTTTCTTTGCATTCGACGGCAAACGCAGGCGAATGCTACCCGCTGGACGCCAGATGCGCGTTCTTCTGGCCCAGCGGTGACACGCGGTACGGGCCGCGCTTACAAGGAGACTCACCATGAAGATTCAGAACCCGCTCCACGCTTCTTCTTCCGATTCGTCCCCCATCGTTTCAGCGCAGCGCACGCTGCTGGCAGCGGCTGCGGTGGCGGTGCTGACGCTGGCCGGTTGCGCCTCGGGCGGCAACCCGAACGGGGATACGACACCTTCATCGACGGCCAACAACAATCCGGGCGCAGTGCCGGTCGGCAACGTCGCCGGCGGCGGCGGCAACGTCGTCACGCAGACGGGCAAGACCGTCAGCGACCTGGGCACGACCATCGGCACGGCGCCGGTGCCTGTCGTCGGCGGCACGGCAGCGCAGAAGGATCTGGGCGCGACGGTCACCTCCGCCGGCAACACGGTCCAGACATTGGGCGGCGGTATCGGCAATGGGCTCGGCAAGATCGGCTCGACGCCCGACCCGGTCGGCTCCACGGTGCAGAGTTCGGGCGACGTGATCCGCTCCGCTGGGGTGACGGTCGGCAACGCAGGGCAGACCGTCTCGGATCTGGGTGCCGCCGGCAGCCCGCTGGCGCCGCTGAATCCGGTGACCTCGCCAGTGGGCAGCGGTGTGTCGGCGCTGGGTCAGGTGATGCAGGGTGCTGGCGGGCTCGTCACGATCGGCACGTCGAGCGGCCCGGTGCAACAGATCACGCAGCAGACGAGCAACGCGATCGTGCCACTGTCGTCGCAGCTCGTGAACGGCACGCAGACGGTCGGCAGCACGACGATGCTCGGCGGGCCCCTGGCCGGTGCGCTGAATACGGTTGGCGGCGGCCTGCAGAGCGCCGGTGCGCAAGTCGGCGCGGCCGGCGGCAATCCGCTCACGCGTGACGTGGGCGGTGTGGTCGGCGCCGTCGGCGGCACGGTGGCCAGCGCCGGCGGCCTGGTCAACGGCGGCAGCGGCGGCGGCTCGACAAATCCGCTGGCGCCGATCACAAGCGCGCTTGGCGGTGGCCTCGGTGGTGGCAGCAATCCGCTCGCCCCGGTGACGGGTGCGCTGTCGGGCGGCGGCAGCAACCCGCTGGCGCCGGTCACGAGCGCACTGACCGGCGCTGCCGGCAGCGGCAACCCGCTCGCCCCGATCACGAATGCGCTGGGTGGCGTTACAAACGCCGCCGGCGGCTCCGGCAGCAATCCGCTGTCACCCCTGACCGGTGCGTTGAGCGCGCATTGATCCCAGCGCCGGCATCACCGATCAGCCCTCACCAATTCTTTTGACTGACAACAAGGAGACTCCACGATGCAACATACCCCCCATGCTCTCGCGCGCCTGGCTGGCGCACTGGCCCTCGCACTGGCAGCTGGCAGCGCCTTCGCGCAAGCCACCCCCGCCGGCACCTGGAAGACCATTGACGACAACACGGGCAAACAGAAAGGCGAAGTGACGATCGTCGACAACGGTGGCACGTTCACGGGCAAGGTCACCAAGATCCTGGTGCCCGGCGACGAGAACAAGACCTGCACCAAGTGCACGGACGACCGCAAGGACCAGCCGATCAAGGGCCTGACGATCCTGACGGGCCTGAAGCCGAACGGCAACAACAACTGGGATGGCGGTCAGATCCTGGACCCGGAAAACGGCAAGGTCTACAGCGCCAAGATGTCGCTGTCGGAAGACGGTCAGAAGCTCAATGTGCGCGGCTTCCTGGGCATCAGCCTGCTGGGCCGCACGCAGACCTGGATTCGCGAGCAATGATCCCCTGCCGATAACAGAACTTCCCAACGCGCGGCGGTGCCCCTCCCTGTGGGTGGGCGCCGTCTCTTCGGGCGCCGGTGCAAGCCGGCGCCTTCTTTTTGCGGAAATCCGCACAGTGCGCGCGCGGTCTCTCTCTATTAAAGAAGACGTCTCCCTCGCCGTTACACCGATGCGGAGTCGTCAAACAATAAGTGGAGAAAACGCGACATGCGACAGTGGACACTCAAAGCGAAACTGCGCCTCGCGCTGGCCGTGATGTGGCTGGGGTTGATCGGCGTCGGCATCTGGAGCGCGATGGAGACCCGCGCCACCATGCTCGAGGAGCGCAAGGTCGGGCTGCAAAACCTGGTGGACGCTGCGGAAGGCGTCGCCAAGCTGTATTACGGCCGCGCGCAATCCGGCGCCATGAGCGAAGCCGATGCCAAGAAAGCCGCACTGGCGACGCTGGCGACCATGCGGTTCGGCACCACGGGCTATCTGTTCGTGGTCGACTCGCAGTTCATTTTGCTGATGCACCCGACGCTGGCGGACATGGTCGGCAAGAGCACCGCGGGCTTCAAGGACCCGACCGGCAAACTGGTCTACCCCACCATCGTCAACGCCGCCAAAGACAAGGGCTTCGGCTTTGCCGAATACCAGGGCCGCCTGCCCGGCAGCGAAACGGCATTGCCCAAGATCGGCTACGTAAAGCACTTTGCTCCGTGGGACTGGAACCTCTCCAGCGCCGTCTTCCTGCAGGAAGTCGACGCGGCATATCGCCATTCACTCGTCGCGAACCTGATCGTCATTCTGCTGGTGGGCGGCGCGGTGTCGCTGGCCATGTCGCTCATCATCCGCAACGTGCAGCGCGGACTGGGCGGCGAGCCGGGCTACGCCACGGAGGTCGCACGGCGCATTGCCGGCGGTGATCTGGCCGTGCAGGTCCAAACCCGCGCCGGCGACCGTGACAGCATGCTGGTCGCCATGGCGCAGATGCAGCAGCAGCTGACCGGCACCATCGGCCATATCAAGACATCGGCGGATTCGATTGCGAGTGCCACCAAGCAGATCGCAGCCGGCAATGCCGATCTCTCGCAGCGCACGGAAGAGCAGGCTTCGTCTCTGGAAGAAACCGCGTCGAGCATGGAAGAACTGACGAGCATCGTGCGCCAGAACGCCGACAATGCCCGTCAGGCCAGCACGCTGGCGGTCAAGGCGTCGGACATCGCTGCCAAGGGCGGCGAAGTGGTCGGCCGTGTGATCGACACCATGGCCGGCATCAACGAAAGCAGCAAGAAGATTGCTGACATCATCGGCGTGATCGAAGGCATCGCGTTCCAGACGAATATCCTGGCGCTCAATGCTGCCGTGGAAGCGGCGCGCGCCGGCGAACAGGGCCGCGGCTTTGCCGTGGTGGCCGGCGAAGTGCGAAACCTCGCGCAGCGCTCAGGCACTGCAGCCAAGGAGATCAAAGAGCTGATCGGCGATTCCGTCGGCCGCGTGGAAAACGGCACGACGCTGGTGGCCGAAGCGGGCAGCGTGATCGATGAGGTGGTGATCGCCGTGAAGCGCGTGACCGACATCATGGGCGAGATCAGCTCGGCCTCCGACGAACAAAGCGCCGGTATCGAGCAAGTCAACCAGGCCGTCACGCAGATGGACGAGGTGACGCAGCAGAACGCCGCGCTGGTCGAGCAGGCTGCGGCCGCTGCGCTGTCGCTGGAAGAGCAGGCGCAGGTGCTGCGCGACGCGGTGGCGTCGTTCCGTACCGCCTGATCGCCAAGATTTCACGCCCCGTTCCCAACCAGGGGAGGGGCGCTGTGCCGTTCTCGGACGTGTCGCATGGTGCTATGCTGCCCGCCAGAGAACCGATAAAACATAGTTGGAATAGCCATGCCCGAGCGCAACCGGCCGCCATTCAGGGGCCTTCTTGGCGCGATTGCCGGGTCGACCACCAGCGTCTACGCCGCAGCAGGAGACACTGCCGGCGACGCCCATGAGCCGATGTCCGGCGGCCGCTCCAGTGCGGTGCGCGATGTCGCTGCACACGATCTTGCCAGCGATACCGCGCTGTGGCGCTTTGCGCTGTCCGCAGAGCACGGCGGCCGCGCGCCCCACCCCGACGCCGCCTTGCGCGACGACCTTTCCGTCCTGCGCATCCTGCGTCACCCCGACGGCCTGCGCCTGCTCCGGCAAGGATTGCGCGGCGCGTTCCCGGGGTCGGCCCTGCGCCTGACCACTTTCTGGCCTGACGAGCAACCGCACGCGTATCCGGCGCGTGCCGAATCACGCCCAGCGGAATTCGGCGATCTGCTCGTGCTGATGCGCCTGCGAGGCGCGGTGCCGACGCTCGATTGCCGGGCGCTGTTCCTCACCAGCCGCCGCATCGACCAGCCCGACGACGCGCTCGACAAGCACCACGCCCTGCCGCAGATCAACCTGTACGAAGGCTGGCCCGACTTCAACGTCTATGCGCGTTCGCCGATCAAGTCGCGCAATGCAACGTTCCTGGGCAAGTTCGACCTTTCGACCGAGCTGGATCCGCTGCGCCGCGTTGGCCGCGACCAGCGCCAGTGGCGCTACCTGACGCCCTGCACAGGCCTGCAGCAGCACGCGCAATGGCCCGGCGCCCGTCCGGCTTCACCACTGCAATGGCGCTGGCCTTCCGGCCCTCAAGCGGGCGGCGCTGCCACCTCTGGTTCGTTCACCGGCCTGCTGCGCCAGCTCGCACGGCCGGAAGGTCCCGGCGAAGACTGTTCCGCCGGCACCGACGTGCCGACATGGGGCCGCCTCATCAACAAGCTGCTCGACCACAGCTGGGAAGTCGCCCCGAGCCACGCGCTCAAGAGCGGCAACATCAGCTCGCTGGCGTTCTGGACGCGGCTGCGCGGCTTCCTGACGGCGGAATACCTGCTCGGCTCGCACTCGCTGCAGAAAGGCTTTGGCGCGTCGTTGCAGTTCGAGATGGCGAACGGTCTGCAGGACATCGCCCGCGACGACTGGACCGCCACCACCGGCTTCGACCCCGAAGACCTCGATGTGCCCGGCGTGCGCGGCACGCTGCAGCGTATTGCAGCCTCCAAACTGGCCGTCTTCGGCATGAGCGCCGAAGACCCGGCACCGCTGGCCGCCCCGCGCCCGCAGCGCGGTGTGACGCCGCGCCCCGATGGCGAACGCGAAGGCCAGCGCGTGTTGCTGATCGACGTGATCCGCCCCAGCGCAGCCACCCTGTAAGTTCGTCAATCCGATAAAAAGCGACGCCCGCGCCGCCGAGAACGCAACGATTTCTCGGCAGTGCGCGGCTATGCTGTGGCGTTGCCCTGCCGCACTTCCTGCCGTCGCCCCGCTGTCGCTTATGTCTCCCGCTGCTCCCGCCCCCGCTACTACCACGCCAACAACCTCCCCCTGGATGCCCATACTTGCGCTGATGGGTTCGATGGCCTCTGTGTGCCTCGGTAACTCGTTTGCCAAGACGCTCTTCCCGGTGCTGGGCGCAGCGGGCACGGTCACATATCGCGTAACGATCGGCGCGGCGATCCTGCTGGCGTTCTGGCGGCCCTGGCGCCTGCACCTGGGCCGCGCAGATGCCGGCCGCATTGCGCTGTACGGCGTCACCCTGGCGAGCATGAACCTGCTGTTCTATCTGTCGCTGCGGCGGTTGCCGATCGGCATTGCCATCGCCATCGAATTCACAGGGCCGCTGGTGCTGGCCGTGCTGCTGTCGCGCCGCGCGTTGGATTTCGTGTGGATCGGGCTGGCGGTGGTCGGCTTGCTCATGCTGACGGTGGCGGACAAGTCGGTCGGCCAGGTTGACCACCTGGGCGCTGTGTATGCGCTCGCCGCCGGGGTGTGCTGGGCGCTCTATATCCTGACCGGCAAGAACCTCGGCGGTCTGCACGCGGGCCAGGCGACGTCGCTCGGCATGGTCGTGGGCGCGTTGTTTGCGATTCCGTTTGGGGTGGCGCAGGCCGGATCGGCGCTGCTCTCGCCGTCGCTCATTTTGGCGGGGCTGGGCATCGGGCTTCTATCGAGCGCGATCCCGTATTCGCTGGAAATGATGGCGCTCAAGCACCTGCCGGGCAAGACGTTTTCCGTGCTGCTCAGCCTGGAGCCTGCCATTGGCGCGCTGGCTGGCGCAATCGTTCTGCACGAGCAGCTGACCGGGCGGCAGTGGGTGGCCATCCTGGCCATCATCGCCGCGTCGGCAGGATGTGCACTCACGGTGCGGGCGCCCAAGCCTTCGCCGGACCCTGCCGGCGTCGCCTGACGCCTAGCCGGAAAACCGCGCCAGCGCTTGCAGAACCGCCATGCGTGTCTGCGCGTAGACCATTCCCTTCCATTCGGGCACATCGCAATAAAACGCATCACGCAGCGCCTGGCGAATGCCGGTGCGCTGCCCGGCGCCCTGCTCCGGATGCCGATGCAGCCAATGATCGGCGCGCAGCGCCTGCAACACCGCCAACGGTGCGAGCGTGCCGAACTCCAGCGTCACGCAGGTCTTCTCGATGCGGGGCAGCAGTTCGTACGCGATGCCGACCAGATCGCCCTTGACGACTGACGATACCGAACCTGCCGCCGCAATCGGTTGGACATCGGCGCCCCACGTGCGCATGGCGCGCTCAAGTTCGGCGGGATCTGGGCCGTTGAAGATCTTCTCGCCGTGGCCGTAGTGGCCGAGCCCGGTATGCAGGTCGATCCACACTAGGCGGGACATGCCGGCCGCGTGCCGCGACACGATCCCGCGCATCTGCAGCGTGCTCCAGCACGGAGCGCTGCCGCCGTAGAACATGCCGTCCGGCACGCGGTATTGACCGCTCGTTGCGGCGTCTTGCAGCGCTTTTTCACCGCGGGTGACCATGTAGTGCTGCAGCGCTGCCTGGTCGGCCTGGCTGGGCGGCCACGTGTGCGGCAGCAGGAGCGGATCGACTTCGAGGTAGGCCAGGTTGGCGGATGCGGCCTCCGCAAAGTCGACGCTGTTGCGGTTCAGGTCAACGTTGTCTTCATTCACGCGCCGCAGGTGCGCAAACCCGTACGGGTTGACCGCGTGCACCAGCAGCAGCGCTACGTCGGCGCCTGCCAGCCGCGCGAACAGTTCGTCGTCTTGCAGCAAACCGGTCTGGCAACCGGAGCCGCAGAACCCCTCCACGCCATGGACGCCCGAGGTGACGATCAGCAGCGTTTGCGCCTGCGCGGGTGCGAGCAGCGCGGTGTCGATGGAAAGCTGTTCGCCGGATGGTCCGACCGCATCCGGATGCAGATGACGCTCGATGCGGAGCCCCCGGGCCTGTGCAGCGGCGAGGAACTTGCCGCGGGCTTCATCGTAGGTCTGCGAGAAGAAGGCTTCGACCGTCATGGCGGGAATCCCGGGGCAGTGGTTGCCGCAGCCTGCCATGTCTGACAGGTGCGGCGCAATCGCACGCACGTGAATCGATCGCCCCAAATGCAAACAGGCGACGCGTGGTGCGTCGCCTGTCTACGTTGATGCCGGGTCGAACGAGCGTTGAGCGGCTAGCTCACTCAGATCACTCCCAGGACAGCGCGCCGCCGGTCTGGTACTCGATCACGCGCGTCTCGAAGAAGTTGCGCTCCTTCTTCAGGTCGATCATCTCGCTCATCCACGGGAACGGGTTTTCTTCGTTCGGGAACAGCGCGTCGAGGCCGATCTGCTGGCAGCGACGGTTGCAGATGAAGCGCAGGTAGCCCTTGAACATCGGCGCGTTCAGGCCCAGCACGCCGCGCGGCATGGTGTCTTCTGCGTAGCGGTATTCCAGGTCGACGGCCTTCTTGAACAGCTCCGTGATCTCGGCCTTGAACTCGGCCGTCCACAGGTGCGGGTTCTCCAGCTTGATCTGGTTGATCAGGTCGATACCGAAATTGCAGTGCAGCGACTCGTCGCGCAGGATGTACTGGTACTGCTCGGCGGCGCCGGTCATCTTGTTCTGACGGCCCATCGCCAGGAT
This sequence comes from Ralstonia pickettii, assembly GCF_030582395.1. NCBI lineage: Bacteria > Pseudomonadati > Pseudomonadota > Betaproteobacteria > Burkholderiales > Burkholderiaceae > Ralstonia > Ralstonia pickettii. The sequence continues at coordinate 2,728,006 of NZ_CP104381.1, forward strand.
CTGCGTGAAGCCGACGTAGAAGAACAGGCCTTCCATGATGCAGGCGAAGACGATGAGCGACTTCAGCAGCTTCTGGTCGTTCTCAGGCGTGCCGGTCTTGAACGACGGATCGGTCAGCGTGTCGATGAACGGGATCAGGAACTCGTCCTTGTCGCGGATCGACTGCACTTCGTGGTACGCGTTGAAGATCTCGGCCTCGTTCAGGCCCAGCGATTCAACGATGTACTGGTACGCGTGCGTGTGGATCGCCTCTTCGAACGCCTGGCGCAGCAGGTACTGACGGCATTCCGGCGCGGTGATCTGGCGGTACGTGCCGAGCACGATGTTGTTGGCGGCCAGCGAGTCGGCCGTCACGAAAAAGCCCAGGTTGCGCTTGATGATGCGGCGCTCGTCTTCGGTCAGACCGTTCGGGTCTTTCCACAAGGCGATGTCGCGCGACATGTTGATTTCCTGCGGCATCCAGTGGTTCGCGCAGCCGGCGAGGTACTTTTCCCAGGCCCACTTGTACTTGAACGGCACCAACTGGTTGACGTCGGTGGCCCCGTTGATGACGCGCTTGTCGGCGGCATTTACGCGGCGGTTGTTCTGTGCGGCAGCGGCGTTCGGATTGTTGCCGAGGATGCCCGTGCCGGCGGCCTGCGTGGCCGACGGGGGCAGCACGCCACCCTGGTCGGCGGTGGCCGTTTGCAGTTGCGGCTGCGGTTGATACACCGGCTGCGGTGCAGCCGAAGGTTGTGCGGCAGGTTTGACGTCGTCGTCCCAGCTCAGCATATGTGTTTCTCCTGATTCTTTGCTCGTCGCTCCCGCTCTTTCGGAGCGCGAGTCCAGTGTCGTGCAGATCCGGGCGCCCCCGCTTGCGCGGGAGCAACCTCAGACACTGTTTTGACTTATTGGCAGGCTTCGCATTCCTCGAAACCGGGGTCGCCCGGGCGCATCGTGCACACGGCGCCTTCGGCTTCCGGCATGGCCTGGGCGGTGGCAGCAGCGGCGTCCAGTGCGCTGGTCGGCGCGGCTGAAGTCACGCCGGACGCACCTGCAGCCGACACACCACCCACATCGCTACCCGACGACACCGCATTCAGCGTGCCGCGCGACACGGTCGACTTCTCGACGTGCGTGGCGCCGATCGTGCGCAGGTAATACGTGGTCTTCAGGCCACGCAACCACGCCAGCTTGTACGTGTCGTCCAGCTTCTTGCCCGATGCGCCGGCCATGTAGATGTTCAGCGACTGGGCCTGATCGATCCACTTCTGGCGACGCGATGCCGCTTCCACCAGCCATTGCGGTTCCACTTCGAAGGCCGTGGCGTACAGGTCGCGCAGGTCTTGCGGGATGCGGTCGATGCGGGCCAGCGAGCCGTCGAAGTACTTCAGGTCGGCGACCATCACTTCGTCCCACAGGCCGCGTGCCTTCAGGTCGCGCACCAGGTAGTCGTTGACCACCGTGAACTCGCCCGAGAGGTTCGACTTGACGTACAGGTTCTGGTACGTCGGCTCGATACAGGCCGACACGCCGATGATGTTGGAGATCGTTGCCGTCGGGGCGATCGCCACGCAGTTCGAGTTGCGCATGCCGTACTGCTTGATGCGGCCGCGCAGGCTGTCCCAGTCCATCGTCGACGACATGTCGGCTTCCAGGTAGCCGCCGCGCTCTTCGGCCAGCAGCTTGAGCGAGTCTTGCGGCAGGATGCCGCGATCCCACAGCGAGCCCTTGTAGCTGCTGTAGCGGCCACGCTCTTCGGCCAGTTCGGTCGACGCCCAGTAGGCGTAGTAGCACACGGCTTCCATCGACGTGTCGGCAAACTGCACCGCTGCCTCGCTGGCGTACGGCACGCGCAGCACGTGCAGCGCGTCCTGGAAGCCCATAATGCCCATGCCGACCGGACGGTGGCGCAGGTTCGAATCACGCGCCTTCTTGACGGCGTAGTAGTTGATGTCGATGACGTTGTCGAGCATGCGCATGGCCGTGCGCACGGTCTTCTTCAGTTTCTCGTGATCGAGCACCACGCTGCCGTCGGCCTGCTTGACCAGGTGGGCAACTAGGTTGACCGAACCCAGGTTGCACACGGCGATTTCGCTGTCGTTGGTGTTCAGCGTGATTTCCGTGCACAGGTTGGAGCTGTGCACCACGCCCACGTGCTGCTGCGGGCTGCGGATGTTGCACGGATCCTTGAACGTGATCCACGGGTGGCCGGTTTCGAACAGCATGCCCAGCATCTTGCGCCACAGTTGCAGTGCCGGCATCTTCTTGAAGAGCTTGATCTCGCCGCGCGCGACCTTATCTTCGTAGGCCAGGTAGGCCTGTTCGAATGCCTTGCCGACCTTGTCGTGCAGGTCCGGGCAGGTGGACGGCGAGAACAGCGTCCACTCGCCACCTTCCATCACGCGCTTCATGAACAGGTCCGGAATCCAGTTGGCCGTGTTCATGTCGTGCGTGCGACGGCGGTCGTCGCCGGTGTTCTTGCGCAGCTCCAGGAATTCTTCGATGTCCAGGTGCCACGTTTCCAGGTACGCGCAGACGGCGCCCTTGCGCTTGCCGCCCTGGTTCACGGCCACGGCCGTGTCGTTGACCACCTTCAGGAACGGCACCACGCCTTGGCTCTTGCCGTTCGTACCCTTGATGTGCGAGCCAAGTGCGCGCACGTTGGTCCAGTCGTTGCCCAGGCCGCCGGCAAACTTGGAGAGCAGCGCGTTTTCCTTCAGCGCTTCGTAAATGCCGTCCAGATCGTCCGACACGGTGGTCAGGTAGCACGACGACAGTTGCGAGCGGCGCGTGCCCGAGTTGAACAGCGTCGGCGTGCTCGACATGAAGTCGAACGACGACAGCAGCTGGTAGAACTCGATGGCGCGGGCTTCGCGGTCGATTTCGTTCAGCGCCAGGCCCATCGCCACACGCATGAAGAACGCCTGCGGCATCTCAATGCGGGTTTCGTTGATGTGCAGGAAGTAGCGGTCGTACAGCGTCTGCAGGCCGAGGTAGTTGAACTGGAAGTCGCGCGAGGCGTCCAGCGCCGCGCCCAGGCGGGCCAGGTCGAACTGGGCCAGCTTGTCGTCCAGCAGCTCGGCGTTGATGCCGCGCTTGATGAACTGCGGGAAGTAGTCGACGTAGCGCGTGCTCATTTCGGCTTGCGTGACTTCTTCGCCGAGGATTTCGCGGCGGATCGTGTGCAGCAGGATGCGCGCCGTGACCTGGCTGTACGCCGGGTCCTTTTCGATCAGGGTACGCGAGGCCAGGATGGCCGAGTCGTACACCTGCGTCATCGGCACGCCTTCATACAGGTTCTTGACCGTTTCCTTGAGGATCGGCTCCGGGTCCACCGCGTCGCCCAGGCCTTCGCAGGCGGAGACGATCACATTGCGCAGCGCTGCCATGTCGAGCGGGCGGGTGATGCCGCCGTCGGTCACGTTCAGGCCGATGAACGCAGGTTGCTGCTGGGTTTCACCGGCTTGTGCGCGCTCCTGGGCGCGGCGCTCGCGGTACAGCACGTAGGCGCGGGCCACGTCGTGCTCGCCCGAACGCATCAGGGCCAGTTCCACCTGATCCTGCACGTCTTCGATATGGAACGTGCCGCCGTTCGGGCGGCTGCGCAGCAGTGCGCGCACGACGTTCTGCGTTTGTTGGTCGACCAGCTCGCGCACACGCGCGGAAGCAGCACCCTGCCCGCCATTCACGGCGAGGAAAGCCTTGGTCATGGCCACGGCGATCTTCGAAGGCTCGAAGCTCACCACGGCGCCGTTGCGGCGAATGATTTTGTAGTCGGCAAGATTGACGCCGGAAGCGGTGCCGGGGGCCACGGCCGTGCCGCCAGCGCTTTGCGCAAATTGCGAAGGATTGGCGGTGCCGGAGTGGATTTCGGATTGGGCCGTCTGCATGTGGACTCCTGTTGAACCGTTCGTTTTATTGGCTCGCCGCTGGGTGGAAGACCCTTGGCGCACCCTTGCGCCATGCGGAGAAATGAGACGGAAAAGGCCCTTGCCTTTTCTCAGCTCCCAAGCGTCGGCTTGACCTGCCGTACGCCCGCCCCCCGCGTGGCGCCGAAATAAGAATCCCGGGAGGTCACCACTATATCTAGTGTGTTACCCCGGGATTGGCCCTAAGTATAGTGGATCGAACAAACAAGACCAGTCTTGACAGATGGCGGCGAAGGGGGGTTTTCTCAACCCAAATGCAGTGCCGCAAACCCGCCACCCCAGGCAGCACAACGGGTCGGCGGCACTGACGTGCGGCGTCGCAATGACCATCTTTTCAGAATAATTCTTTCTATCGACGCCGCAAGTTCAATAGACGTCACCTCATCTGCGGTAGGGGTATGTGTGCGGCGCACTGCACTGGTGCAGGCGTACTGCGGGCCGTGCCGACTTCGACCTTCCCCTCGCTCAAGAAATCCGAATAACGGCATCAGCATTCTTGCCGCGGCTGTCACCTGAGCGACAGGCCCCAACCCTACGCTTCGGTCGCATTGCAGGGAGCGCAATCACGGCGGCGACACACCGAGCGCCGCGCACAACGACCGAGGAAATCGACATGGCTTGGAATCACCCCGCCTGGCGCCCGCTGAGGGCCGCGCTGAGCACGACCGTGGCAGCGACGCTGGCGACCACATTGACCGCATGCGGCGGTGGCGACAGCAGCCCCATCGCTAACCAGGGCAGCACGGACGCGCCCTCCACCAGCGCCAGCAAGAAGGTGCTGATGGTCGGCGTGGACGGCGCCACCTATGCGCAGGTACAGAGCGCGCTCTTGCAGCGCAGCCTGCCGAACTTGCGCGCGCTGGCGGTGATGCCGGCATCGACCGGCGGCACGCTCGGCACCACCACCGCCCAGCCGCCGCTGGACACACCCAGCTGGGCCACCGTGCTGACCGGCACCTGGCAAAACCGCCATGGTGTGACCGACGACACGATCACCACCCTGGCCGCCCCAAGCGTGTTCAGCTACGCGCGCAGCGCCGCCAAGGCCGCGGGCACCACGCAACGCCTTGGCGCCGCCGTCAGCTCGGCCGTGCTGCCCGCGCTGCTCAAGGCGGATCAGCAAGCCGGCAATCTCGACACGCTGGTCGACTGCGCCCAGGTGGACACCTGCGTGACGCAGAACAGCGTGAAGCTCGTGCAGTCCGGCTACGACGTCGTCTTCGCGCAATACACCGCGCCGGCCGCCGCCGCGCTGGCTTCGGGCCTGCAAAGCGATGCATACACCGCTGCGCTGGCCAACGTCGACCAGGCGCTCGGCACGCTGCAGGCTGCCATCGCCCAGCGCCGCACCGCCAACCCCAACGAAGACTGGCTCGTTGTCGTCACCACCAGCCACGGCCTGGACGCCACGGGGGCCACCACGTCGGCGCCGACGCTGGAAAACCGCTCCGCCTTCATCGCCCTGAACAAGCCGGTCAATGCCGTGCTCGGCAAGACCGGCATGGCGGCGCCCACGTCGGAAGCCACGCTCGCCGCGCTGCCGAGCGAGGCCGACATCGTGCCGACCGTACTGGCGCAACTGAACGCCGCTGTGCCGGCGACGGCGCATCAGCTCGACGGTGCAGCGCTCACGGCCAGTGCCGTCGGCGTGCGCAACGTCCAGAGCACGGTCGGCGCGTACAACGCCTCGCTGGTGCTGAACTGGCAGAACCCGACCCCAGCCAGCGGCCCGATCACCGTGCTGCGCGACGGCAAGCCGGTTGCCACGCTGCCCGCCACGGCCACGCAGTACACCGACAGCAACATCGCTGCCGCCAGCGGCATTTACCGCATCAACTACACGCTGGTGCGCAACAACGTGCCGGTGTCGATGCTCGCGCAGATCGCCTACGTTGCGCCGACGCCGCTGGCCACCTCGCTCACCAACGGCCTGGCGACGTATTACAGCTTCGATCCGCTGCCCCCGACCGACCGTAAAGCCAATTCGACGATCGGCCCGTGGGTGGCCGGCACCGACGGCGGCTCTGCTGCGGCCGACCCGTTTGGCGGCACGGCCCTGTCGGTCGATTCGCGCATCGACGCCTACAAGCTCACGCAGAACGGCGCAGACATCGCACTGAGCCCGCAATTCACCATCGGTTTCTGGTTCAGGTCGGATTGCACACAGGGCAACGGCACCGGCGAGCCGATCCTCGCCAACAAGGACTACTACTCCGGCTCCAATGCCGGCATCGCGATCGGATTGTGGGGCGGCTGCGAGGTGCGCTTCAACCTCGGCAGCGGCGGCAAGCGCGACGACATCCAGGGCATGAAGTTCAGCGCCAACCAGTGGGCGTATCTCGCCCTCTCGGTCGACACGCAGGCCAAGCGCTTCAGCGCCTACATCCTCGATCCGGTACTGGGCGTGCAGAAGGTGGAAGACAAGGCCATCGCCAATACCGACGTCACCAAGCTGGGTGGCCTGGCCACCAAGGTCTGGGGCCTGAACGACGACGCCACGCACAACTACGTGCCCAACAACCCGGGCTCGCTCAAGGGCGTGATGGCCTACGACGACCTCGCCATGTGGACGCGCCGGCTGACGCTGGATGAACTCAAGACGATCAACGGCTCGCACCAGCCGCTGTCGTCGCTGAACCCCTGACCCCCTCCCCCAACCCGAACGAGACCGCTCATGAAGCCTTGCATCCACCCTCTCGCACGGCCGCACCGGCTGGCCGCCGTGCTGCTGTGCGCCGCCACCTTGTCGCTGTCGGCCTGCGGCGGCGATTCGAACGACGGCACGCCCGCCACCGGTACCGGCCCCGGCACCGCGCAGCCGGATCAACCCGGCCAGCCGCCGGCCAACAAGCCGACCCTGCACTGCGCTCCGTAACGCGCGGCCTCCCTTCGACTTGCGCTTGAGACCGACATGACTTCCGACACGAACCACGCCAACAACGGCAGCCGCCGCAACTTCCTCAAGATGGCCAGCACGGGCGCGATTTCCGCCGCTGCACTCGCCGCCTTCCCGCCGTCGATCCGCCGTGCGCTGGCAATTCCCGCCAACAACGCCACCGGCACGATGCGCGACGTTGAACACGTGGTGATCCTGATGCAGGAGAACCGCTCGTTCGACAACTACTTCGGCACGCTGCAAGGTGTGCGCGGCTTTGGCGACCGCTTCCCCATCCCGCTGGCCGGTGGCTTGAACGTCTGGCAGCAGACCTACGTGCCAAGCAGCGGGCCGAGCCGCACGGTGCTGCCGTATTACCTCGACAGCAGCGCCGGCAACGCGCAGCGCGTGTCTGGCACGCCGCACAGCTACCCCGATGCGCAGAACGCGTGGGACCTCGGCCGCATGAGCAAGTGGCCGACCTACAAGCAGACGCAGTCGATGGGCTATTACAAGCAGGCCGAGCTGGACTTCCAGTTCGCGCTGGCCAACGCCTTCACGCTGTGCGACGCATACCACTGCTCGTTCCACGGCGGCACCAACACCAACCGGCTGTTCCACTGGACGGGCACGAATGACCCGACCGGCGCGGCGGGCGGCCCCGTCATCGACAACAGCGGCGACCATCTCGACGCCGGCGTCACATACAGCTGGAAGACCTACCCGGAACGCCTGCAGGCTGCCGGTGTCTCGTGGAAGGTCTACCAGAACATGCCGGACAACTTCACCGACAACCCGCTCGCGGGCTTCAAGGCCTACCGCGATGCCAACGCCGCGCGCGGCAACCTGGCCGACGGCAGCCCGTTCCCGCCGTACACGCCGGCCGACGAAACCGTCAGCCCGCTGATCAAGGGCGTCGGCAACACCATGCCCGACGGCGGCTTCCTGCAGGCGTTGAAAGACGACATCGCCGCCGGCCAGCTGCCGCAGGTGTCGTGGATCGTCGCACCGGCCACGTATTCCGAGCACCCTGGCCCGTCGAGCCCCGTGCAGGGCGCGTGGTACACGCAGGAAGTGCTCAACGCGCTCACCGCCAACCCTGCCGTGTGGAGCAAGACCGTGCTGTTCATCAACTTCGATGAAAACGACGGATTCTTCGATCACGTGCCGCCGCCCGCGGCGCCTGCCTATGACAACGGCGTGCTGGCTGGCAAATCGACCATCAGCACGGCCGGCGAGTATCACACCGACAAGAATCCGTACGGACCCGGGCCGCGCGTGCCGATGTACGTCGTCTCGCCGTGGAGCCGGGGTGGCTGGGTCAACTCGCAAGCGTTCGATCACACCTCGGTGCTGCGCTTCCTGGAGCTGCGCTTCAACGTCAAGGAGACGAACATCAGCGCGTACCGCCGCGCGGTGCTGGGCGACCTGACCAGCGCCTTCAACTTCGTCAACCCGAACACCGAAACGCTGCCCACGCTGCCCAGCCGCGACAAGGCAACGGCCGACTCGATCCGCACGGCGCAAGGCTTGAAGCCGCAGGTGCCGCTGCCCGCCGTCTCGGCGCAGCAGATGCCGAAACAAGCCACCGGCACCCGCCCCTCGCGCGCCCTGCCGTACGAACTGCACGTCAGCGCGCGCGAAGACGCCACCAACCGCGCGCTGCGCCTGATCTTCAGCAACACCGGCACGGCGGCTGCCGTCTTCCACGTGTACGACCGCCTGCATCTGGACCGCGTGCCGCGCCGCTATGCGGTCGAGCCCGGCAAGATGCTCGACGACACCTGGGACGTGTTCACCGCCGACAAGGGCAAATACGACCTGTGGGTGCTCGGACCCAACGGCTTTCACCGCGCCTTCTCGGGCGACGTGAGCGCCGTGTCGGCAGCGGGTTCGAGCGCGCCGGAAATCCGCGTGTGCTACGACGTGGCCAACGCTGAGGTCTACGTGACGATGATGAACACCGGCACCGCCGGCTGCACGTTCACCGTCAAGCCGAACGCGTACCGAAATGACGGCCCCTGGACGTTCGACATTCCGGCCGGCAAGCAGCTCGACCAGCACTGGCCGATCGCGCGCCAGGGCAACTGGTACGACTTCACGGTGACGGTGCCGCAAGGCGGCTTCACGCGGCGCTTTGCCGGTCGCATGGAAACGGGCAAGGACAGCGTGTCCGACCCGGCGATGGGGACTTGAGGGGGTGAACTAGAAAGACAGGCAGGAAGAAAACGGGCGGCCTCGCAACGGGCCGCCCGTTTTCATTTCAGAGCGCGTGCTGATACGGAAACAACGCCGCATTGAATCCGCCCAGCGCACGCAGATGCGCCCAGTCGAAATGCGGTCCGGGGTCCGTCTTGCGGCCCGGCGCAATGTCCGAGTGACCGGCGATCGCTGCAATCGGGTATGCCGCGCAGATCGCCCGCACAAGCGATGCCGTGGTGGCGTACTGCTCGGGCGTAAAAGGCAGATCGTCCGTGCCCTCGATTTCGATGCCGACCGAGAAATCGTTGCAGCGCGTGCGGCCGAAGAAGTCGGACGCACCGGCATGCCAGGCGCGCGCATCGCACGATGCAAATTGCACGCATTCGCCCGTGCGACGGATGAAGAAATGCGCCGACACGCGCACGCCGCGCAGCTGCTCGAAATACGGATGCGCGTCGCAGTCGAGCGTGTTGGTGAAGAAGTCGAGCACGTGGTCGGTGCCGAAGTCCGCGCCGGATTGCGCGGGCGGCAGGCTGATGTTGTGCAGGACGATCAGGTCGATCGGCATGCCGTCGGGCCGCGCGTCGATATTCGGCGACGGATGCCGACGCCCGCCATCGACCCATCCGTCGGCTCCGATATGCAACCGCTCAGGCATCGCCGTTCAGCCCGTTTCCGGCAGGTTCACCAACGCTGCCGGGCGCTTCAATGTCTCGCGGGTCACGAATGCCAAGTTGCTGCATGCGATAGCGCAACTGACGGAATGACAGCCCAAGCAACTTGGCCGCTGCGGTGCGGTTGAAACCCGTCTGGTCCAGCGCGGCGAGGATCACGTTGCGCTCGACCGACTCCAGGTAAGCCGGCAGATCGATCGGCAGCGCAACGTTCGGCAAGGCGGGTTCAGCCGGCCGCGCAACCGGTGCCGGCTCGGACGGTGCCAGCGGTTGCGGCATCCCCATCGGGCTTGGCACGGGGGCCGGCATGTAGACAGCATCAGGCCAGCCGGCCATTGGCGACGGCGCCAACGCGTGATTGCCTGCCGCAGCGGCCTGCTGCGCCTCGCGCGTGCGGTGAAACAGCGGCGAGCGCTCGATCTCGGCGCCCAGCGCGCCAAGGTCATCCACGTCGATCGACTCGCCTTCGGCAAATGCGTACGCACGCTCCAGCAGGTTCTCCAGCTCACGCACATTGCCCGGGAACGGATACGCGCACAGTTGCTGCAGCGCCGGTCGCGTCAGACGTTTTGGGCGCGGATCGCCGTAGCGGCTGGCGAGTTGTTCGAGCAGCACGCCGGCCAGCACGGGCACGTCTTCGGCCCGCTCGCGCAGTGTGGGCATGCGCAACTCGAGCACGTTCAGGCGGTAGAACAAGTCTTCGCGGAAACGGCCGGCGGCCACCAGCCGTGCGAGATTCTGGTGGCTCGCACACACGACGCGCACGTCGACGGGATCTTCGCGGCTCTCGCCGATCTTGCGCACGCGGCGCTCCTGCAGCGCGCGCAGCAATTTCACCTGCATCGTGAGCGGCAGGTCGGCCACCTCGTCGAGCATGAGCGTGCCGCCGTTGGCCGCTTGGAAGAAGCCTTGGCGATCGCTGTCGGCGCCGGTAAAGGCGCCCTTCACGTAGCCGAAAAACTCGGCTTCCATCAGGTTTTCGGGAATCGCGCCGCAGTTGACCGCCACGAACGGCCGCGCCGCGCGCGACGACAACGCATGGATGGCGCGGGCCGCACGCTCCTTGCCGCTGCCGGATTCGCCGCTGATCACCACCGGCGCCATGCTGCGCGCCAGGCGCATCAACGACCGGCGCACTTCCTGCATCGCGGCGGAGTGGCCGGGCAGCAGATCGTTGGTCCGTTCGGCCAAGTCGGCATTACCGGGATCAGGATCGCGCTGCTGGCGGCCCAGCGCATTCAGCACGAGGCTGCGAAGCTGGTCGAGCGAGAGCGGTTTGGCGATGTAATCGAACGCGCCCGCCTTGAGCGCCTCGACCGCGTTCTCTGCGCTGCCATAAGCGGTGATGACGGCAACCGGCGTGCGGTCGGCCGTAGCAGACAGCTGGCGCACGAGTTCAATGCCCAGGCCATCGCCCAGGCGCATGTCGGTCAGCACCAGCGCAAAGCGCTGGCGGGAAAGCGCTTCGCGGGCCTCGGCCAGCCCGCTGGCAAGCACGACGTCGTGCCCCATGCGGCGCAGGGAAATCTCCAGCAGCTCGCGCAGGTCGGCTTCGTCATCGACGACGAGAATGGGTTCGCGAACGATGGCGGCTTTAGGCATGGATCAGCAGAAGATCGGCGGAAATTCACGGCCGGCGGATCATTCCGCGATCGGCCCGGCAGGTTGGTCAAACATCAGGGTGATGACGAAGGCGCGGCGTGGCAAGGTGCCGCGCGCCTCCATGGTCAACGCTCCGGTGCGATCGAGCAAGGATTCCAGTGCGATGGCGCCGTAACGGATCTGCGCATCGTTGGCGCTACACAACTCGCGGGCCATGTAGAGCCCGAGGCCAGTGCCTTGTGCGTCATTCGTGAAGAACGGCTCGAACAGGCTGCGCTGCTGCTCGGTGGGCACCTCGGGGCCGTCGTTCCAGATGACGAGTTCGGCGTGGGCGTCGTCAAGCGCGTAGGCGGCCAGTTGGATCGAGCCGGGAACGCGGCGGCAATAACGCAACGCGTTGTCGAGCATGTTGCCCACCACCTGCTGCAACTGCGCCGGGTCGAACAGCACGGGCTTGTCCAGGTCGACCGCCACGCGCACGAGGTTCGGGTTGATCTCGGTGGCCTCGCCTGCGCGGCGCACGGCCTCGGCACGCCAGCGGTCCACGACCTCCGGCAGCACCTGCGCCAGTTGCACGCGCACGCGTTCGCCGCGCGGGCGGCGCGAAAGCATCAGCACGTCGGCAACCACCTGATCGAGCCGGCGCACGTTGTCGCGGATGATGCGCAGCAGGCGTGTCTCCACGCCGGAACTTTCCGGGCGCGGGTGGGCGCCGTCATCGTGGCCGTCGCCTGGATCGTCGAGCAGTTCCGCGGCCTGGCTGATTGCGGCCAGCGGGTTGCGGATCTGGTGCGCGACGCTGGCTACCAGCCGCCCCATCGAGGCCAGCTTTTCCTGCTGCGCCTGCTCCGCCACACGCTCCCAGCTTTCCACGTGGACCAGCACGGTGTCATGCAACTCGTGACGCAGAAACGCTTCATCGTCCGCCGACCAGCCTTGCGTGATGGCGTCCGCCGAGGGCATGCGCTGACGCATCTCGCCGCCCTCGCCCGGCAAGCCCAGGCCGATGGAGCTGACGAGGCTATCCATATAGACGCTGCGCAGATTGGCAAGGCTCGGCAGGATGAAGCGCAGGCGCAGGCGGGCGCTCAACATGGCGCGGCCGGCCCGGCCGCTCGAGCTGATGGGAAGCAGGTCGAGGATGCGCGGCGCATCGTTGTCACCGGTGCCGTCGGTGGGACGGCTCTTGCGGCGCAGCCACTGGCGCAGCGTTTCGAGCAGCGGGCGCAGGTGGGGCACGTCCTTCAAGTCGAACAGCATCGCGCCGCTGCTGACAAAGGCGCTCTGCGGCACGCCCAGCAGCATGGCGGCAGCCGGGTTGGCAGCCACGACGCGACCGTCGGCACGCACCAGCATCACACCGTCCTGCATGTCGTAGACCATCAGGCGATTGACGAGCTGCTGCAGGCGCAATTCGCGCTCGCGCGCCATCGTCAATCGTTCCTGCGTGATCTGGCGGTGCGACAGGCCGTACATCATTGACGCGGCCATCATGTACACCAGGCCGTACAGCCCGGCAGATGCCAGGCCCGGCGCAATCACGCCGTCGTTCAGCATCTGCAGGAACGGATCGGCCAGCACCACGATCGATGCCACAGCCGCCGTGAACAGCGCAAACAGCAGGCTGGTGAGCGCGCCGGCAGCCAGCACCGGCATCAGCAGAACCATCGCCACGCTGGCCGACAGGCGCGAGAGCGTGGCATACGCCAGCCCGAGGAACAGCAGATCGAGCACCACGTCCAGCCGCACACGGAATTGGAATCGCGTGCGCCACCAGCCGGCTGCTGCCAGGATCAGCAAGGCCATCGCCAGATACGGCAGGGTCAGGCTGAGCAGCGTGTCGCTATTGGGGAGGCCCACGGCCTCATTGCGTTCGCGCGGCACCATCACAAAGAGCAGCAGCACCAGCGCCACGGCGGCGCGGCTGAAAGCGAAGTAGCGCAGCAGGCGCCACTGGAATTCAGGCGGATCGGGCTCCAGCCAGACCGATCGCAAGGCGCGCCAAGCGTTCAGGCGCGAGAGCACGCTCCGCGCGCCGGACGGCGTTGCCCGCGCGGCACCCGACGCTTCGGGCGTCATGCGCTGCCCCGGTCAGCATGCTCGGGGCAGCGGTAGCGGCCGCCCGCCAGCGCGATCATGCCGGTGCGGGGCGCGTGCACGCCGCACACGGCACATTGCTCGATGGGCTGCGACGCCTGGGACTCGGCGGCGGGCTTGCCGGTGCCCTGTGAACGCGAAGCGCCCTGCCCTTGCCCCGATGCGCGGGATGAGCGCGTCCCAAGGCGGCTCAACCACCACCAGCCGGCGAGCAGCATCAGAATCAGCAAAACAGGACGGGACATGGAGAACAGACAGAGACAAGTAACGGCGCAAGCGCCAGGATTGCGCTAGGCGCGGTGCAGGATGACCTCGAGCACGAACCGGCTGCCGACGTAAGCTAGCAGCAGAACCGCAAAGGCCGCCATCACCCAGCGCAGCGCCACGCGGCCGCGCCAGCCGCGAAAACGCCGACCGAGCAGGATGCCGCCGAACATGGCCCACGACAGCACCGCAAAGATGTTCTTGTGATCGAAATGGAAGGCGCTGTGGAACAGCTGTTCGGAGAACAGCACGCCCGACGCAATGGTCAGGGTCAACAGAACAAAACCCGCGCCGATCAGACGAAACAGCAGTTTTTCAAGCGTCAGCAGCGGCGGGAGCAGGTCCAGCCATCGGCTGAACCAGGTTGCCTGGGCGGGGCGGTTGATCGTGTGCAGGCGGCGCTCGGCGGCCAGCATGAGGATCGCGTGGAATGCCGCCAGCGTGAACAGTCCGTAAGCGACGTTGGCAATGGCGAAGTGCAGCTTAAAAAGCGCGCTGGCCGCATAGCCGAGAATCTGCGTGCCCGGAAAGGCCAAGGGCAACAGGCTGCCGACCAGCGCCACCGGCATCACCAGAAGCCCAAGGCCTGCAAGCGAGAAGAACAGGCTTTCGATCCAGAAAATGCCGACGCCGAGCCAGAGCATGGCCGAGAGAGCATAGGCAAAGCCAAACACCATGGCGCTGGCCGGGAAAATCGTCTCGTGCAACAGAAACCCGTGCGCGATCAAAGCGGCCAGCAAAGCCCAGCGCCACCAGGCCGGGACGGTGTCTGCGGCGCCTGGAGGCGGCGGGACAAGCACCGTGGCGCCTGGCGATTGACCACCTGCCGCCATGGCGCCCGCCGGCGCCTGGGCACCCAGTCCACCGCGTCGCGCCCACGCTACCGAAGCGAGGATGCCGTAGAGAAGCGCCGTGAGCGCATACAGTACAATTGCCATTTGCACAGTTTACCGCAGCGCACCCCGGTTTTGGCTGGGGCACGCCCCCCGTCGAAAGCCTCGTCGGGCGGCAACGCAACATGGGCGCATTAAGCACATTTCCAGCCGGTGCGTGCCACGTGCGCGCCGGTCTCATCTTCATCCCGTCCCCAATTCCGGATCCCTGTCACTGTCATGCTGGATAACCTGACCCAACGGCTCGCGCGCGTGGTCAAGACCATGCGCGGCGAAGCGCGCCTGACCGAAGCCAACACCGCCGAGATGCTGCGCGAAGTTCGCATGGCACTGCTCGAAGCCGACGTGGCGCTGCCGGTTGTGCGCGAATTCATTGCCCGCGTCAAAGAAAAAGCGCTCGGCGAAGACGTCATCACGAGCCTGTCGCCAGGCCAGGCGCTGGTCGGCATCGTCCAGCGCGAGCTGACGGCCATCATCGGCGGCCAGGAAGCCCTGGAAGGCGTCGGCAACAACATCCTGGGTGGCCGGGCGGCGGAGCTGAATCTCAACGTCACGCCGCCTGCGATCATCCTCATGGCCGGTCTGCAGGGCGCGGGTAAAACCACCACGGTCGGCAAGCTCGCCAAGTGGCTCAAAGAGAACAAGAAGAAGAAAGTGCTGACGGTGTCGTGCGACGTGTATCGCCCCGCCGCCATCGCGCAGCTGAAGACCGTTTCGGAGCAGGTCGGCGCTGACTTCTTCCCCTCGCAGCCCGACCAGAAGCCGGTAGACATTGCCGCCGCGGCGCTCGACTGGGCCAAGAAGCACTACCACGACGTGCTGATCGTCGATACGGCCGGCCGCCTCGGTATCGACGAGGCGATGATGCAGGAGATCGCCGCGCTGCACGCCCGCCTCAAGCCGGCCGAAACGTTGTTTGTGGTCGATGCGATGCTCGGCCAGGATGCCGTCAACACCGCCAAGGCCTTCAACGACGCCCTGCCGCTGACCGGCGTGGTGCTGACCAAGCTCGACGGTGATGCGCGCGGTGGCGCGGCGCTGTCGGTGCGTCACATCACTGGCAAGCCGATCAAGTTCGTCGGTGTGGCCGAAAAGCTCGACGGGCTGGAGCCGTTCTATCCCGATCGCATGGCCCAGCGGATTCTGGGCATGGGCGACATCCTTGCGCTGGTGGAAGAAGCCCAGCGCGGTGTCGACATGGAAGAGGCGCAAAAACTTGCGGCCAAGATCAAGAAGACCGGCGGCTTCGACCTCGAAGATTTCAAGGCCCAGATCGGCCAGATGAAAAAGATGGGCGGCCTGGGCAGCCTGATGGACAAGCTCCCTGCCCAGCTGGCGCAACAGGCGCAGGGTGCCAACATGGACCAAGCTGAAAAGCAGGTTCGCCGCATGGAAGGCATCATCAACAGCATGACGGCTGCCGAGCGTGCCAAGCCTGAGCTCATCAAGGCAAGCCGCAAGCGCCGCATTGCCGCGGGGGCTGGCGTGCAGGTGCAGGAAGTCAACCGTCTGCTCAACCAATTCGAGCAGATGCAAGGCATGATGAAAAAGCTCAAAGGCGGCGGCATGATGAAGATGATGCGCGCCATGGGCGGCATGAAAGGCGGCATGAAGGGGCTGTTCGGCGGCCGCTGAGCGGGCTACCCTCCTTTCTGAATCGCACCTTTGATCGACACACCGAACCGTTTCACCGAACTGACACGATGCTGAGCGCAGAACAGGCCCGCGAACTCTGGGCCAACTCCGAAGAAATCGTCAGCGAAGACGCCGTGCGCGGCTCGCTGGACCGCATGGCCGAAGAGATCACCGAGAAGATCGGCGACACGTTCCCGATGGTGCTGTCGGTGATGGGCGGCGCGGCCGTCTTTACCGGCATGCTGCTGCCCAAGCTGGCCTTCCCGCTGGAGTTCGACTACATCCACCTCTCGCGCTACAACAACACGACGGTGGGCGGCGAGATGCAGTGGCGCGTGGCGCCGCGCGAGTCGGTCAAGGGCCGCACGGTGCTAGTGCTCGACGACATCCTCGACGAAGGCGAGACGATGGCCGCCATCCGCTCGCGCATCATCGACATGGGCGCCGCCGAGTTCTACTCCGCCGTGCTGTGCGAGAAGACGCTCAGCAAGTCCAAGCCTCTGTACCCCGACTTCTGCGGGTTCAACGTGCCCGACCGCTACGTATTCGGCTGCGGCATGGACGCCAAGGGCTACTGGCGCAACCTGCCGACCATCCGCGCGCTCAAGAACACCTGACGCAGCACCGCGGCAAGCAAAAAGGGCGACACCTCAGTCGCCCTTTTTTGTTGCCCGCGCGTGGTTCAGAGTTGATGCGCGAATGTGCGGATGCCCTTGAGCAGCATCTCCACCGAAATCGCCACCAGAATTAGCCCCATCAGCCGCTCGAACGCCATCACCGTGCGTTCGCCGACGAGGCGCTGAATGTGCGTGGCGCTCAGCAGTACCACGGCGCACACGGCCATCGTCGCGCATAAAGAGCCGACCCAGGTCCACATGCGCCCCGGCGCCTGCGATACAAGGAGCATCACCGTGGCCATCGCCGACGGGCCCGCGATGGCCGGAATCGCCAGCGGCACGATGAAGGGCTCGCCGGTGGGCTGCGACTCGGCAGCGCCTTCACGCGGAAAGATCATCCGCAAGGCGATCAGGAACAGCACGATGCCGCCCGCGATCTGCAGCGACATGTCGGTCAGGCTCATCATGCGCAGGAAGCTCTCGCCGAAGAACATGAAGACGAGCAGCAACACGAACGCAATGCCGACCTCGCGCAGCACGACGCGGTTGCGGCGCTCGGGCGCCACCGGCCGCAGCGCCGAGATGAAGATGGGAATGTTGCCGAGCGGATCGGTGATCAGCACCAGCAGGACGGTCGCCGAGAGGAATGTATATTCCATCGCCTGACGTCGATCAGGCGCCGCGACGATAAGGGCGCTCCCGCAGCCATTTGGTGGCGATCCACTTCTCGCCGCGCTCGACCGGCAGGCCGGCGTGCAACGTGTCTTCATCCAGCGTGCCGTCGGGCCGCTTGTAGACGAAGAAGACGGCGTTGCCCTTGACGGGTGCCACCTCCAGCCCGAGCTTCGGAAAGCCCGTCGCGCCGCCCGCCTGCACGCTGTTGAGGTAGATGACCATGGTCGCCACGCGCTGACCGCCGACTTCAAGCTGGCGCGCCTCGCCGCTGCGCCCCGGGTTGAAGAAATCGAAGTGCGGCTGGTATTCGCCGCCGGGCTGGTAGTTCAGCACCTGGAAGCCCTCGCCGTGTTCGACCGGCACGCCCACGGCCTGCGCGATACGCGCTTCGATCTTGGCGATCAGCGGATGCTCGCCGACCTGGAACATCCCGCCCTGGCTGGTCCGGGCCGAGATCAGGTTTTCCTCGCCCGTATCGGGGTTCACGACGGGCGAACGCTTGAGGCGGTTGCGCCCGATCGCGATCAGCTCGTCACACTCCTGGTCCGACAGAAAGTGCTGGAACAGCACGATGCGCGGCGTCTCGATTGCGAACAGGATCGGGATGTCACCATCGGCGGTATGCACGGCATTGCTGTTTTCGACCGCCTCGTCGGCGGCAGGCGTCGGCGCGGGCGCCACGACGGGGGCGGGTGCGCGGGCAGTCAGCGCCTCATCGACGACACGGCGCGCGAACGCGCGGTCGTAGCCGGATTGCACCATCGAAGCCACCAGGGATTCGGCCTCGAAACCTTCGGTCACGTGACGCTGCAGCCAGTCGCGCAGCGCGTCAGACATGGTCGCGTACGGTTGGGTGGTGGACATGCGGGATGGAGATGCGGGCGAGGGAAAGATGGCCCTATTGTAGGCCGACGGTTCGCCGACGGAAGATCACGAACCGCCAGCCGGACCGCCAGCAATACGCAGCGGCGAGAACGGATTGCGCGCCGGCACTTCCGGCAGCGCTTTGGCACGGGGCGTGGGAGCAGTGGATTCCGCAGGCACCGGCGCCGATACCGTCATCGCGCTCGACTCCTGATATTGCCAGCGCTTCCAGGCGGCCAGCACGGCATTCGGATATTGGGGCTGGCCGCGGCTGCCGTTGTAACGGCCTAGCGCCAGGTACAGATTGCCGCCTTCCATGTCGAGGTAATGACGCAGGATCGTGCAGCCATACCGCAGGTTGCTTTGCAGATGGAAGAGCTTGCGCGAGTCGTTGTCGCCGATGCTGCGCGTCCAGAACGGCATCACCTGCATGAGGCCCATCGCACCGGCACTGCTGATGGCGTACTTGCGGAAACCGCTCTCCACCTGGATGAGGCCGAGCACCAGCGCCGGGTCCAGGCCGGCGCGCTTGGCCTCGTAATACGCCGTCTCGATCAGTTCGACACGTACCGACGCCTGCGGAATCTTGCCGGACATGCGCACAGACATCTCGGCCAGCCAGCGCAGGTAGCCGAGTTGCTCGTCGTTGCTGGCAAATACCGGGCGCAACGGGCGGCTGTCGGCCACGGCGGCAGACAGCGCGCTGCGCACAGAGTCCGCCAGATATTCCTCTTTCTGGGCGCCCGCCCACGCCGCCTGCGTGCCCGCGAGCAACGTCCCCGCGCACAGCGCAGTGGCGATCAGGCGGGCTGAATACAAGCGGCGCATGCGGGGTCGGTCCTGTTGTTGCGTTATTGCGCGAGACGCGCCTTCAGCGTGGCCAACACATCGGCCGGGGCCACAGCGGTCGCGGCTTCGTCGCGGCGGCCTTGAAATTCCAGCTTTCCTTCCTTGAGGCCGCGGTCGCCCACCACGACGCGGAACGGCACGCCGATCAGCTCCCAGTCGGCAAACATCGCCCCGGGGCGCTCGCCGCGGTCGTCCAGCATCACGTCGATGCCGGCGGCAACCAACTCGGCGTGCAGGCGATCGGCTTCTTCGCGCACGGCGTCGGAGCGGTCGTAGCCCACGGGGCAGATCACCACCTGGAACGGCGCGATCGATGCGGGCCAGATGATCCCGCGCGCATCGTAGTTCTGCTCGATGGCCGCACCCAGGATCCGCGTGATGCCGATGCCGTAGCAGCCCATCACCATCGGCTGCGTCTTGCCGTTCTCGTCGAGGAACGTCGCATTCATCGCCTCGGAGTAGCGCGTGCCCAGCATGAAGACGTGACCGACTTCGATGCCGCGGCAGACGGCCAGCGTGCCCTTGCCATCCGGCGAGGGGTCGCCGGCCACCACGTTGCGCAGGTCGTAGACCTCGGGCTCGGGCAGGTCGCGGCCCCAGTTCACGCCGGTGAAGTGGTAGTCCTCTTCGTTGGCGCCGACCACGAAATCGCTCATGGCGGCTGCCGTGCGGTCTGCCACCACCTTCACGGGCAGCTTCGTGCCGATCGGGCCGAGATAGCCAGGGCGCGTGCCGAACGCGCGGAGGATTTCGCCCTCGGTTGCGAAGCGGAAGTCGGCCAGACCCGGCACCTTCGATGCCTTGACCTCGTTGAGTTCATGGTCGCCGCGCAGCAGCAGCAGCCAGATCTGGGGCTCGCCGCCCTCGACTTCGGTGGCCAGCACGATGGATTTGATCGTGCGCTGCAGCGGAATACCCAGTTGCTCGGCCACAGCCTCGCACTTGGAGCGGCCAGGCGTATGCGTCTTGGTGAGGGCCTCGGTGGCAGCGGCACGCGGCGCGGCCGGGGCAACGGCTTCCGCAGCCTCGATGTTGGCGGCGTAGTCGGAATCTGGGCAGTAGATGATGGCGTCTTCGCCCGTATCGGCAATCACGTGGAACTCGTGGGAGCCCGAGCCGCCGATGGCGCCGTTATCAGCCGCCACGGCGCGGAATTCCAGGCCGAAACGCTGGAAGATGCGCGTGTAGGCGTTGTACATTTTCTGGTACGACAGCTTCAGGCCTTCGGCGTCGCGATCAAAGGAGTACGCATCCTTCATCGTGAACTCGCGGCCGCGCATGATGCCGAAACGCGGCCGGCGCTCGTCCCGGAACTTGGTCTGGATCTGGTAGAAATTGACCGGCAGCTGCTTGTACGAGCGGATTTCGGTGCGGGCGATGTCGGTCACCACCTCCTCCGACGTCGGCTGCATGACGAAATCGCGCTCGTGGCGATCCTTGAAGCGCAGCAGTTCGTCGCCCATCTTGTCCCAGCGGCCGGTCTCCTGCCACAGCTCGCCCGGCTGCACCACCGGCATCAACACTTCCACCGCGCCGGCGGCATTCATTTCCTCACGCACGATCTGCTCGACCTTGCGGATCACGCGCAAACCCACGGGCATATACGTATAGAGGCCCGCGCCGAGCTTCTTGATCATGCCAGCACGCATCATCAACTTGTGCGAGACGATCTCCGCGTCAGCGGGCGCTTCCTTGAGCGTGGAAATGAAGAATTGGGACGCTTTCATGCGACTGACAATAAGGGATGACGCGGCCAATCAAAGCCGCGAAAACAAGGGCAAAAGCCACCGGAATCAGGAGATGAGACGAGGCGCCAGGCGCACATTCGCGCAATCGGCACCCCTCCCCCAGGAGGCGCGAGTGAGCGGCAACATTTCGGCTTCTGTGACAGCCGAGCGACGGGCCGCTCTATAATCGGCGTAATTCTAAAGTATTCGAGGTGCAGTCATGCTCGATCGTGAAGGCTTCCGCCCGAACGTCGGCATCATCCTCATCAACGCAAGAAACGAGGTGTTCTGGGGCAAGCGCATTGGCGAGCACTCCTGGCAGTTTCCACAAGGCGGCATCAAATACGGCGAAACGCCCGAACAAGCGATGTTCCGCGAACTGCACGAAGAAGTCGGCCTGTTGCCAGAACACGTCCGGATCGTCGGTCGCACGCGCGACTGGCTGCGGTATGAGGTGCCGGACAAGTTCATCCGCCGCGAAATACGCGGCCACTATCGGGGCCAGAAACAGATCTGGTTCCTGCTGCGCATGGTCGGTCGCGACTGCGACATCCAGCTGCGTGCCACTGAGCATCCGGAATTCGATGCGTGGCGGTGGAGCCAGTACTGGGTGCCGCTCGAAGCCGTCATCGAGTTCAAGCGCGAGGTGTATCAGCTGGCGCTGTCGGAGCTTTCCCGCTTCGTGCAGCGTCAGACCCGTGCGCCGCTGTCACCCTACGGGCGCGGCGGCCAGCACCGCGAGCGCGATGGACGCGATGGACGCGAGAGCCGTGAGCGATCCGGCGGCCAAGGCGGCCGGAACGAGCAGTATGCCCAGCCGGCCCTGGCCGTCACCACTACGACGGTCATCGTCGAGACGGCGAGCGTATCCGCACCGGCCCCTTCCTCTCCCAACCCCGACGACACGTCTCCCAAGGACAATTCGTGAATCTGATGACGACACGTGGAGCGCGCGGCGCTCTCGTGCCGCTCGCGCTGGCAGCTGCGCTGGCGTTGACGGCATGTGGCCATAACCGCACCGGCGACCTCGAAGACAAGCTGTTGATGGACCCGTTCATCGACAAGCCCTTCACGGAAGACGCCGTGACTTTCCCGGCCCCGCCGGTCGATCGTGATGCCGTGCCGTTCGATGTGGGCGGCCGTGATGAATCGCCGCTGCGCTTTGCAATCGATCCGAAATCGGTGTCGATCGGCAAGGACAACGTGGTGCGCTACACGGTGCTGATCACCAGCAAGACCGGCGCGCGCAACGTCAACTATGAAGGCCTGCGCTGCGACACGGCGGAACGACGCATCTATGCGACGTTGCGCAACGACACCAACCAGTGGGTCGGCAACCGCGCGGTCGATATGAACGAAACAGCGAATGCCGAATCGGCAAGCATGAATGCCTACAAGCCCGCGACCGATTGGCAACGCGTTGGCAATGGCGGGCCGACGGACTATGCGTCGGCACTGATGCGCTCGTACTTCTGCGACGTCCGGTCAGTCGCGGGGGACGGGAAAGCCTCGACGCTGGTGCGGCGGCTCGGCGGGCAGGGCGGAAGGTATTACGGGCCCTGAGCGGCAGATACCGGCGTGCTGTATGCACGCCCCAAACACAAAGGCCAACCTCGCGAGGTTGGCCTTTTGTTTGCATGCACGCCGAGCGGCTGGATCAGAGCAGCACCAGGTTATCCCGATGCACCAGCTCGGCAGCGCTGACGTAGCCCAGCACCGCCTCAATCTCGGACGATGCCTTGCGCGCGATCAGCCGGGCCTCGGCGGAGGAATAGTTCGTCAGACCACGCGCCACCTCGCGGCCCGCCGCGTCCACGCAGGAAATCACTTCGCCGCGCGCAAATTCGCCTTGCACTTCCGTCACGCCGATCGGCAGCAACGACTTCCCGCCGGCCGTGAGCTTGTCGACCGCGCCGGCATCGAGCACCACGCGACCGCGCAACTGCAGGTGGTCGATCATCCACTGCTTGCGCGCCGCCATTCGCCCGGTGGGGGCGCGGAGCTGGGTGCCGATGGCCTCGCCGCTTGCCAGCCGCGCGAGCACGTCAGCCTCGCGACCCGACGCGATGATGGTGTGCGCGCCCGATTTTGCAGCACGCTTGGCCGCCAGAATCTTCGTCAGCATGCCGCCCTTGCCGATGCTCGAACCGGCACCGCCGGCCATCTGCTCAAGGTCCGGCGTGCCGGCTTGCGCCTCGTCGACAAAGCGCGCGCCCGGCTCCTTGCGCGGGTCGGCGGTGTACAGGCCGCGTTGGTCCGTCAGGATGATCAGCGCGTCGCCCTCGATCAGGTTGGTGACGAGTGCTCCCAGCGTGTCGTTGTCGCCGAACTTGATTTCATCGGTGACGACGGTGTCGTTCTCGTTGATGATCGGCACGACACCGAGGCTCAGCAGCGTGAGCAGTGTGGAACGTGCATTGAGATAGCGCTCGCGATCAGCCAGGTCGCCATGCGTGAGCAGCACCTGCGCCGTGCGGATGCCGTGTCGCGCGAACTCGGATTCGTACACCTGTGCCAGCCCCATCTGCCCGACGGCGGCGGCGGCCTGCAACTCATGAATTTCTTTCGGACGCTTGGCCCAGCCCAAGCGCTGCATGCCCTCGGCGATGGCACCGGAGCTGACCAGCACAACTTCCTTGCCCGCCGCCCGTAGCGCCGCGATCTGCGCAGCCCAGCGGGCAATGGCGGCCTGGTCGAGGCCACGGCCGTCGTTGGTAACCAGGCTGGAACCGACCTTGACGACAAGGCGGCGCGCATCGGCGATCAGCGAATGCAGGGCCATGGTGGGCGTGTCTCCGAAGGAAGTTTGTTGTGTTTACGCTTGATCGTCGTGGCCGACGTTGTGCAGGCTCGGGTCCAGACGCTGGTCGGGCGCGGCGGCGGCTGCATCCTCTTCGGCGCGCAGCTCGTCGAGGTATTCCTGAATCGCATGAACAAGCGCCTGCGTGCCATCGTGCGTCAACGCAGAAATGCGGTGCACGGGGCCCTTCCACTTGAAGCGCTTCACGAAGTCTTTCACGCGCGCTTCGCGTTCGTCCTCGGGCACCATGTCGAGCTTGTTCAGGACGAGCCAGCGCGGCTTATCGAACAGTTCAGCGTCGTATTTCTTCAGCTCGCCGACAATCGCCTTGGCTTCAGCCACCGGATCGACGCTCTCATCAAACGGCGCAAGATCCACGACGTGCAGCAGCACGCGCGTGCGTTGCAGGTGGCGCAGGAACTGGTGGCCCAGACCCGCACCTTCCGCGGCACCTTCGATCAGGCCGGGAATGTCCGCCACCACGAACGATTTCGACGGGCCCGTCCGGACCACGCCCAGGTTCGGGTGTAGCGTCGTGAACGGGTAGTCGGCAATCTTCGGGCGCGCGTTTGAGATGGCCGTGATCAGCGTCGACTTGCCGGCATTCGGCATGCCAAGCAGACCCACGTCGGCCAGCACCTTCAACTCCAGGCGCAGGTTGCGACGCTCACCGGCCTTGCCGTCGGTCTTCTGGCGCGGCGCGCGGTTGGTGCTCGACTTGAAGTGGATGTTGCCCCAGCCGCCTTCGCCGCCCTGCGCGAGGCACAGGCGCTGGCCGTCGACGGTCAGGTCGGCGATCAGCTCCTCCGTGTCGGCATCGTAAATGGCCGTGCCCACGGGCATGCGCAGCGTGATGTCCTCGCCTGCAGCGCCGTAGCAGTCGGCTCCCCGGCCGTTTTCGCCGTTGCGCGCCAGATGCTTCTTGGCGAAGCGGTAGTCGATGAGGGTGTTGATGTTGCGGTCAGCCACGGCCCACACGCTGCCGCCCCGCCCGCCGTCGCCGCCATCCGGCCCGCCGAACGGGACGAATTTCTCGCGGCGCATCGAGGCGCTGCCGTTGCCGCCGTCACCAGCGATCACTTCAATGCGGGCTTCGTCGATGAACTTCATGGAGGTCTCCGCCCGTGCGGCGTGCGCACGGCAGGTAAAAAAAGAAATCGGCGCGACTCGCGCCATTGCTAACAGAACGCGCCTGGAAACACGCACCAAGAAGCTGCGTACCGCCCAGGATCAAGGTCGCGTTTTGTTAGCAGCCAGAAACGAAAAAGCCCCGCACGGGTGCGGGGCCTTTCTACTACAAGGCTGAATCAGGCCGCCGGAACAACGTCGACGAACTGCTTCTTGCCTTCGCCGCGGGTGGCGAACTTCACGTGGCCATCGACCAGCGCGAAGAGGGTGTGGTCCTTGCCCATGCCCACGTTCACGCCAGCGTGCGTGCGGGTGCCGCGTTGGCGGACGATGATACCGCCAGCGTTGATGGCTTGACCGCCGTACACCTTCACGCCCAGGCGCTTCGACTCGGAATCGCGGCCGTTCCGTGTGGAACCGCCGCCTTTTTTCTGTGCCATGACTGAACTCCTATCCGGTTACGTAGACGACGCAGCCTTAGGCCACGATCGAGTCGATACGCAACTCGGTGTAATTTTGACGATGCCCTTGGCGCTTTTGATAGTGCTTACGACGGCGCATCTTGAAGATGTGCACTTTGTCGTGACGACCGTGGGAGATGACGGTGGCTTTGACGGCAGCCCCGCTCACCAGCGGCGCACCAACCTTGAGTTGGTCGCCGGCGCCCACTGCGAGCACCTGGTCAAGCGTGATTTCTGCGCCAACGTCCGCCGGTATCTGTTCTACTTTCAGTTTTTCGCCAGCAGCAACCTTGTATTGCTTACCGCCGGTTTTTACGACCGCGTACATTGTCGGACCTCGATAAAAGAACTAAAACGTGACTCTTGTGCCACTCGCCGCCCACATGCGCGGACAACGGACACAGAGAACTCGCAACTATACAAGAAAAACCCAAGCAAATCAAAGACTAATACCCTGGCACGTGTGCTGCGCCTGCGCAACGGCCCGCCACGTCAAGCCTGGGGCGCCCAACCATCGGGCAAACCGGCTTGTTGCTCTATAATCTCGCGGTTTTTTGCGCTGTTTGTCCGCGCGCAAGTCGACCATCAGCCACACGTTTTCTGTCGGAATTCGCCTTGACCCAGTCCTCCGCCTCCGTCCTGCTCGCCCCTGTCGCTGAAGACATGCGCGCCGTCGATGCCGTGATCCGCCGCCGCCTTGGCTCGGAGGTGGTACTGATCAACCAGATTGGCGAGTACATCATCAGCGCGGGTGGCAAGCGCCTGCGTCCGGTCATCCTGCTGCTGGTGGCGAATGCGCTGGGCTACAAGGGTGAACATCAGCATGAGCTGGCCGCCGTGGTCGAGTTCATCCACACCGCCACGCTGCTGCACGACGACGTGGTTGACGAATCGGACCTGCGCCGCGGCCGCAAGACCGCCAACGCCGTGTTCGGCAATGCGGCCAGCGTGCTGGTGGGCGACTTCCTGTACTCGCGCGCCTTCCAGATGATGGTGCAGGCGAACAGCATGCGCATCATGCAGATCCTGGCCGACGCAACCAACATCATTTCCGAAGGCGAAGTTCTGCAACTGCTGAACATGCACGACCCGGACGTGACGGAAGAGCGTTACCTGCAGGTCATCCGCTACAAGACCGCCAAACTGTTCGAGGCAGCCGCCCAGATCGGCGCGGTGCTCTCGGGCGCGGGCGCCGCCATTGAAGAAGCCGCTGCTGAATACGGCCGCCGCATCGGCACCGCGTTCCAGATCATCGACGACCTGCTCGACTACACCTCCACCGCCGACCAGATGGGCAAGAACGCCGGTGACGACCTGCGCGAAGGCAAGCCGACGCTGCCGCTGATCCATCTGCTATCGAACGGCACGGAAGAGCAGCGCGCGCTGGTGCGCCAGGCCATCGAGCAAGGCGGCACGGAACATTTCGACGCCATCTTCGCTGCGATCCAGGCTTCTGGCGCGCTGGAGTACACGCGTCAGGCCGCCGAGCGCGAAGCCGCAGCAGCCGAAGCTGCAGCAAACGCATTACCCCCTTCCCTTTTCCGTCAGACGCTGATAGACTTGTGTGCTTTCTCGCTGCAACGTCAGTCCTGACACGCACGAGATCTGCGAAGAAGCATCGGGGTGTAGCTTAGCCTGGTAGAGCGCTACGTTCGGGACGTAGAGGCCGGAGGTTCGAATCCTCTCACCCCGACCAGTTTCTCGTATTCCAATCATTTCTGCGGCACGGTTTTCAGCATCGCCGCACAGCAATTCCAAGCTTTTTTCGGCATCGACCGCTCAGTTCAGCGGGGTGTTGCGCTGTCCGCGCAACCAACGGCCGCGTGCGCAGAAGCGCCAAACCCCTCTGTTATAGTGGGCGCTTCGCCGTCCTCCCTCTCCCGCTTTGGACTCTTGGCCGCTCTGGGCACAAATCGGCGCCGTCGTGCTGCTGTTGTGTTGCTCCGCCTTCTTCTCGATTTCCGAAACCGCGATGATGGCGCTCAATCGCCATCGCCTGCGCCATCTTGCAAAGTCCAACGTATCCGGCGCGCGCAATACGCAGCAATT
Organism: Ralstonia pickettii; assembly: GCF_030582395.1. NCBI lineage: Bacteria > Pseudomonadati > Pseudomonadota > Betaproteobacteria > Burkholderiales > Burkholderiaceae > Ralstonia > Ralstonia pickettii. The sequence goes on from NZ_CP104381.1 coordinate 2,755,329, forward strand.
GCTTGGTCAGACCGACAAGCTGCTCTCGCTCATCCTGATCGGCAACAACCTGATCAATACCGCCGTGCCGGTGCTGATCACCACCTTGGCGATCCACTACTTCGGCAACAACGGAACCACGCTGTCGATTGCCACAGCCATCGTCGCGTTTTTGATCATCGTGTTCGCCGAGATCGCCCCGAAGATCGTGGGCGCGACTTACCCCGAACGCGTTGCGTTTCCCGCCAGCTTCATCATCAAGCCCCTGATGCAGGTTTCGACGCCGCTGGTCGCGGTGGTCAACGCGTTTGCCATGGGGGTTCTGCGGCTGGTGCGCATCAATACGCGCAAGGCGCCGGAACAGCGCATGTCGACCGAGGAACTGCGCACGCTGGTGCTGGAATCCGGCAACTTCATCCCGCACAAGCACCGCAGTATCCTGCTCAACCTGTTCGACCTGGACGCCATCACCGTGGACGACGTGATGACGCCGCGCGCGCGGGTGGAATCGCTCGATCTGTCGCGCCCGATCGAAGAGGTCATCCAGCAGCTCGAGACCTGCTATCACAACAAGTTGCCGGTGTTCGAGCAGGACAGCGATCAGGTGATCGGCATCCTGCACGTGCGCAAGGCGCTGTCGCTGCTCGGACACACCGACCTCACGCACGACGATTTCCGCAGCTTGCTGGCCGAGCCCTATTTCGTACCGAGCGGCACGCCCGTTTTCCGCCAACTACAGTACTTTCAGGAGAACCGCCGCCGCCTCGGCCTGATCGTCAATGAATACGGCGACATGCTGGGGCTGGTGACCCTCGAAGACATCATCGAAGAGATGATCGGCGAGTTCACCACCACGCTGCCCAATGCCGGCAAGCTGGCCTGGGACAAGGAAGGCACCTATCTTGCGGACGCGGGGATGTCGTTGCGTGATTTGAACCGCCGCCTGGACCTGAGCCTGCCGACCGACGGACCGAAGACGCTCAACGGACTGTTATTGGAAGTGCTGGAAGAGATTCCGGAGGCGACAGTCAGCGTGAAGATCGCGAATTGCGTGATGGATATCGTCCAGATGGACAACCAGTCGATTCGCAGGGTACGGCTGCATCAGCCGCAACAACCCAAGCGCAGTTAACGCCACACCCGCGTCCGACGCTACAGTTGGAGCGGTTTTCTGCCGATGTGGCACAAATGCAAGCTGCGCTTTGATGTGCGCTTTACAAATGCAGGGGCGGTCGGCAAACTGCCCCGGTTCCGGGCACCACCCCCCACGAATGGGTGGGGTACCGGTTGCAGAACCTAGAACAATCGCCTTGGGGGGCGAGCGAGCGCTGGAGGCGGTGGGGCCCGGCGCGCGCTGAAATGGTCAGCTTCAGCCTGACGGACTGGACTCATGACACTCGGACTCGCTCTAGCGCAGAGCCGGCGGATCGCGCCGACGCTACTCACTCAGCTCGAACAGAGCGCGCGTGAAAAGCGCACGCAACTGATCGACGAACTGGTGGGCAGCGGGATCATGAGTGCGCACGACCTTGCCGTGTTCGTTGCCGGCAAGTATCAGATGCCGCTGCTCGACCTTGCGCAATACAAGCTCGACACTGTGCCGGCCGTGCTGTCAGCCAACAAGCACTTTGCCCAGTTGCGCCTGTTGCCGCTGGGCCGCCGCGAAAACCGCCTCATCCTCGCCACGTCAGACCCGAGCGATCCCAAGCCGATCGAAGAGCTGCGTCAGAAGATGAACGTGGCCATTGAAACGGTCGTCGTCGAGCACGACAAGCTGGTGCGCCAACTGAGCCTCGCCAACGAGGCGCCGGCCGAGATCAAGTCGCTCTTCCCCAAGCAGGAAGCCACGCAGATCGAGTACGACCCGGGCGCCGCTGCTGCTACCCGTCGTACCACGCCCGACGGCATCGACGATGCCCCCGTGGTGCGCTTCCTGCAGAAGCTCTTTACCGAAGCCCTGTTGCGCGGCGCGTCGGACTTGCATTTCGAGCCGTTTGAAACGTTTTACCGCGTGCGCTTCCGTATTGACGGCATCCTCGCGCAGGTCGCGCAACCGCCGCTGGACATCCGCGACAAGATCGCGACCCGCATCAAGGTGCTGTCGCGCCTCGACATCTCGGAAAAGCGTGTGCCGCAAGACGGCCGCATGAAGCTGCTGATCACTGTCCCGAAAGACCGCAAGGACAAGGACAATAAAGAGACCATCGAGCGCGCCATCGACTTCCGTGTATCGACGCTGCCGACGCTGTTCGGCGAGAAGATCGTGATCCGGATTCTGGAGTCGTCAACCGAGCGGCTCGATATCGACCAGCTCGGCTACGAGCCGGAGCAGAAGCAGCTGCTGCTCGACGTGATCAAGCGCCCGTACGGGATGGTGCTGGTGACCGGCCCGACGGGCTCAGGCAAAACGGTGTCGCTGTACACCTTCCTGAACCGGCTGAACCAGGGCGACATCAATATCTCGACCGCCGAAGACCCCGCTGAAATCCAGTTGCCCGGCATCAACCAGGTCAACGTGAACGACAAGGCGGGGCTGACGTTTGCGGCAGCGCTGAAGTCGTTCCTGCGGCAGGATCCGGACATCATCATGGTGGGCGAAATCCGGGATCTGGAAACGGCCGATATCTCGATCAAGGCCGCGCAGACCGGTCACTTGGTGTTTTCCACGCTGCACACCAACGACGCGCCGACCACGCTGACCCGCTTGATGAACATGGGGGTTGCGCCATTCAACATCGCGTCGTCGGTGCTCTTGATCACGGCACAGCGGTTGGCGCGACGGCTGTGCAAGGAATGCAAGAAGCCCGGTCCGCTGCCCAAGGAAACGCTGCTCGATGCAGGCTTTACCGACGCCGATCTAGACGGCTCATGGCAGCCGTATCACCCGGTCGGCTGCGAGATCTGCAACGGCAGCGGCTACAAGGGACGGGTCGGCATCTACCAGGTCATGCCGATTACGGAAGCGATCCAGGAAATCATTCTCACACACGGTACGGCGCTGCAGATCGCCGAGCAAGCGCGCAAGGAAGGCGTGCTGTCGCTGCGCGAATCCGGCTTGCGAAAAGTGAAGCAGGGGCTGACTTCCCTAGAGGAAGTGCTGGCCACAACGAACCAATAACCTTCTCGATCAATCGTTCCCATACCGGGGGGTAGGAACCAACCATGGCCACACGAGCACCTGCCGCAAACCGCGCTGCCGCGCCGGCACGAAAGACCGCCAAGACCAAGGCGCCCACGCAGTACATCTTCGAGTGGGAAGGCAAAGATCGGAAAGGCAAGATCTTCAAGGGCGAGATGCGCGCCGAGAGCATCACCGAGGTGAATGCCATCCTGCGCAAGCAAGGCCTGTCGATCACCAAATCCAAGCGCCGCCGCGCGGCCCGCGGCAAGAAGATCACGCCGAAGGACATCGCCTACTTCACGCGCCAGCTGTCGACCATGCTGAAGGCCGGCGTGCCGCTGCTGCAGTCGATCGACATCATCGCAAAGGGCCACGCCAACCCGAACTTCACGCAGCTGCTGACGGAAATCCGCGTCGATATCGAATCGGGCAGCAGCATGGCGCAAGCCTTCCGTCGTCACCCGAAGTACTTCGACACGCTGTATTGCAACCTGATCGACGCGGGCGAACAGGGCGGTATTCTGGACGCCCTGCTCGAGCGGCTTTCGCTTTACATGGAAAAATCGATCGCGCTGAAGGCGCAGATCAAGTCGGCGATGATTTACCCGATTTCGGTGCTGACGGTGGCCTTCCTTGTGACGGTGGTGCTGATGGTATTCGTAGTGCCCTCGTTCAAAAGCGTGTTTTCAAGCTTTGGCGCCACGCTTCCCGCTCCGACGTTGTTCGTGATGGGCATCTCCGACTTCTTCGTGCAGTGGTGGTACATCATTGTCTTCGCGCCCATCGTTGCCATTACGCTCTTCGTCCGGGCGTTCAAGCGCTCGGAAAACGTCCAGCGCTCCACGCATCGATGGATTTTACGGATTCCTATCTTTGGTGACATTATCCGCAAGGCAACGATTGCGCGTTGGACGCGCACGCTGGCGACAATGTTCGCCGCGGGCACACCGCTGGTGGAATCGATGGAATCCGTCGCGGGTGCCGCAGGCAACTGGACCTACCACGATGCCACCTTGGAAATTCAGCAAGCCGTGCGTATCGGTACCAGCCTGACAAACGCCATGCAGGCCACGCACGTGTTCGACAACATGGTGCTGCAGATGACGCAGATCGGCGAGGAATCCGGCGCGTTGGACAACATGCTGTTGAAGGTGGCCGAGTTTTACGAGCGCGAAGTGGATGAAGCGGTGGCGAACATTTCTACGCTGATGGAGCCGATCATCATTGTGATTCTGGGCGTGCTGATCGGTGGCATGGTCGTTGCGATGTATTTGCCGATCTTCAAGCTGGGTCAGGTGGTCTGATGCCGGAGTTGTTTGTCATCCCCACGCTGGCGCAATTACCGGCGTGGTTTGTGATTGCGACCGGCGGGCTTGTCGGCTTGCTGGTCGGCAGCTTTCTCAACGTGGTGATTCACCGCCTGCCACGCATGATCGAGCGGGAGGAAGCCAACTATATTGCCGAGTTGCGCGAAGAACCGTTGCCTCACCCGGAGGCATACAACCTGATCGTGCCGCGCTCGGCGTGCCCGTCGTGCGGCCATCAGATCAAGGCGATCGAAAACATCCCCGTGCTGAGCTGGCTTGCGCTGCGTGGCCGTTGCAGCGCGTGCAAAACGCCCATCTCTTGGCGCTATCCCGCTGTGGAACTGGTCACCGGTCTGCTGACGGCGGCCTGCCTTTGGCACTTCGGCCCCACGTGGGTAGCGGTCGCATCGGCGGTGCTGCTGTGGTTCCTGATCGCCGGCACAATGATCGACGCCGACACGCAGCTGTTGCCCGACGCGATCACCCAGCCGCTGCTCTGGCTGGGGCTGGGCGTGAACCTGTTTGGCATGTTCACGCACCTGCAGGATGCGGTGATCGGCGCGATGGCCGGCTACCTGTTCCTGTGGTCGATCTATTGGGCCTACAAGCTCTTGCGCGGCCGTGAAGGTATGGGCTACGGCGACTTCAAGTTGATGGCGGCGCTCGGCGCGTGGTTCGGCTGGCAGGCGCTGCCGCTGCTGGTGCTGCTGTCGTCGGTCGTGGGGCTGGTGTTTGGGCTCGTGCGCATTGCGCGCGGCGCGAAGAGCGAATCGCCGTTCTCGTTCGGGCCGTTCATTGCCGGGGCCGGCGTGATCGCACTGCTGGCCGGCCCGCAATTGCTGGTGATGGCGGGCCTCGGTCCGCTGCTAGCGCCATAAGAGCATCGTCAGCATGCGCGTGATCGGCCTGACCGGCGGCATCGGCAGCGGCAAGAGCTACGTGGCAGACCGCCTTGCGGAGCGCGGCGCCGCCATTGTCGACACCGACGCCATCGCCCACGAGATCACCGCACCGGGCGGCGCCGCCATCCCCAAGCTGGTCGAAACGTTCGGCGCCGGCATCTTACGCAGTGACGGCGCCATGGACCGCGACGCCATGCGCGCCCTCGCCTTTTCGGACGCTACGGCCAAATCGCGACTGGAGCAGATCACGCATCCGCTCATCCGCGAGATTGCGCTGTCGCGCGGGGCCGCTGCGCAGGCATCGGGCGCGCATCCGTACCTCGTCTACGTCGTCCCGCTGCTGGTGGAATCCTTGGCCGGGCATCACAGCTGGCGCTCGCTGGTCGATCGCATTCTGGTGGTCGACTGCCCCGTTGACACGCAGATCGCCCGCGTGATGGCAAGGAACGGGCTGCCCCGCGCGCAGGTGGAAGCCATCATCGCCCGCCAGGCTTCACGCGAAGCCCGCCTCGCCGCCGCCGACGACGTGATCGACAACAGCGGCACGCTGGCCGACCTCCTGCCGCAGATCGACCGTCTGGACCCAACCTACCGGTCGAACTGAAACACACTGAAAGTTGCGGTCACATCCCTTTGCATTGTGATGAACGAGGGTCTCGCATAGAATGCGGGCAGATCGAGGCCAAATGGGCTTCGGGGCCGCATATGCCAGCAGGCCAGTACACTGGGCACCCAAGTTTTGATCCTGTACGAATATCCCTTCAACGAACGCATTCGGACGCTGCTGCGCCTCGAAGACCTGTTCGAGCGGCTGGATTTCTTTCTCGTGCAGGAGCACCCGCTGCAACACCACGTGGCACTGACCACGCTGTTCGAAGTGGTCGACGTGGCCGGGCGTGCCGACCTCAAATCCGATCTGCTGAAAGAACTCGATCGCCAGCGCCAGACGCTCACCGCCCTGCGCGCCAATCCGCAGATCGACCAAGACGCGCTCGATGCCGTCATCAGCGAATTGGAAACGGCCTCGGGCAATCTCACTGCCACTCATGGCAAGGCCGGCCAGCTGATTGCCGACAACGAGTGGCTGACGAGCATCCGCAGCCGCGCCATCATTCCAGGTGGGACATGTGAATTTGATCTGCCAGCGTATTTTGCATGGCAGCATCATCCCGCCGAGCGCCGCCGTGCCGATATCGTCAAATGGGCCCAACCGCTGGTACCGCTGCGCGACGCCACGATGATCGTGCTGCGGCTGCTGCGCGAGTCGGGCCAGAGTGGCAAGGTGATTGCTAACGCTGGGAGCTATCAGCAGATGCTGTCGGGCCGCGTGTACCAGCTGATGCAGGTGCGCCTGGATGAGTCGGCGCTGGGGTTCATTCCCGAAATCAGCGCCAACAAATACATGCTCTGGGTGCGTTTTACCCAGCAGGATGGCGACCTGCGACCCAAGCCGGTCGATGCGGATATCCCGTTCCAGCTGAAGCTCTGTAATTTCTGAGCCGCATCATGAATGTGAAGACCGTCAAATGTCCCAGCTGCGGCAAGCCTGTGCCTTGGGTGCCGGAGAGCCGCTATCGCCCCTTCTGCTCTGAGCGCTGCAAGCAGATCGACCTGGGTGCCTGGGCCGCGGAGCAGTACACCATCCCCGTAGTCGAAGAAGACGATCTGCCCGACGCGCCGGGCAACGATACGAGCGGCAGGCTCAACTAGCCGTCGCTTCCTCGCGCATCCATTCGAAGACGGGCAACGTTGCCGGCAACACCGGATCCACGCTGATCGGCAACGTCTGCCAAGCGAAATCCTGGCCTTCCAACGCCCGCAACGTGCCGTCCCAGGCCGTGACCTTGCAGAAGTGCAGGCGCACGTATGCGTGCGGGTAGTCGTGCTCGATGGTGTGCCACGGCACGCAGGTGCGCAACGTGACGTCCAGCTCTTCCTTCAGCTCACGCGTGAGCGCGGCCTCGACCGATTCGCCCGCTTCAAGCTTGCCGCCCGGGAATTCCCAGTAGCCCGCATACGGCTTCCCCTCTGGACGCTGCGCCAGCAAGAACTGGCCGTCTGGCTGCACCAGCACACCGACGGCCACTTCGGTGATCTTGCGGCCGTCAGGCGTGTGTGTCGGTGGCACTTGCACCAGATTGTCAGTCGACATGCTGCCGTCCATGCTTGCCGCCCCAGTCGCGGGCGAACTGCCATGCCACCCGCCCAGAGCGCGACCCACGCTCGAGCGCCCAAACCAGCGCGTCGCCACGCGCAGCGGCGATGTCCTCGTCGCTGCAGCCGAAATGCTTGAGCCAGTGGCCGACGATGGTCAGGTATTCGTCCTGCTTGGGCGGGTAGAACGACAGCCACAGCCCGAAGCGCTCCGACAGCGAGATCTTCTCTTCTACGACCTCGCCCGGATGGATTTCGCCATCCGATGTGTGCTGGTAGGTCTCGTTGTCCTTCATGTATTCCGGCAACAGATGGCGCCGGTTGGACGTCGCGTAGATCAGCACGTTGTCCGACTGCGTCGCCACCGAACCGTCCAGCGCAGACTTCAGCGCCTTGTAGCCGGATTCACCCTCTTCAAACGAGAGGTCATCGCAGAAGATCGCGAAGCGCTCCGGGCGCGCCGAGAGGCGCTCGACGATATCGCCCAGGTCCGCCAGATCGTCCTTGTCGACTTCGACCAGGCGCAGGCCGTCCTTCACGAACTCGTTCAGGCACGCCTTGATGAGCGACGACTTGCCGGTGCCCCGCGCGCCCGTCAGCAGCACGTTGTTGGCCGGCAACTTGCGCACGAACTGACGCGTGTTGGCGACGATGGCGTCTTTCTGGCGCTCGATGTTGTGCAGATCGCTCAGATGGATCGGCGGCAGTTGCCGGATCGGCGCGAGATAGCCGATGTTGCCGAACAAGCTCTGGCGTTTGCGCCAGCGAAAGGCAACAGCCTCGTTCCAGTCAGCTTCGGTCAGTTCAGGCGGCAGCCATTGCTCAAGCCGCCCGAGAAAGCGGTCGAGCCGTGCGGAAAGATCGGACGACATGGCAGCGGACTCCGGATTACGAACGGTAGTCCGCGTTGATCGACACGTAGTCGTGCGAGAAATCGCACGTCCACACGGTGGCGCTGGCGTCGCCGCGACCGAGCGCGATACGCACGGTGATCTCCGCCTGCTTCATCACGCGCTGACCGTCTTCTTCGCGGTACTCGGGATTGCGGCCACCGTCACGCGCGACCCATACGTCGTCGAGCCACAGGTTGACGCCGTTCACATCGAGATCCGTCACCCCGGCGTAGCCGACAGCCGCCAGGATGCGGCCCAAATTGGGATCCGACGCATAGAACGCGGTCTTGACCAACGGTGAGTGCGCGACCGCGTAAGCGATCAAGCGGCACTCCTCGACGTTGCGGCCGCCCTCGACCTGGATGGTCATGAACTTCGTCGCACCTTCGCCGTCGCGCACGATCTTCTGCGCCAACTCTTGTGCAAGACCCGTCAGCGCATCGCGCAGCGCGGCGTAGTCGGGGTGCGATTCCGAATCGATGCACGGCGTGCCCGCCCGGCCCGTGGCGATGACGACGAACGAGTCGTTGGTCGAGGTATCGCCGTCCACCGTCACGCTGTTGAACGAGTGATCGGCGGCATGGCGCACCAGCCCTTGAAGCACCGCGTCATCCACATTGGCATCGGTCGCGATGAAGCCGAGCATCGTCGCCATGTTCGGACGGATCATGCCCGCACCCTTGCTGATGCCCGACATGCGCACGGTCTTGCCCGACAACGTGCACGTGGCCGACGCTGCCTTGGGTACGGTGTCGGTGGTCATGATGGCCTCGGCGGCGGCCAGCCAGTTGTCCGGCTTGGCGTTCGCCTCAGCAGCAGGCAGTCCGGCGATGATGCGGTCGACTGGCAGCGGCTCCAGGATCACGCCCGTGGAAAACGGCAGCACCTGCTCCGGCGACACGCCCAGCAGCTGGGCCACGGCATCGCAGGTCTGGCGCGCATGCGCGAGGCCAGGTGCGCCGGTACCGGCGTTCGCATTGCCCGTGTTCACGACGATCGCACGTGCGCCCTTGCCACTCGCCAAATGCTCGCGGCACACCTGCACTGGTGCCGCGCAGAAACGGTTCTGCGTGAACACACCGGCCACCGTCGCGCCCTCGGCGATACGAACCAGCAGCACGTCCTTGCGATTGGCCTTGCGCACACCGGCCTCGGCCCAGCCGAGGTCCACGCCGTCGATCGGCAACAGGGAGTCAGCGGCGGGGGCGACGAGATTCACAGCCATGGAGCACACCTTTCAAATGAGGATGCCCGCAGTGCGGGCATCGTGAATCAACAGAAAACGGAGCGAAGCAGCGTCAGGCGAGTTTGCCGTGGCACTGCTTGTACTTCTTGCCCGAACCGCATGGGCACGGGTCGTTGCGGCCAACCTTCGGCACTTCGCCGGCGAGTGCGGCGGCAGCAGCCGATGCCACCGATCGCGGTGCGGCCATGGCCGGCGTTGCGCCATGAATCTCGGCATCGCCGGCAGCCACTTCGGCGAGTTCGCTGAACTCGTCGTGCTTGTACTGCACGTTGCTTAGCGCGGAAAGATCTTCTTCGATCTGTTCGGAGGCTTGCTCCAGCTCTTCCTGCGACTGGATGCGCACCGTGAAGACAATACGCGTGACCTCGTTGCGGATGGTGTCGAGCAGGCGGCCGAAGAGTTCGAACGACTCGCGCTTGTACTCCTGCTTCGGGTCCTTCTGCGCATAGCCGCGCAGGTGGATACCCTGACGCAGCATGTCGAGCGCCGCCAGGTGCTCACGCCAGTGCGTGTCGAGGCTTTGCAGCATCACCGAACGCTCGAAGCCGGCGAAGGACTCACGGCCAACCTGCGCCACCTTGCCTTCGTACACCGCTTCAGCGGCGTCCAGCACCATCTTGAGCAGGTCTTCGTCTTCGATCGACTGGGCGGCTTCCAGCGTCTTCACCAGCGGCTGATCCACGCCCCAGTCTTCACGCAGCGTCTTTTCCAGACCGGCAACATCCCACTGCTCTTCCATGGTCTCCGCCGGCACGTACGTGCGGAACAGCTCGGTGAACACGGATTCACGCAGGTTCTTGACGAGATCGCCCACATCCTGCGCTTCGAGAATCTCGTTACGCAGCTTGTAGAGTTCCTTGCGCTGGTCGTTGGAAACGTCGTCGTATTGCAGCAGCTGCTTGCGGATGTCGAAGTTGCGGCCTTCGACCTTGCGCTGCGCCGATTCGATGGAGCGTGTGACGATGCCGGCTTCGATCGGCTCGCCTTCGGGCATCTTCAGGCGATCCATGATCGCGCGCACGCGGTCACCCGCGAAAATGCGCAGCAGTTGATCGTCCAGCGACAGATAGAAGCGCGACGAACCGGGGTCGCCCTGACGGCCAGCACGGCCGCGCAACTGGTTGTCGATCCGGCGCGACTCGTGGCGCTCGGTGCCGATGATGTGCAGACCGCCCGCCGCCTTCACCTGCTCGTGCAGCGATTGCCATTCGTCCTGCAACTGCTTCACGCGCGCGGCCTTTTCTTCGTCGGAGAGCGACGCGTCGGCCATTACGAAGCCCGCTTGCTTCTCCACGTTGCCGCCCAGCACGATGTCGGTACCGCGGCCGGCCATGTTCGTCGCAATGGTAATCGCCTTGGGGCGGCCTGCTTCCGCAATGATCGCGGCTTCGCGCTCGTGCTGCTTGGCGTTGAGCACCTGATGCGGCAGCTTCCCTTGGTTCAGCAGGTTCGACAGCAGTTCGGAATTCTCGATGGACGTCGTGCCCACCAGCACCGGCTGGCCGCGCTCGTAGCAATCGCGAATGTCGCGAATGACGGCGTCGTAGCGCTCCTTCGAAGTCTTGTAGATCTGATCCTGCAAGTCCTTGCGCTGCGGCGTGCGGTTGGTCGGGATCACCACGGTTTCCAGGCCGTAGATCTCCTGGAATTCGTACGCCTCCGTGTCCGCCGTACCTGTCATGCCCGACAGCTTGTTGTACATGCGGAAGTAGTTCTGGAACGTGATGGTCGCCAGCGTCTGGTTTTCCTGCTGGATCTGCACGCCTTCCTTGGCTTCCACCGCCTGGTGCAGACCGTCGGACCAGCGACGGCCCGCCATCAGCCGGCCTGTGAATTCATCGACGATCACCACCTCACCGTTCTGCACCACGTAGTGCTGATCGCGGAAGAACAGGCTGTGCGCGCGCAGGGCGGCGTACAGGTGATGCATCAGCGTGATGTTCTGCGGCGCGTAGAGCGATTCGCCCTCGCCGATCAAACCGGCCTGCAGCAGGATCTGCTCGGCCTTCTCGTGACCGGATTCGGTCAGATAGACCTGGTGCGATTTTTCGTCGACATAGTAGTCGCCCGGCTTCTCGACGCCCGTGCCATCCGACTTCTCTTCGCCGATCTGGCGCGTGAGCTGCGCCGGGATGCTGTTCATGCGGCGGTAGAGGTCGGTGTGGTCTTCCGCCTGGCCGGAGATAATCAGCGGGGTACGCGCTTCATCGATCAGGATGGAGTCCACCTCGTCGACGATCGCGTAGTTCAGCGGACGCTGCACGCGCTGGCCGGCGTCGTACACCATGTTGTCGCGCAGGTAGTCGAAGCCGAACTCGTTGTTGGTGCCGTAGGTGATGTCCGATGCGTAAGCGGCCTGCTTCTGGTCGTGGTCCATGGTGGTCAGGTTGACCCCCACCGACAGGCCCAGCCAGTTGTACAGGCGGCCCATCCATTCGGCGTCGCGCTGTGCCAGGTAATCGTTGACCGTCACGACGTGCACGCCCTGGCCAGAGATGGCGTTCAGGTACACAGCAAGCGTAGCCGTCAGCGTCTTGCCTTCACCCGTGCGCATTTCGGCGATCTTGCCGTCGTGCAGCACCATGCCACCGATCAGCTGCACGTCGAAGTGCCGCATCTTCATTACACGCTTGCTGGCCTCACGGCACACGGCAAACGCCTCGGGCAGGAGCGCGTCGAGCGTCTCGCCCTTGGCAAAGCGTTGGCGGAATTCTTCGGTCTTGGCCTGCAGCTCGGCATCCGTGAGCGCTTCGAACTTGGGCTCGAGCGCATTGATCTGCGCCACCTTGCGGCGGTACTGTTTGATCAGCCGTTCGTTACGGCTGCCGAAAATCTTCTTGAGAAGGCCCGTGATCATCGATGGCTAGGGCCGGCGAGCCACCCGGGGAGCGCGTCAAGAAAGACCGCGAAACACAGGCAGCACAACGGCCCGGAAAGGGTTGGCGCAAAGGCGGGAGTTTAGCATGTGCAAAACACCCGCTTGATGGCAGCAGACCGGCGGGATGTGGCAGGAACGCCGCACTTTAGAGCCGCGCGGAACGTCGTGCGCGCAGGCACACACTCACGCTGAATTGGGGACGGGCGCCACTGATTGCAACCCGGGCGGGTTCAATGGCCCGCAGCGGTCATGCTCTTGCCGACATCGGCCGCTGCAACCTTCGCCGGCGCCTTGTTGGCTGCCATCTTGGGCTGGCCGGCGTTCTCCAGGAAGGCCACCGGATTCTGCGGGACGTCGTTGACGTGCACCTCGAAGTGCAGGTGCGGGCCTGTGGCGCGGCCAGTACGGCCGATCAGGGCGATGCGCTCGCCGGCCTTCACGATGTCGCCGACCTTCACGAAAACCTTGGACGCGTGGGCATAGCGCGTCTTCAGTCCATTGCCATGATCGATATCGATCATGTTGCCGTATTCGTGGTGGAATTCACTGGCGACGACCACGCCGCCGGCGGCCGCTACGATGGGCGTCCCAACCGGGCCCACAAAGTCGACGCCGTCATGCTGCGTGCGGCGGCCCGTGAAGGGATCGATCCGCGTGCCAAACCCCGAGGAGTCGTAACCCGTCGCTACCGGGCGCACGGTGGGCATCATCTTCGCGTGGATCTGGCGGTCCATCAGGGTGCTCTCTAGCACGCTGAGGTAATCGGTGCGCTGGTCGGCAGAGCGCGTCAGGCGATTCAGCTCGGACTGAATTTCCGGCATCGACATCGGCCGCGAAAACGCACCCGCCGGCCCGCCTCGGCTCGGCTGGGATTTGAAATCGAACTCGCGGGGCGGCACACCCGCCAAGCCCGAGACCCGGGCGCCCAGCGCATCCAGGCGCGCAATTTGCGCCTGCATTTCGCCGATGCGCGCGGCCATCAGGTTGAGGTTCTCGCGGGTGACACGCGGGTCCGCGCCGGCAACTTCCGAAGCGGCTGCACCCGGCAGCAGGCCCTGCTTGGCCGCCAGCCACGTCGCACCGACGGACAGGGCCGCCACGGCCAGCAGTGCCGCGCCGATAGCCACGAAGACGCCGCGTCTCGACAGATGCGTTGCGCCGGCCTTGCGCGGGTGAATCAGGATGATCTGCATCGCTCGTTTTCCGGACAAAAAAGCTGCCCACCGGCACGAAAGCGCGATGAAGCGCCCTACAATGCCGGCATGCGAATCTTTGTTCATCCCGCTCTCAAGACGCCTGTGGCTAAACCCGTTCAGGATTGGCTCTCGGGTGCCGGTTCGGTCGGCCCGCTGATGCAGGCGGCCAGGCAATTGGCGTCGTTGGAAGCGGAGGTGTTGTCGCTGTTGCCACCCGGTCTGGGCGGCGGGGTGGCCGTCGGTGGCATCAAGAACGATGCGCGCGACAGCCGCGAAGCGACTCTGGTGTTGCTCGCCGCACACAGTGCGGCTGCGGCGCGCTTGCGGCAGGTGGTACCCACCTTGCTGGAACGTCTGCAGCGCCGGGGATCGCAGATTACCGCAATTCGTGTACGGGTACAACCGCAGGGCGGCAATGACAGTTTATGGCCACAAGAGACCCAAAAGCCGCCTAAACGCGCCAAGATGACCGCAGTTGGAGTCAACAGCCTGGCGGCCCTGGCCAATGAACTGCCCGATTCGCCGCTTCGGCAAGCGTTGGCCGAAATGGTTGCGCGGCACGTTGCACCGGCAGCGAAGCCCAAATAAAAAGCGCCCCGCAGGGCGCTTTTTTTATACGAACGACCGCTCAGCCGATCACGAGAAGGCCGGTTGCAACTGCGGCAGGAACGCGCGCGGCGCTTCTTCCACCTTGTCGAACGTCACCATCTCGTAAGCCGTTTCGTCGGCCAGCAGCGCGCGCAGCAGCGCGTTGTTCAGGCCATGACCCGACTTGTGCGCGGTGTATGCAGCGATCAGCGGGTGGCCGACCACATACAGGTCGCCAATCGCGTCGAGGATCTTGTGACGGACGAACTCATCGCCGTAGCGCAGTTCGTCGTTGTTCAGCATGCGGTGCTCGTCGAGCACGATGGCGTTGTCGAGGCTGCCGCCGCGCGCCAGGCCGACCTCGCGCAGCATCTCGACTTCGTGGGCGAAACCGAACGTACGGGCGCGGGCGATTTCGCGCGTGTAGCTCGTATCGGCAAAGTCGATCTCGAACGTCTGGCCGGTCTTATCGACGGCCGGGTGGCGGAATTCGATGGTGAACGACAGCTTGAAGCCGAAGTAGGGATCGAGCCGGGCAAGCTTGTCGCCCTCGCGGATTTCCACCGGCTTCATCACGCGGATGAACCGCTTGGCCGCCCCCTGCTCTTCGATGCCTGCCGACTGCAGCAGAAACACGAACGAAGCCGCGCTGCCGTCCATGATCGGAATTTCTTCGGCGTCGACGTCGACATAGAGATTGTCGATGCCCAAGCCCGCGCACGCAGACATCAAATGTTCGACGGTGGACACGCGGGCGCCGTCTTTTTGCAATACGGACGCCAAGCGCGTGTCGCCAATGGCGCTTGCGGTAGCGGGAATCTCGACGGCCGGGTCGAGGTCCACACGCGTGAACACGATGCCGGTGCCTGCGGGTGCCGGGCGCAACGTCAACGTCACCTTGCGGCCCGAGTGCAGCCCGATGCCGACGGTCTTGACGAGGGACTTGATGGTGCGTTGTTTCAACATGGCCGCCCTCAACTCACAAAAGTCGTACGATTGTTTTTATCTATGCAGTCCGCATAGGTGATAACCCTGAGCATACCATTTTCACATCCCTGCCTTCAAAACGACTTTTGTATCGGGATGTTAGGGGTGCACGGAATTGACCCAACGTTAGGGCACGCAGGTTCGGCGCCACCGTCGCCTCAGCCTTGAAGCAGGGCGGGATGGCGGCGGTACTCCGCCATTTGGTGGGGTGTGCGACGTGGCGTCAGAGTACCGCGAGGATCGATTCGGCACTGCTGACGGAGAACTGTCCGGGTGCTTCGACCTGTAGCGCTGTTACCACACCATCCTTCACGACCATCGCATAACGCTGGGAACGCACGCCCATGCCGCGCTTGGAGAGATCCTGGTCGAGGCCGAGTTTGCTCGTGAACTCTGCGCTGCCGTCGCCGAGCATGCGGATCTTGTCGTCGGTGCCCTGCGTGCGGGCCCAGGCGCCCATCACAAAGGCGTCGTTGACGGACACACACCAGATTTCGTCGACACCCTTGGCGCGCAGTGCGTCGTAGTTGGCGAGGTAGCCTGGCACATGCCGCGCGGAGCAGGTCGGCGTGAACGCACCGGGCAGCCCGAAGATGACGATCGTCTTGCGCTCGGCCAGATGCTGGACGGAGAAAGCATTGGGGCCCAGCGCGCAGCCGTCCTTTTCCACTTCAAAGAACTCGTAGAGCGTTGCGTCGGGAAGCGGTTGACCGGGCTGGATCATGATCGTCAGGAGGCGGTTGCGTGGATATCGCGATCATAGAACCTGGCGAGCGAGCGCGCAGCCGGTTCTTAAAACGAGACCGCCCGCGTGAACGAATCACGCGGGCGGTCTTGGGAGACAACACCATCAGGCCGCTTGGCTCGGAACGCACCGCGCGCGGCACAACGAACGGACACACCCGCCGGGCGGGGTGAACCCTTCCGGGGAGGCGGCCAGAGGCCAACCTGCCCGGCGGCAACGACTGTGTCCGGTTCGTCGAGCGCTGTCGACTGACGAGCGGCCGGCCATCACACAACGGCGATCACGGGAGGGGAGCCGTGAACCGCGCGCGGCGTGCGGTGCCCCAGGCAGTCGGACGTGCGCGAGCGCTATCGAACCTGCGCAGGCCCGATCAGTCCGCCTGCTTGCGCAGGAATGCCGGAATGTCGTACGTGTCGACGCCCTTTTCTTGCAGTGCCGCCACGTGAGCCGACGCCGACTCACGCGAGCTGCGCCACACGGCCGGGGTGTCGAAGTTGCTGTAGTCCGGTGCAGCTGCCACCGAGTGACCGGCGCCACCGCCGAACGCCACCGGCTGGTTGTCGGTGCCGGTCTTCAGCAGCGTCATCGTCTGCGGCTGTTGTTGCTTGTTGCGAGCAGCGCGGCCCAGACCCGTGGCCACCACGGTCACACGCAGGGCGTCGCCCATGGCGTCGTCGTAGACCGTACCGAAGATGACGGTCGCATCTTCCGCGGCATAGCTGCGGATGGTGTTCATCACTTCCTTGGTCTCAGACAGCTTCAGCGAGCGGCTGGCCGTGATGTTGACCAGCACGCCACGCGCGCCCGACAGGTCGACGCCTTCCAGCAGCGGGCTGGCCACGGCTTGCTCAGCGGCCAGACGCGCACGGTCGACGCCGGACACGGTGGCCGTGCCCATCATCGCCTTGCCTTGCTCGCCCATGACCGTCTTCACGTCTTCGAAGTCGACGTTCACCAGGCCATCGACATTGATGATTTCCGCAATGCCGGCAACCGCGTTGTGCAGCACGTCGTCAGCGCACTGGAAGCACTTGTCCATCTCGGCATCATCGCCCATGACTTCGAAGAGCTTTTCGTTCAGCACGACGATCAGCGAATCGACGTTCCCTTCCAGGTCGTTCGCGCCATGCTCACCCACCTTCGAGCGGCGTGCGCCTTCGAAGTCGAACGGCTTGGAGACCACGCCCACGGTCAGGATGCCCATTTCCTTGGCGACTTGTGCAACCACCGGTGCTGCGCCCGTGCCCGTACCGCCGCCCATGCCGGCGGTGATGAAGACCATGTGCGCGCCACGCAGTGCGTCGGCGATCTGCTCACGGGCTTCCTCTGCGCAGTGCTTGCCGACTTCCGGCTTGGCGCCAGCGCCCAGGCCCGTGCTGCCGAGCTGCAGCACGCGCGATGCGGTCGAGCGCTTGAGCGCCTGCGCATCGGTGTTCATGCAGATGAATTCCACGCCTTGCACGCCGCGGTTGATCATGTGCTGCACGGCATTCCCACCCGCGCCGCCGACGCCGACCACCTTGATGATGGTGCCGTCCTGCATTTCCGTTTCAATCATGTCGAAGTCCATCATTGCCTCCAGAAGTGATCAGTCCCAGACGATGCAGCCTCCCCGCCGCAACTCCTGGTTCCTGAACAAAAAACATCAAAACAAGAAACTCAACTTGCTCCCCCCAAGGGAGCACATCTTCAACACCCGGCACATGCGTGCTCAAAAGTTGCCGATGAACCATTCCTTCATGCGCGTCCAGATCTGTTTGGCCGATCCGGACTGCACCACGACCTTGCGGCCGCGCACGCGCTGCACGCGACCCTCCTGCAGCAGGCCCATCACCGTGGCGTAACGCGGGCTCTTCACCACTTCGTGCAGGTTGCCGCGGTACTCCGGTACGCCCACGCGCACCGGCTTCAAGAACATGTCTTCGCCCAGCTCGACCATGCCCGGCATCATTGCAGTACCGCCGGTGAGGACCACGCCGCTGGAGAGCAGTTCTTCGTAACCGGATTCGCGCACCACCTGATGCACCAGCGAGAAGAGTTCTTCCACGCGCGGCTCGATTACGGCGGCCAGCGCCTGACGGCTCAATGTGCGGGGGCCACGGTCGCCGACGCCCGGCACATCGATCATCTCGTCCGGATCGGCCAGCACCTGCTTGGCGATGCCGTACTGGATCTTGATGTCCTCGGCGTCCGGCGTCGGCGTGCGCAGGGCCATGGCGATGTCGTTGGTGATCTGGTCGCCGGCGATGGGGATCACGGCCGTGTGGCGGATCGCACCTTCGCTGAAGATGGCGATGTCGGTCGTGCCGCTGCCGATGTCCACCAGCACCACGCCGAGTTCCTTTTCGTCTTCGGTCAGCACGGCCAGGCTTGATGCCAGCGGCTGCAGAATCAGGTCGTGCACTTCCAGCCCGCAACGCCGCACGCACTTGACGATGTTCTGTGCCGCGCTTACGGCGCCGGTCACGATATGCACCTTCACCTCGAGCCGGATACCGCTCATGCCGATCGGCTCGCGCACGTCTTCCTGACCGTCGATGATGAATTCCTGCGTCAGGATGTGCAGGATTTGCTGATCGGTCGGGATGTTGACGGCCTTGGCGGTCTCGATCACCCGCGCCACATCGGTGGAGGTGACCTCCTTGTCCTTGATCGCCACCATGCCGCTCGAATTGAAACTGCGGATGTGGCTGCCGGCAATGCCCGTGAAGACCTCGCCGATCTTGCAGTCGGCCATCAGCTCCGCTTCTTCGAGCGCCTTCTGGATCGACTGGACGGTCGCCTCGATATTGACGACTACGCCCTTCTTGAGCCCCTTCGATTCGGTCTGGCCCATACCGATGACCTCGTAGGCGCCGTCAGGGCGTAGCTCGGCCACCACCGCCACCACCTTGGAGGTGCCGATATCCAGCCCGACCAGAAGATCCTTGTATTCCTTGCTCATCGCGTTTTCTCTGTGCTTCGCGTTGCTTTGTTGTTGGCCGCCGGCTTACCCCCCAGCGTGGCTTTCGGCTTTGCAGCACCGCTGGTGCCGCTCGCGGTGCCGGGTAACTTGCCCCCCTTGGCCAGCACCGCAGCCTGCGCATCGGTCAGGAAGCGCACACCCGCCGCACGAACTGCAAATCCGTTGGGATACCGCAGATCGGCGTATTCGATCTGACCGCCCCAGCGCTTGGTCACCTCCGGCCACGCACGCACAAAGCGGCGGGCACGCGCGGCCAGCGCGGCGCGGTCATCGTCATTCAGTTCGCGGCCCAACTCGATGACCGTGCCGTTGGACAACCGCGCGCGCCAGGCGTAGCGGTCGGTGAGCGTCACGCTCAACGGCTCGACATTCATCGGCTTGAACCACTCGGTCATGGTCTCCAGCTTGTCGACCACGTCCTGCTCAGTGCCCTCGGGGCCGGCCAGCGCCACCAAATCCGTGTCGTCCTCGGCTTCGGCCAGGTTGGCCACGAAGACTTCGCCATACGTGTTGACCAGCTTGCCGGACTCATTGCCGCCCCAGGTGCCGAGCGCTTCGTGCTCTTGCACTTCCACCAGCAGCCCGTTGGGCCACACGCGGCGCACGCTCGCGCGCCGCACCCACGGCACCGATTCGAACGCGGCGCGTGCATCGTCCAGATTCAGCGAGAAGAAATTGCCGCGCAGCTTGGGCAGCGCATTGGCGCGCAGACTCGGCACATTCACGTGGCGCAACTCGCTGCCGGCCATCGGCATCACCCGCACCTGTTGCAGCTGGAACATCGGTCGCTGCATCAGCCAGACCGCCCCAACGCCCAACGCGCCAAGCGCGAGCAGCGCATACAGCGCACTCGCGACGGCGTTGAGGAGACGGGTGTTGTGCCACATAACGTTGGGTTGTCCGGTTTCGCTGACGTTGCGTCGATTATTCGGGTTTCCAATCGGTGCTCGCGTGCAGCTCCAGCGACGCGCTCGCCGCCAGTTGCAACACGAAATCTTCATAACTGATGCCGGCGGCGCGCGCGCCCATCGGCACCAGCGAATGGCCGGTCATGCCCGGCGACGTGTTCATCTCCAACAGGAACGGCGCGTTGTCGGACTTGCGCAGCATGATGTCGGCACGACCCCAGCCGCGGCAGCCCAGCCCGCGATACGCCTGCACCACCAGCGCCTGCACGCGCGCGGCCACGTCGACGGCAATCGGTGCCGGGCATTCGTAGCGCGTGTCGTCGGTGAAGTACTTGTTCTGGTAGTCGTAGTTGGCCTGCGGCGCGACGATGCGGATGAGCGGCAGCGCGGTTGCGCTTTCGCCTTCGCCGATGATCGGGCAGGTCAGCTCGTCGCCTTCGATGAACTGCTCGGCCATCACATCGCGGTCCAGGCGCGCGGCCTTTTCGTAGGCGGCGGGCAGCTCGCCAACACTCGTGACCTTGGTCAGACCGATCGACGAACCTTCACGCGCGGGCTTGACGATCAGCGGCAGGCCCAGGCGGTCGGCCACGGCTTGCCAGTCGGCGCCGGCATGCAACATCACGAAATCGGGCGTGGGCAGGCCGTGGGTCTGCCATTGGCGCTTGGTGGCTTCCTTGTCCATCGCCAGCGCAGATGCGAGTACGCCGCTGCCGGTGTACGGAATGCCGAATTGCTCCAGTAGGCCCTGGATCGTGCCGTCTTCGCCAAAGCGGCCGTGCAAAGAGATCACCACGCGGTCGAACCCTTGCTTGGCTAGATCGGCCACGGGCTGCAGCCCCGGGTCGAACGGGTGCGCATCGACGCCGCGCGCGCGCAGCGCAGCCAACACGCCGTTGCCGGACATCAGCGAGATTTCGCGCTCGGCCGAACGACCGCCCATGAGCACGCCCACCTTGCCGAGGGACTTCGGATCGATCGTCGGATTGGGAACAAACGGACCGGTCGTCATGCTGCGGCACCTCCGTTCAGATCCACGACATTGCCGGTGCGCGCCTGGGCCTGCAACGCAACAACTTGACCGGGCACCTGCCCGATCGATCCGGCGCCCATGGTGATCACCACGTCGCCGTCCTGCGCCGCATCGATGATCGCTTGCGGCATGTCTTCAATCTGTTCCACGAAGACCGGCTCGATCTTGTTGGCCACACGGAGCGCACGCGTCAGGGCGCGGCCGTCGGCGGCGACGATGGGCGGCTCGCCAGCGGCATACACCTCGGCCAGCAACAGCGCATCGACGGTCCCGAGCACCTTGATGAAATCTTCGAAGCAATCGCGCGTGCGGGTAAAACGGTGCGGCTGGAACGACAGCACGAGGCGGCGGCCGGGAAACGCACCGCGCGCCGCAGCCAGCGTGGCCGCCATCTCGACCGGGTGATGGCCGTAGTCGTCGATCAGCGTGAAGCGACCCTTACCGTCAGCGGTCGGCACTTCGCCGTAGCGCTGGAAGCGGCGGCCCACGCCGTTGAACTCGGCCAGCGCCTTGACGATGGCTTCGTCCGGCACTTCCAGTTCGGTGGCGATGGCGATGGCGGCCAGCGCGTTCTGCACGTTGTGCAGGCCCGGCAGGTTGAGCGTGATCGACAGCGGCGGCTCGGCATGGCCGTTGAGCTGGCGGATCACGGTGAATTCCATGCGGCCATCGACGGCGCGCGCATTGACGGCACGCACCTGCGCGTCTTCGGCAAACCCGTAGCGCACGACCGGCTTGGAGACGAACGGCAGGATTTCGCGCACGTTCGGGTCGTCCACGCACAGCACGGCGATGCCGTAGAACGGCAGCCGTTGCGTGAATTCGATGAACGCCTGCTTCAGGCGCGCGAAGTCGTGCCCGTAGGTGTCCATGTGATCGGCATCGATATTGGTGATGACTTCGATCACGGGGAACAGGTTGAGGAACGACGCATCGGATTCGTCGGCCTCGGCGACGATGAAATCACCCGTGCCCAGGCGCGCGTTGGCGCCCGCGGAATTGAGGCGACCCCCGATCACGAACGTCGGGTCCAGGCCGCCCTCGGCCAGCACGGAGGCGACCAGACTGGTGGTCGTCGTCTTGCCGTGCGTACCGGCAATCGCAATGCCCTGCTTCAGGCGCATCAGCTCGGCCAGCATCACTGCACGCGGCACGATGGGGATGCGCTTGGCGCGGGCGGCCAGCACTTCCGGGTTGTCGCCGCGCACGGCGGTGGAGACGACCACGGCATTGGCGCCGATCACATGTTCCGGCGCGTGGCCCTGCATGATCGTCGCGCCCAGCGTTGCCAGACGCTGCGTGGTCGCGCTGCTGCCCAGATCCGAGCCCGTCACGCGGTAGCCCAGATTCAGCAGCACCTCCGCGATGCCGCTCATGCCCGCGCCGCCGATGCCTACAAAATGGATGTTCTTGACGATGTGCTTCATATCGATTCGTTCCCTATGCCCGTGCCACCGCTACACACACGTCGGCGACACGCTCGGCCGCTTCGGGCCGTGCCTGCTCACGTGCTTTAGCCGCCATATCGGCCAATTGCGCACGCGTCAGGGACGCGAGTGTATCTGCCAGCGATGCCGGACTCAGTTCCTGCTGCGGCACCAACAGCGCCGCACCGCGTTCGGAGAGGAAGCGCGCATTGGTGGTCTGGTGATCGTCCACGGCATGCGGGAACGGCACGAACAGCGCCGCGACACCCGCCGCGGCCACTTCTGAGACGGTCATGGCGCCAGCGCGGCAGATGACGAGATCGGCGTGCGCATACGCAGCTGCCATATCGTCGATAAAGGGCACGGGCTGCGCGTGCGTATCGTCAATACCGGCAGCGGCATAGTTGGCGCGCAGCGTGTCGATCTGCTTGGCGCCCGCCTGATGGATGACGATGGGACGCGTATCGGCCGGCAGCAACGCCAGCGCCTTGGGCACCACGTCGTTGAGCGCTGCTGCGCCCAGGCTGCCGCCCACGACAAGCACGCGCAGCGGGCCGGTTCGCTCGGCGTAGCGCGTTTGCGGCGAAGCCAGCGTGGCGAGGTCGGCGCGGATCGGATTGCCCACCCACTCAGCACCGGCCAGCGCATTCGGAAATGCGCACAGCACGCGATCGGCCACGCGCGCGAGCACGCGGTTGGCGAGCCCTGCAATCGAATTCTGTTCGTGCAGCACCAGCGGGCGACCCAGCAGCACGCTCATCATGCCGCCCGGGAAGGTGATATAGCCGCCCATGCCCAGCACCACGTTCGGGCGCACACGGCGCACCACACCGAGGCTCTGCCAGAAGGCACGCAGCAGGTTGAGCGGCAGCAGAAACTTGGTGACGAGGCCCTTACCGCGCAGACCACCGAACTGCACCGACTCGAGCGGAAAACCGTGCTTGGGCACAAGCTGGCCTTCCATGCCGTTCGCATTGCCGAGCCACACCACCTTCCAGCCACGCGCGGCCAACAGCTTGGCCACCGACAGCGCGGGGAAGATGTGACCGCCCGTACCGCCGGCCATGACGAGGAGCGTGCGCGGCGCCAGACCGGCCGAATTGCCCGCCGTCATACCTTGCCCCCACGCATCAGCACGCGGTTTTCATAGTCGATACGCAGCAGCACCGCGATCGCCACGCAGTTCATCAGGATGCCGGAGCCGCCGTAGCTGACTAGCGGCAGCGTCAGGCCCTTGGTCGGCAGCAGGCCCAGGTTCACGCCCATGTTGATGAAGGCCTGCCAGCCGATCCAGATTCCCAGTCCCTTGGCAACGAGGCCGGCGAACGTACGGTCGAGCTGCAGCGCAGTGCGGCCGATCTCGAATGCGCGGCGCACCATCCAGTAGAACAGCAGGATCACGATCAGCACGCCGACGAAGCCCAGCTCTTCGCCGATCACCGCCAGGATGAAGTCGGTATGCGCCTCGGGCAGGTAGTGCAGCTTTTCGATGCTGCCGCCCAGGCCAACGCCGGTCCACTCGCCACGGCCGAAAGCGATCAGCGAGTGCGTGAGCTGGTATGCCTTCCCCTGTGCGTATTCCTCTTGCCACGGGTTCAGGTAGGCGAAGATCCGCTCTCGCCGCCAGGGCGACGCCACGATCAGCAGCGAGAAGGTTGAAACCGCGGTAAGCACGAGGCCGCCGAACAGCTTGCCGTTCACGCCGCCCAGGAACAGGATGCCCATGGCCACGGCCGCGATCACCAGGAACGCGCCCATATCCGGCTCCAACAGCAGGAGTGAGCCGACAAACGCCACGGCCACGCCCATGGGCAGGAAGCCCTTGCGCACGCTCTGCATCCAGTCCTGCTTGCGCACGGTGTAGTTGGCGGCGTACAGCACCACCGCCAGCTTCATCAGCTCGGACGGCTGGAAATTCATGACGCCCAGCGGCAGCCAGCGGCGCGCGCCATTCACGCCCTTGCCGAGGTGCGGCACGAGCACAATCACCAGCAGGACCAGCGCAATGATGAAGAGCTTCGGTGCGTATTTGTCCCAGAACTTGACCGGAATCTGGAATGCGACGATCGCACCGATCAGCCCGATGACCAGCGAGAAGATATGTCGGATCAGGAAATGCCCGTTGCTGTAGTTGGCGTACTTGGGCGAATCCGGCAACGCGATCGACGCCGAATACACCATCACCAACCCGAGGCCAAGCAGCACGATCGCCACCCACAACAGCGGCTGGTCGTACTCCATCATCTTGGAGCGCGTGGGCTTGACGCCTGAAACCGCATCACGCAGCCCGCCCCACGCATTGCCGATGGTCGCGCCGATGAAGCCGCTGCGCTTGATCTGGGTGTCGCTCATAGGAGGACTCCTCGGTCTGCCGCCAACGCCACCACGGCCTCGTGGAACACCTGCGCGCGGTGTTCGTAGTTGCGGAACATGTCGAAGCTTGCGCAGGCCGGCGACAGCAGCACAGCATCGCCCGGTTGCGCCTGCGCGGCAGCTTGCGGCACGGCGGCTTCCAGCGTCGGCGCATCGATCAGCGCGACACCGGTATTGGCCAGCGCCTCACGAATCAGCGGCGCGTCGCGGCCGATGAGGACCACGGCGCGCGCGTACTGCGCGACCGGCTCGGCCAGCGGCGAAAAGTCCTGACCCTTGCCATCGCCACCGGCAATCAGCACAACGTGCTTGGACAACCCCGAGAGCGCAGCCACCGTCGCGCCGACGTTGGTGCCCTTGCTGTCATCGAAGAATTCGATGTCGTCAAACGCGGCGATCAGCTCGACGCGATGCGGCTCGCCGGCGTAGTCGCGCAGGCCGTGCAGCAGCGCGCTCACGGGCAGGCCGATCGCACGGCACAGCGCCAGGGCAGCCATCGCGTTGGTCGCGTTGTGCAAGCCACGGATGCGCAGTGCGTCGGCAGGCATCAGGCGCTTCAGGCGCACCGGCACCGGGGCGGCGGCCGCGTTGTCGCCCTTCTTGCGGCGCGTGGGCTTCGGCAGATCTTCTTCATCGGCTTCGGCCAAGACGATCCACGGCATGCCGCCATCGCGCAGCAGCCCGAGCGCATCGGGCGTGCCCGGCTCATCGATGCCGAAGGTGATATCGCCGCCGTTCTTGCTCGCGAATGCCATCACGGCCGCGTCCTGACGATTCAGCACGCGCACGGTGTTGGCACCGAAGATGCGGCCCTTCGCTGCAGCGTAGGCCTCCATGGTGCCGTGCCAGTCGAGGTGGTCCTGCGTGATGTTCAGTACGGTGGCCGCATCGGCATCCAGCGTGTGCGTGGTTTCGAGCTGGAAGCTGGAAAGCTCGAGCACCCACACGTCAGGGAGCGTGCCTGCGTCGACGCATTCGCTGAGCTTGTCCAGCGCCGACGGGCTGATGTTGCCGGCCACGCCGACCGTCTTGCCGGCGCGCTGGACCAGGGCGCCCGTGAGCGCCGTGGTGGTGGTCTTCCCGTTCGTCCCCGTGATGGCGAGCACGCGCGGCGCATAGCCTTGCGCGGCCTTGAGGCCGGCCAGCGCGCGGGCAAACAATTCGATCTCGCCCCACACCGGCACGCTTTGCGCATTGGCTGCGTTCAGCAGCGCCGCAACGTTGCCATCCAGCGGCGACAGGCCCGGGCTGATCGCGATCAGCGTCACACCGTCCAGCAGCGACACGGCAAACGGGCCGCTCACGAATTCTGCGTCCGGCACATGGGCGCGCAGCGCCGGCAGGTTGGCCGGTGCCTCGCGCGTGTCGGCCACGCGCACGCGCGCGCCATGACGGGCACACCAGCGTGCCATGGCGAGGCCGGATTCGCCGAGGCCGAGCACCAGCACCACCGGCGCTTCGAACTCGCCGAACATGCGCGGCGCCTGTGCGGTTTCAGCGGCGGGCATCGGCTCGGCTGAATCGAGCGTTGCGACAACGGCGTCCACGGCAGCTTCCGGCTGCGTGGCTGCCAACTCGTCGTCCGGGGCGATGGATTCGGTCACGTCGATCATGTCCGTGCTCACCGCAGCTTGAGGGTCGACAGGCCGATCAGCACCAGCATCATGGTGATGACCCAGAAGCGCACGACCACTTGCGTTTCTTTCCAGCCGGAAAGCTCGAAATGGTGATGCAGCGGCGCCATGCGGAACAGGCGCCGGCCCTCGCCATAACGCTTCTTGGTGAACTTGAACCACGTCACCTGCAGCATCACCGAGACGGTTTCGGCCACGAAGATGCCGCCCATGATGAAGAGCACGATTTCCTGACGCACGATCACGGCGATGGTGCCCAGCGCCCCGCCCAGCGCCAGCGCGCCGACATCACCCATGAACACCTGCGCCGGATGCGCGTTGAACCACAGGAAGGCAAGCCCCGCTCCGGCCATCGCCGAGCAGAAGATCAGCAGCTCACCCGCGCCCGGAATGTGCGGGAACAGCAGGTACTTGCTGTAGACCGCGCTACCCATCACGTAGGCGAACACGCCCAGCGCGCTGCCCACCAGCACGACCGGCATGATGACGAGGCCATCGAGGCCATCGGTCAGGTTCACCGCATTGCTGGAGCCGACGATCACGAGGTACGTCAGGATGATGAAACCGAACACGCCGAGCGGGTAGCTGATCTCTTTGAAGAACGGCACGATCAGGTGCGACTTGGCCGGCAGGTTCAGCGACAGGCCGCTGCGCACCCACTCCATGAAGAGCTCGAGCACGCGTATGTTGCTCGTCTCGGACACCGAGAACGCCAGATACGCCGCTGCGAACAGACCGATCACGGTCTGCCAGAAAAACTTCTCACGCGAAGACATGCCCTTTGGGTCACGGTGCACGACCTTGCGGTAGTCATCCACCCAGCCAACAGCGCCGTAGCCGAGCGTGACGAGCAGCACAATCCAGATGAAGCGGTTGCCCCAGTCGGCCCACAGCAGCGTCGACACGGCAATGCCGATGAGCACCAGCACGCCGCCCATGGTGGGCGTGCCGGCCTTGACCAGATGCGTTTGCGGACCGTAGCTGCGCACAGCCTGGCCGACCTTCAGCTCGGTCAGGCGACGGATCACCCACGGCCCGAACCCGAGGCCGATCACCAGCGCCGTGAGCGATGCCATCACGGCGCGGAACGTCAGATAGTTGAAGACGCGCAGGAAGCCGTAGTCGTTCTGCAACCATTGCGCCAATGCCAATAACATGGGTTCTTGCTTCCCTTAATGCTGCTGTTGTGTGTTGGAACCGGTCGGCAAATCCGCTACCGGGTCTTTCAAGACCAGCGCTTCCACAATGCGTTCCATCCGCATGAAGCGCGAGCCCTTCACCAATACCGTCGCGGCCGGCGCAATGGCGCCAAGGCCGTGTTCGATCAACTCTTCCGCGGACGCAAAATGCTGCGCGCCTGCGCCGAATGCGTCGACCGTGTGGCGCGCAAGCTCACCGGTTGCCAGCACCGCATCGATGCCGCGCGTGCGCGCATAGGCGCCGATTTCTTCGTGGAATGCCGGACCCTGCGAGCCGACCTCGCCCATGTCACCCAGCACCAGCCAGCGCGGCGCCGGCAGCGTGGCGAGCGCATCGATCGCCGCGCGCATCGAGTCCGGGTTCGCGTTGTACGTGTCGTCGATGACGAGGCCGCCGTGCGTGCCCTGCTTGCGCTGCAACCGCCCCTTGACCGGAGCAAAGTTGCCCAGCGCTTGCGCGATCACCTCAGGAGCGACTCCGGCCGCGAGCGCGCACGCCGTCGCGGCGAGCGCATTGCGTGCGTTGTGCAACCCGAGCAGCGGCAGCGTGATGGCGAAGCGCTGGCCCGGAGCCTGCACGTCGATGCGTTGGCCCTCGGCGGTGTCCGCCACAGTGCCCGTCACGGCCCCGGCCTCGATGCCGAAGTCGAGCACGCGGCGCGAACCGGCCGCGGCTTGCCACACCGGCGCGTATTCGCCCCCGTTGGCCGCGTCGCGCGGATACACCGCTACGCCATCGGCCGGCAACGCGGCCAGCACGGCGGCGTGTTCTTCAGCCACGGCTTCCACGCTGACCATGAATTCCTGATGCTCGCGCTGGGCGTTGTTGATCATCGCGACGGTAGGCTGCGCAATGGCGGCCAATATGGCCGTCTCGCCCGGATGGTTCATGCCGAGTTCGAGCACGGCGAGCTTGTGTTGCGCGTTCAGGCGGAACAGCGTGAGCGGCAGGCCGATGTCGTTGTTGAAATTGCCGGCAGTCGCCAGGCGGGCGTCTTCGCCGACAGCCTGCGCGAAGATCGCGGAGATCATCTCCTTGACCGTGGTCTTGCCGTTGCTGCCCGTCACGGCGACGACCGGGATCGGGAACTGGCGTCGCCAGCCGGCGGCAAGCTGCCCGAGCCCGATGCGCGTATCGGCAACGGTCAGCACGGCCACGTTGGTCATATCCAGCGTTGCGGCCGGTGGGCGTGACACCAGCACGGCAGCAGCGCCACGCGCCACCACTTCGGGCAGGAAGTCGTGTGCATCGAAGCGCTCGCCGATGAGCGCGACGAACAGGTCGCCGGGCTGCACGGAGCGGCTGTCGGTCGTCACGCGCAGGATGGCTGCATCGGGGCCGGCAAGATGGGCGCCGGCCATCCAGGCGGCGGCGTCGGTGGCGTGCATCATCACGGTCGCAGCGCTCATGCAATCACCCCGCGGGCGGCGAGCGCCAGGCGCACGTGTTCCTGGTCGGAGAACGGCCGCTTGCGACCGGCTATCTCCTGGGTCGATTCATGTCCCTTGCCAGCCACGACGATCACGTCAAGCGCATCGGCGTGCCGCACGGCATGCAGGATGGCAGCGGCGCGGTCTTCGATCTGGGTGGCGGCGCGCGGGTTGTCCATGCCGTCGGCGATCTCGTCGAGAATGTGCTGCGGATCTTCGCTGCGCGGGTTGTCGGAGGTGAGCACCACGTGCGGCGCCAGGCGCTCGGCGATGGCGCCCATCTGCGGCCGCTTGCCGGGGTCGCGGTCGCCGCCGCAGCCGAACACAGCCCACAGCTTGCCGCCCCGCGCCTCGGTAATCGGTGCGAGCGCGCGTAGCGTCTGCTCCAGCGCGTCGGGCGTGTGAGCGTAATCCACTACCACCAGCGGACCATCTTCACCGCCGAAACGCTCCATGCGGCCGCTGACCGGCTGCAGCTTTTCCAGGTGCGCAAGGGCGTCCGGCCACGGCACGCCAGCCGCCAGCAGTGCGCCCAGCACAGCCAGCAGATTCGACACGTTGAACAGGCCGAGAGTCGGTGCATGGACGGTCGCGTGACCGAAGCTGCCGTCCACGTCGAACGTCGTACCCGTGCGGTGCGCGCGCACGTTACTGGCGCGCAGCCATTGCTTGGCGCCGTGCTGCGCAGCGGCTTCACCGTCGATGCCGTATTCAATGCTCTCGATGTCGGCGCGGGCGTTCTGCAGCAACCGCACTCCGGCCGCATCGTCGCGGTTGATGACCGCCGCACGCAGGCCTGGCCAGCCGAACAGACGCGCCTTGGCAAGTTCGTACTCGGCCATCGTGCCGTGGTAGTCGAGGTGATCCTGCGTCAGGTTGGTGAACACCGCGATGTCGAAACACGTGCCATCCACGCGGCCCTGCTCCAAACCGTGCGACGAGACTTCCATGGCGATGGCGCGGGCGCCCGCGCGATGCAGATCGGCGAGGCTGCGCTGGAGCTGGATGGCGTCCGGCGTGGTGAAGCCTGTCACGGCCAGCGCATCGACAAACCCCGTGCCGAGCGTACCCACCACTGCGCAACGCTCGCCGTGTTTGGTCAGCGCCTGCGCGATCCATTGCGAACACGACGTCTTGCCGTTGGTGCCCGTTACACCGATCACACGCAGCGCTTCCGGGCCCGGCACGCCGTACCACTGCGCGGCCAGAGGCCCGGCCAGTTCCGCCAGGCCGTCCACGGGCAGGATGCGCACGGGCGCGTCTGCGGGCATCGTGTAGCCATGCGCTTCGGCCAGCACGGCGGAAGCGCCAGCCTCGATCGCCTGCGGAATATGCGGACGGCCATCGCCATGCTGACGCACATTGCCGAGCACGTAGGCCACGAACACATCGCCGGTCTTGAGCTTGCGGGTGTCGCTCGTGAGGTCGGCACCAGCCGGCGCTTGTACGCGCAGCCAGTCCACCACGGGCACGAGGCGCGCCGCGATGGCCGGACGATCGGAGGTGGGCTGGACCGTCATTGCAGGCCCCCGACGGGCTCTTCCGGCACGTCCGGCGTCATCACAAGCTGGCGCACCGGCGAATCCGGCGGCACGTTCAACGCGCGCAGAGTGCCGCCCACGATCTGCGAGAACACCGGGCCGGCCGCGCCACCGCCATAGCGGTTACCCACCGTGGGCTCATCCACGCTCACCGCCACGATGATGCGCGGGTTCGACATCGGCGCCAGACCAATGAACGAGGCGCGATATTTGGAACGGTCATAGCCACGTCCGGTGTGCTTCCACGCCGTACCGGTCTTGCCCCCGACGCGATAGCCCATCACTTGCGCCTGGGGGGCCGTGCCCCCGGGCGCCGTAACTGTCTCAAGCATCTGGCGAACCTGCCGCGCCACTTCCGGCGAGATCACCCGCTCACCCTGGGGCGGCTGCCCATTGGTGCGGTACATCGTGATCGGGATCAGCTCGCCATCGTGCGCGAAGATGGTGTAGGCGTGCGCGATCTGGAACAGCGATACCGACAGGCCATATCCATACGACATCGTCGCCTGTTCAATGCGGCGCCATTTGTTGGCCGGCCGCAGCCGCCCCGCCACCGCGCCCGGGAAGCCGATCTTCGGTGCCTGCCCCAGTCCAACGCTCGTGAACATGTCCCACATTTCCTGTGGCTTGAGCGTCATCGCAATCTTGGTCGTGCCGATGTTGCTGGAGTGCTGGATGACCTGGGCGACCGTCAACGTACCGTAGTTGCCGGTGTCGGAAATGGTCGCGCCTTCGAAGCTGTATTTGCCGTTGGTCTGCACTAGCGTGTTGGGCGTCACACGCTTGAGCTGCAGCGCCAAGCTGATGGTGATCGGCTTCATCATCGAGCCCGGCTCGAAGGTGTCGGTCAGCACGCGGTTGCGCAGTTGTTCGCCCGACAGGCGGCTGCGGTCGTTCGGGTTGTAGGTCGGGTAGTTGGCAAGCGCCAGGACCTCGCCCGTCTGAGCATCCAGCACGATCGCGCTGGCCGCCTTGGCGTGGGTACGCTCGATGGCGGCCTTCAGTTCGTTGAAGGTTAGGTACTGGATCTTGGCGTCGATCGACAGCGTCTGGTCATGCCCGTCACGCGGCGCCTTGAGCACGCCCACGTCTTCCACCACGCGACCCAGTCGATCCTTGATCACCTGGCGCTGACCGGCAGCACCTGCAAGGTCGGACTCCCGTGCCAGTTCCATACCTTCCTGGCCCTTGTCTTCCACATTCGTGAAACCGACGATGTGCGCCATCGCCTCGCCTTCCGGGTAGAAGCGCTTGTACTCACGCGTCTGATAGATGCCTTCGATCTTGAGTGCTGCAATCTGGTCGGCCACATCCGGCAGCACCTGACGCTTGAGGTAAACGAACCCCTTGTCTTCGCCGAGCTTGCCCGAAAGCTCCTTGTTGCTCATGCCCAGCAGCTTGGCGAGCTTCATCATGTCCTCGCCAGGCACGTTGTTGGGCACGTCTTCGGGCACGGCCCAGATGGCCTTCACCGGCAGGCTCGTGGCCAGCACCAGACCATTGCGGTCCAGAATCTTGCCGCGCGTGGCGGGCAATTCCAGCGTGCGCTGGAAGCGCTTCTTGCCTTCAGCCTCGTAGAAGCGGTTGCCGGGGCCTTGAATCCACAGCGCGCGGCCGATCAGCGCCAGAAACGCCGCGAACATCAAGAACACGACCAGTTTCGAGCGCCACATCGGCAGGCGCAGGCCCAGCACCGGGCTGGCGGAGAATTGGCCCAGGCGCGCGCGCGCCGTGGTGCCGTTGGATTTGCGGGCGCCGCTCATGGCTGGACTCCGGAAGCCGTGGGCGCGCTGGCCGCGGCCGAAGACGCCATGGAGGACGTTCCACCCGCCGGCAAGTCGGCAAACCCCTGCAGATACTGCGTGCGACCCGCCTGCGCGGGCGACATCTTCAATTGCCTGCTCGCGATGTCGGCAATGCGAGCACTTTTGCCCAGCGCGCTCTGCTCATATTGCAGGCGCGACCAGTCGGTGTTCAGTTGCTTTTCTTCCGCCTGCGCGCGATCCAGCGCGACAAACAGTTGCCGCGCCTGATGCTGTGCGTTGACCAGTGACAGCGCGCACAGCACCAGCGCAGTCAGCAGGAACATGTTCAGGCGGTTCATGGCGTGGGTCTCCGCGAGTCGGCAGCCGTCAGCAACGCTCTGCCACGCGCATGATGGCCGAGCGCGCGCGTGGGTTGGCCGACACTTCGGCCTCCGACGGCTTCACGCGGCCAAGCAGACGCAACTGCGGCGTCGGCAGCTCATGCGCACGCAGCGGCGCCCGACGCAGTTCCGGCGCGGCGGATTGCTCCGGACGCGCCAGGGCCTGCATGAAGCGCTTGACGATGCGGTCTTCCAGCGAATGGAAGCTGATCACGACGAGACGTCCCCCCTGTTCCAGACGTTCAAAGGCGGCCTTCAGACCGGTTTCGAGGTCCGCAAGCTCTTGATTGACGTGAATCCGTAAAGCTTGAAAGGTGCGGGTCGCAGGGTCTTGGCCCTTCTCGCGTGTTTTGACGGCTTGCGCCACGAGCGCGGCAAGCTCGGATGTGCGATCGAGAGGACCTCGATCCCCGGATTGGCCCCGGCGAGCAACAATCGCCTTTGCAATCTGTACAGCAAACCGTTCTTCCCCATAGTCCCGTATCACCCTCGCAATGTCGCGCTCATCAGCCTCGGCCAGCCATTGGGCTGCGGTAATGCCGCGCGTGGTGTCCATCCGCATGTCGAGCGGGCCATCCATCCGGAACGAGAAGCCACGTGCGCCTTCGTCAATCTGCGGCGAACTGATGCCGAGATCGAGCAGCACGCCGGCCACCCGTTCAATGCCGCGCGCATCCAGGCACTGGGCCATCTGCGCGAAGCTGTCATGCTCAATAGCGAAGCGGGCATCCTCTACGGTGCCCGCTTCGGTGATTGCTGCCGGGTCCTTGTCGAAGGCGACAAGTCTGCCGCCGGGCCCCAGCCGTTCCAGGATGCGCCGGCTGTGCCCGCCTCTCCCGAAGGTTCCATCGATATAGATGCCGTCGTCGCGCCAGATAAGCGCATCGACCGCTTCTTCTAAGAGCACCGTTTGATGGCGCAGTGCCGTACTGGCTTGGGTAGTCATCGCGCGTCATCAAAAGGAGAAATTCTTGAGGGCGTCGGGCATGCCTTGCGCCATGGCGGCCTGCTCCTTCGCGGTGTACGTGGCGGCATCCCAGACTTCAAAGTGGCTGCCCATGCCGAGCAGCATCACGTCACGTTCAAGGGAGGCGGCCGCGCGCAGTTCGGGGGTGATGAGGACGCGGCCGGCGGTATCGAGTTCGACGTCGGCGGCGCTACCCAGGAAGATCCGTTTCCACCAGTGGGCCTCCATCGGGAGTGCAGCGATGCGCTCGCGAAAACGCTCCCACTCCGGGCGCGGAAACAGCATGAGGCAACCGTCCGGGTGCTTGGTCACAGTCACCCGGCCCTCGGCCTGCAGCTGAAGCGCTTCGCGGTGCCGCGACGGAATGGACATCCGCCCTTTGGCATCCAGCGTCAGCGCCGACGCACCCTGGAACACGTTGGATTCTCTCTCCGCGCGGCGACTTGTTCGCCACTCACCTTGTCGTCAACTGGCCCGCAAACGGCCCTTTCAAACCACAAAACTACACTTTCTGACACTGTTTCCCACTTTAGAGGAACGACTTTAGGCGGTCAAGGCTTGCACAGCCCTGTGAGGCGGAAAATTTGCAATCAGAACAATGACTTAGCGCACCCGCCCAAGAACGGTGCGCGACTTTTCCCAATCAAATGAAGGAGATAGCGCGGTTTATGCAGAAACCACGTGAGAGAACGGCAGGCAACAGCGCCCTCGCTGGAGGCGGGCAGAGCGCTGATGGTCATGCTCCGGCGAATGGAGGAGCGTGCGGTTTGTCGTCGGGCCGCGCGGCGCGACAGGCCTGTCAAATGCGGTAGGCGGTGGCGGTCATCACACGCGATGCAGCGCGCATGGCCTGGCGGATGGGCGCAGGCAGGTCGATGCCACCGGCTTGGCGCGCGTTATCGCCGTGGCGGATTTCGTCGTCGCGCATCTGGGCGACGATGGCACGCGAGCGGGAGTCCTGTTCGGGCAACTTGTCGAGATGACCGTCCAGGTGATGCTCGACTTGGCGCTCGGTCTCTGCAACGAAACCGAGGCTGATCTTGTCGCCGAGGCGCCCCGCGACCGCGCCGATCGCGAATGCGCCGGCATACCAGAGGGGGTTCAGCAGGCTGGGGCGGTCGTTCAGTTCCTGCAAGCGCTGGGCGCACCAAGCAAGGTGGTCTTCTTCTTCGCGTGCGGCCTCGTCAAGCTGGGCGCGGATGGCCGGATCCCGCGCAAACAGGGCTTGCCCCTGATACAGGGCCTGGGCGCAGACCTCGCCGACATGGTTCACGCGCATCAGGCCGGCGGCATGGCGGCGGTCGGCCTCGGGAAGCTTGGCCATAGCATCGGCCGTATCCGCGGAGGCGGCGGAGGCGATGACGGCATCGGCAGGATTCGGTCGGCTGGCGCGGGTGACGCCCGCCACAGCGCGCAAGGCGCGGTCAAATTCGGAGAGGAAACGGTCGAGCATGAGTACAGGCGCCGTCGGCAGTGGCGTGCGGCGCAGTTGCCATTGTAAGGCCGACACGACGCGGGACTTTGCGTACCGTCAGAACAGTGCCGACCAAACAGTACTGTACGGGATAACCCTGCGAGGGCGGGGATCGCATCTGAAACCGCAAGGAATCGACGGCGGACAACCTCCATCTATTTCAAATTCGGAAACAGCCTGTTGCCGAGATCAGACAGCAAACGCGCGTTTGCGAACATTCGTTCGCAAATTTCGACCGACTGCTGCAGCGCATTGCTACATTAGTCAGCGACTTCGTTTGAAAGTCATGGGGCGGAAAGACAAGAACGGAGGGTCTGCCCGCCACTGAACTCAATAAATAAAGATCTGGAGACCGACCGATGAAGAAATCGCTGCTGGCATTGGCAGTGCTGGGCACATTTGCAGGTGTCGCGCAGGCTCAGTCGAGTGTGACGCTGTACGGCGTGGTCGACGCCAACGTCGAATACGTCAACCATGAGCAGAACGTAACGGCGGCTGGTGCCGCTATTCCGGGCAGCAGCGGTTCGCGCCTTGCGATGCAGGCAGGGGGCCTGTCTTCCAACCGTTGGGGCTTGCGCGGCATCGAAGACCTCGGCGGCGGGCTCAAGAGCCTGTTCGTTCTGGAGTCGGGCTTCTCGATGGATGACGGCAAGTTGCAGCAAGGCGGCCGCCTGTTCGGCCGGCAAGCCTTCGTCGGGCTGCAAGGCGACTGGGGCAAGATCACCCTGGGCCGCCAGTACACGACAATCTTCGACATGATGGCCAACTTCTCGCCCAGCGGTTACGCCACGCAGTGGGAGCCGGTGGTGGGCCTGCTAGGTGCGAACTTCCGCGAAGACAACGTGATCAAGTACACGGGTGCGTTCGGCCCGCTGACCGTGGAAGGCCACTGGTCGTTCGGCGAGCGTGCAGGCAGCAACACCGCCAACTCGGCATACGGCATCGGCGCCAACTACTTCGCAGGCCCGTTCGGCTTGGGTGTCGCATATGACGAAGTGAAGGTGCTGTCGGCACAGGAGATCGGTGGTGCGCCGGGCAACGACTACGGCCGCGACAAGCGCGCCGCAGTCGCCGCCAGCTACACCGTCGGCCCCGTCAAGGTGATGGGCGGTTACCGCTACGGCAATACCGCCGCACCGAGCACTGGCACGCCGGCCCTGACACCGCACCGCGACGATCTCTATTGGCTGGGTGTGAATTACCAGGCCACGACTGCGCTGGGCCTGACGCTGTCGTACTACTACGACAACATCAAGGAAGCGACGATCGCGGGTACCACGGTCAACCCGCGCAAGCCGCAGCAGTGGAACTTCATCGCGGACTACAACTTCTCGAAGCGCACCGACGTGTACCTGACAGCAGCGTACTCGCGCAATGGCTCGCTGAACTGGGATTCGATTGGCTACACGCCGACGGGGACATCGGTAGGCTACCTGCCGGCCGCATCGCAGACGTACTTCATCACGCCTGACTCGAACAACCAAGTCGGTGTCGCAGTGGGTGTGCGCCACAAGTTCTGACGCACGCTTCGGTTTTGCCCGCCGTCCCTCTCCTTGGCGGGCGCAGGAAGGCACCTTCGGGTGCCTTTTTGCATGGCCGCGCGCTATGCTCCTGCGATCGAACCCGCCGCCGGACCGCAAGGCCCCAGCACCACATCGCGCGACGCGGTTCATAACGACAACAACACGAACCTCACCGGAGACCAGCATGTCCTCATCAACTTCCCCAACCCTGGCGTCCGCCACTTCGGATGGGACCGCCGACGCCAGCCGCTCGCGCATCGTCTTTGCGAGCTTCATCGGCACGGCTATCGAGTTCTACGATTTCTACGTCTATGCGACAGCCGCGGCGCTGGTCATCGGCCCCGTGTTCTTTCCGCATGGGTCCGCCACGGCACAAGCGCTGTCGGCGTTCGTCACGTTTGGCATCGCGTTCATCGCGCGGCCGATCGGCTCGTTTCTGTTCGGCCACTTTGGTGATCGCATCGGGCGCAAGTCGACGCTGGTGGCGTCTCTGCTGGTGATGGGCATTTCGACCACGCTGATCGGACTCGTGCCGGGGTACGACAGCATCGGCACGCTCGCACCGATCCTGCTGTGCATCCTGCGCTTCGGCCAGGGCATCGGCCTGGGTGGTGAATGGGGCGGCGCGGCGCTGCTGGCCACGGAGAATGCACCAGCGGGCAAACGCGCCTGGTTCGGCATGTTTCCGCAGCTCGGCCCGTCGGTCGGTTTCCTGGCTTCGAACGGTCTTTTCTTCGGGCTGGCGATCGCACTGTCCGATGAGCAGTTCCGCAGCTGGGGCTGGCGCGTGCCGTTCCTGGTCAGCGCAGTGCTGGTGGCGCTGGGCTTGTATGTGCGATTGAAGATCGCCGAGACCCCCGCATTCCAGGCAGCCATCGATCGGCAGGAGCGCGTGAAGGTGCCGGTCGCCACGCTGCTGGCGCACCACTGGTGGCCGACGCTGCTGGGCGCACTGGCGATGGTCGTCTGCTACACGCTGTTTTATATCTCGACGGTATTTTCGCTGTCGTACGGCGTGGGCACGTTGCATTTCTCGCGCCCGAGCTTCCTGGGTCTGCTGTGCCTGGCCGTGGTCTTCATGGGGCTGGCGACGCCGCTGTCGGCATGGGCGTCGGACCGTTTTGGGCGCAAGCCGGTACTGATCGTCGGCATCATCGCCGCCATTTTGTCGGGCTTCACGATGGCGCCGCTGCTGGGGAGCGGGCAGACACCGCTGGTGGCCCTGTTCCTCATCATCGAACTGTTCCTGATGGGCGTGACCTTCGCTCCGATGGGCGCGCTGCTGCCGGAGCTGTTCCCGACCAACGTGCGCTACACCGGGGCCGGCGTGTCGTACAACCTGGGCGGCATTCTGGGGGCGTCGATTGCGCCGTATATCGCGCAGAAGCTGGCTCAGCAAGGCGGCCTGAGCTGGGTGGGCATGTATGTGTCGGCGGCCGCGGTGGTCAGCCTGATCGGCGTGCTTTGCATGCGTGAAACGCGGGATACCCGGCTGATGTAAGGACCACGCATAGCAACGCGCTCAATCCCACGAGTGGCGGCCGGAGCGACCACGCTTGACGTCGCCGCGCGCGCGCTTGCCTTCCAGACGGCGCGTCTTGGAAGCGCGCGTAGGCTTGGTGGCGATCCGCGACTTCGGCACCGAAAGCCCCGTCGCGATGAACGCGATCAGACGTTCACGGGCATCCTGGCGGTTGCGGTCTTGCGTGCGAAACCGCTGAGCATCAATCACAATCACGCCCTCGTCGGTCAAGCGGCGGTCGTGCTTTCCCAACAAGCGAGCCCGCAATGCCTCCGGCAACGACGGCGATTGGGCGATGTCAAAGCGCAACTCCACCGCCGTCGATACCTTGTTGATGTTCTGCCCACCCGCTCCGCTTGCGCGCACAAAGCGCTCGACCAGCTCGGACTCCGGAATAGACAATTGGGGGGTGATTTTGAGATCGGTGCCGGGCATTGGAGCATTGTAGGGAGAACCGGCTTTTCCTGGAGATCAACGTATGTATCGCGGAGAACGTTTCAACGGCTTCAGCCACCTGGCCGGGGCCATCCTTGCCGCCGGGGGCATGGCCGTTCTGGTGACGTCGTCCGCCCTGCACCACGACGCGTGGAAGGTCGTCAGTTCCGTGGTCTACGGCACGACGCTCGTCCTGCTCTACACGATCTCCACGCTGTATCACAGCCTGCGCGGGCCGGCCAAGAGCCTGTTCCAGCGCCTCGACTATTGCGCCATCTATTTGCTGATCGCCGGGAGCTACACGCCGTTTGCGCTGGTCACGCTGCGCGGCCCCTGGGGTTGGGCGCTGTTCGGCATCAACTGGGCACTGGCGGCCATCGGGATTGCGCAGGAACTCTGGATCGGCCGCCGCACGCGCCTGTTTTCCCTGCTGATCTACGTGGTGATGGGCTGGCTGATGCTGATTGCCATGGGGCCGCTGGCGGCAGCGCTGCCCGCACCGGGCCTGTGGTGGGTGG
Source organism: Ralstonia pickettii (assembly GCF_030582395.1). Classification (NCBI taxonomy): domain Bacteria; kingdom Pseudomonadati; phylum Pseudomonadota; class Betaproteobacteria; order Burkholderiales; family Burkholderiaceae; genus Ralstonia; species Ralstonia pickettii. The sequence goes on from NZ_CP104381.1 coordinate 2,794,421, forward strand.
TAGCCGGTGGCGCGCTGTATACGGCCGGTATCGCCTTCTTTCTCTTTGACGAGAAGGTGAGGCACTTCCACGGCATCTGGCACCTGTTCGTATTGGCCGGCAGTGCGTGCCAGTTCGTCAGCATCCTCCTGTACGTGGGTTGACCCCGGCCATACGTTCCTGTGGTGCGCCAAAAAAAAGCCGCGACGAATCGCGGCCTTTTCTTTGCAGCGACGCAGACTCAGGCGCGCTTCTTCATCGCCTCGTCGCGCAGTTCACGGCGCAGGATCTTGCCGACGTTGGTCTTCGGCAGCTCGTTGCGAAACTCGATAAACTTCGGGCGCTTGTAGCCGGTCAGCTGGTCCTTGCAGAACTCCTGCAGCTTCTGCTCCGTGAGCGACGGATCGCGACGCACCACGAACAGCTTCACCACCTCGCCCGAATGCACGTCCGGCACACCCACGGCGGCCACTTCCAGCACGCCCGGGCACATCGCCACCACGCCTTCGATCTCGTTCGGGTACACGTTGAAGCCCGACACCAGAATCATGTCCTTCTTGCGATCGACGATCTTGGTGTAACCGCGCTCGTCCATCACGCCGACGTCGCCGGTCTTGAAGAAGCCGTCGGCGTACATGACCTTGGCGGTCTCGTCCGGGCGCTTCCAGTAACCAGCCATGACCTGGGGGCCGCGGATGCAAATTTCGCCCGCCTGGCCGATCGGCAGGTCGCGGCCTTCGTCGTCGCGGATGGCGATTTCCGTGCCCGGAATCGGCAGGCCGACGGTACCCGAGAACTTATCGGTATCCGTTGGGTTGCAGATGGCAGACGGCGAGGTTTCCGACAAACCATAGCCTTCGATGATCGGGCACCCCGTCACCTCGAGCCACTTCTTGGCCACGGCCTCTTGCACCGCCATGCCGCCACCGTTGGCCACGCGCAGGTTCGAGCAGTCCACATCCTTGAATTCGGGGTTGTTCAGCAGCGCGTTGTAGAGCGTGTTCACGGCCGGGAACATGTGGAAGCGGTACTGCTTGAGCACCTTGATGAAGCCCGGGATATCGCGCGGGTTCGGGATCAGCACCGCCAGCCCGCCCTTGCGCATCGACAGCAGGCAACACACCGTCAGCGCGAAGATGTGATACAGCGGCAGCGCGGTGATCGTGACGATCTCTTCGTCGGCGCCCAGCATGCGGCCATCGCGGCCTGGCTTGGTGAGCGCCGGGTTCATCCAGGCTTCCGATTGCAACACGTTCGCGACGATGTTCCGATGCAGCAGCGTCGCACCCTTCGACACGCCGGTCGTGCCGCCCGTGTATTGCAGGAAGGCCACGTCGTCGGGGCCGACGGACGTCGGCTTGAGCGTCTGCTTGGCGCCCTCCTCCAGCGCGGTGTTGAAGCGGATGCAGTTGGGCAGTTCCCACGCCGGCACCATCTTCTTCACGCTGCGCACGACGAAATTGACCAGCATGCCCTTCAGCCCGCCGAGCATGTCGCCCATGCTGGCCACCACGATGTGCTTGACCGGCGTATTGGGCAGCACCTGCTGCAGCGTCGTCGCGAAATTCTCAAGGATGATGATGGCTTCGGCGCCGCTGTCCTTGAGCTGGTGTTCCAGTTCGCGCGGGGTGTAAAGCGGATTGACGTTGACGACCACATAGCCGGCACGCAGCACGGCGGCCAGCGCCACGGGGTACTGCAACACGTTCGGCATCATCAGCGCGACACGGGCGCCAGGGGCCAGGCCGCGCGATTGCAGCCACGCCGCCAGTTGGCGCGAAAGCGTATCCAGCTCGCCGTAGGTCAGCACCTTTCCCATGCATTCAAATGCACGGCGGTTACGGTTCTTCTGGAAGGAATCCTCAAGCAGATGGGCCAGCGATCGATACTGCGATGCATCGATCTCGGCCGGCACCCCGGCGGGATACTGCTTCAGCCACGGCTTATCCATGGGTGTGTCTCCTGGCGATTGTCGATTTTTTCGAATGGTCGTTCGTTTTTTTCGGCATCCTACGCGGATGTGCGTGTCAAAACAATAACTTAGACAGTTCCCTCAGCCTGCCGGGCCTGCTTGAAACGGACGCCTAAACCGCTGTTGGCATCACTTTTGCATGATGCTTGCCGACGTCGCCATCGCGGGAGGCGCCATCAATCGCAGAGCGGCCTCGCGCTGCGGTCTGGATTCGCGTGCCATGGCTTTGACATCGGCATAGAAGCGCGCCCAGTCGCCGCCATCACGGTGATACAGCGCCGTGAACGCCGGCACCCATTCCAGGTAGCTCGCGACGGCCCCCAGATGCGCGTTCGACAGTGGCTGCGCAAACCAGCGGTCGTAACCGGTATAACCGCCCCAACTTGCTTTCAGTTTGGCGTAATCGGCCTGCAGGCTCGCGAAGATGGCGCGTTTTCCGGCGCGCTTCTCGTCGTCCGACACTGGGCTGGCATACAGCGCCTCGAGCCGGTTGCGGTACTCCAGCAGCAGGGCGCGGAATTGTACGCGGCGGGCGTCGTACGTGGCGTATTCCGCGCGAATTTCGGGCGTCGCGGCATCCGCCAGCCAGCGTTCGACGCCGATGGTTTCGACGGCGGTGGCAAACGATTCGTTGAACGCGGTATCGCCCTTGGCGTAGACAACCTGATGCGCCAGCTCATGAAAAATCAGCCGCGCCAACTCGCCTTCCGGCAGGCCGACGAAGGTATTGAGCAGCGGGTCGTCGAAATAGCCCAGTGTGGAATACGCAGGAATGCCGGCCACATCCACGTCCAGGCCTTGGGCACGCAGCGTGTCAGCATAGGCCATGGCGGCGTTGCGGTCGTAGTACCCGCGATACGTCACGCAGCCGACGACGAGGAAACACCATTCCTTGAGCTTGACCGACAACTCAGGCGCGGCAAATACATTCCACACCGCAAAGGGGCGCTTGAGATTGGCATAGACGCGATAGCTGCCGTTGTCGGGCAGGCCCAGCTCGCGCGAGGCATAGATGCGAATGCTCCGCGCATCTTCCAACCGCTTGGCGAGCTTGTCGTTGTGGGCTTGCCGAGCATTGTCGATGGCCTGGTCGATCGACTCACGCTGCGCCATCAGCGAGAGATGTCCGCTGACCGACTGGAAGTAATAACCGACGGTGTCGCAGCCGGCCAGCAACGCCGAACCGGCAAGCGACAGCGCAAGGCACAGCGCGCGTGCGGCACGCATGATGGCTCCGTCAGGCGGCCTGAGCCAACGGCGCGACCTCGACCAGGCAATCGTAGAAGGTGGGCGCACGGCCCATGTCGGTCAGGCGCTGGCTGGTCAGCTCGTTGGCGTTGGTGCCGTCGGGCGCGAGCTTCTTCCACCAGATCGACAGGCCGACGACCACCCCACGCCGCGCACGGTCGGTCACGCGGGCGCGCGCCTGCATAGTGCCGCGATCATTGAAGATGCGGACCAGCTCGCCATCGACGACGCCGCGTGCATTCGCGTCGTCGGGGTGGATGTCGAGATGCGGCTCGCCTTCGGTGCTGCGCAGGCTGTCGACGTTGACGAAGGTGGAGTTGAGGAAGTTGCGCGCCGGCGGCGAAATCATCGACAGCGGATAACGCTTGGCCAACTCGGGCGTGCTGATTGCCGATTCGTACGGCGGCACATAGCCGGGCAGCGGGTCGAGTCCGTCGTTGGCCATCTGCTCGGAATAGAACTCGCAGCGGCCTGACGGCGTGCGATAGCCGCCACGTGCCAGCGGCGCGGCCGGGTGCGCCAGCTTCTGCCAACCGTCGCGCTTGAGCGTGGCCCAATCGATGTGCGCGGCGGCCGGATCATCACGGCGCACGGCCTGGCTGGCGATATCGTCGTCCGAGTCGGCAAAGCAGGCGTCGTCAAAACCCATGCGCCGGGCAATGCGACGGAAGATCTCCGTATTCGGCAGCGACTGGCCCATCGGCGCAATGGCAGCGTTATTGGCCAGCACGTAAGTGTGGCCATACGCCTTGTGTACATCGACGTGTTCGAGCTGCGTGGTGGCGGGCAGGAGGATGTCGGCGTAGTCGGCGGTGTCGGTCTGGAAGTGTTCCAGCACCACGGTGAAGAGGTCTTCACGTGCAAAGCCTGCGGCGACCTTGCGCGAATCCGGTGCCACCGCCACGGGGTTGCTGTTGTAGACGACCACCGCCTCGACCTTCGGGCCGAACGATGCGTCGCCCGCATGCAGCAGCGCATCGCCGATGGTGCTCATGTTGATCGTGCGCGGCATGCGGGGCCACGTCGGGAGCAAATCCGGGCGCTGCAGCTTCGCGGTGTCGATGGGGAAGAAGCCTGACGTGGACAGTTGCAGGCCGCCCGCAGCATCGCGCCACGCGCCCACCAGCGACGGGAGGCATGCGACGGCGCGCACGCCCTGCCCGCCGCCATGCGCGCGTTGCATGCCGTAGTTCAGGCGAATGGCCGCCGGCTGTCTATCGCGCACGACGGTCGTGCCATACAGTTTGGCGAGCCATTCGATATCCGCCGCGTCTACTCCGCACAGCGTGGCCGCATATTCCGGCGTGTATTGCTGCGCACGCTCACGTAGCGCCTCGAAACCGAGCGTGTGATTGGCGATGTAGTCGTGGTCGAGCAGGTCATCGCGGATCAACACGTGGATCATCGCCAATGCCAGCGCCGCATCGGTACCGGGGCGCACCGCCAAGTGGCGATGGCACTTCTCGGCCGTCAGCGAGCGATACGGATCAATGGCAACCAGCGTGGCGCCGCGCCGTTTGGCTTCCTGTGCGCGCGTCCAGAAATGCAGGTTCGATGCGATCGGATTGGCGCCCCAGATCAGGATCAGCTTGGCGTCCTGCACGTGCTCGATGTCCATGCCGAGGCTCGCGCCATACGTGTAGCGCAGCGCCGTCGCGCCGGCCGATGCGCAGATTGTGCGATCCAGCAGCGACGCGCCCAGCTTGTGGAAGAAGCGCGCCGCCATGCTTTCGCCCTGCACCAGGCCCATCGTGCCGGCGTAGCTATACGGGAGGATGGCCTCCGGGTTGCGTGCCGCAATCTCGCCCAGGCGCGTGGCGATGGTGTCGATGGCCTCATCCCACGAAATCGGTTCGAACTTGCCCTCGCCCTTGGCGCCCACACGCTTCATCGGCGTCAACAGGCGGTTTGGGTGGTACGTGCGCTCGGCATACCGATTGACCTTGGTGCACAGCACGCCGGCCGTCGTCGGGTGGTCCGGATCGCCCTGCACGCGGGTGGCACGGCCATCTTCGACGGTGACAAGCAAGGCGCAGGTGTCGGGGCAGTCGTGCGGGCAGGCGGCACGGATGACTTGGGTGGACATCAGGGGGGCTCCGGAGTGGGGGGGGCGGCGGGTGCATTCGGTGTCGACGCACCGCCGCGGGTATCCGGAAATTGTAATCGCCCGCTAGGGGCTTCGCAGCGGCGTAGAGCCGCGCGGGACGAGCCGCCCCGTGAGCAGCACACGGCGCGTCGGCAAGGTGGGCTGCCCGAGGCGCTCCTGCAGCATCGCCATTGCCATGCGGCCGATGTCGTAGACCGGTTGCTCGATCACGGTGATGCCCGGGCCGGCGAGTTCGGTCCAGGGCTCGTTGTCAAAGCCCGCCACGGCGATATCACGCGGCACATCGAGCGACAGCCGCCGCAACGCCCGCAGCACGCCCAGCAGCGATTGCGCGTTACTCGCGACCAGCGCGTCGGGGCGATCACGTTCCGCGCCGGACAGCCACGCCAGCGTCTCGGCCTCCGCCGCCTCGGCCGTCGGCAGGATGAAGCGTGCCTCGGCGGTGATGCCGTGGCGTGCCAGCGCTGTCGCGAATCCGGCCTGCCGCTCGGCGCCTGTGCTGCTGGTCCGCCCGAACAGGCCACCGATACGCCGGTAACCCTGCGCTGCAAGGTGTTCGGCCAGCGCTTGCGCGGCCTGCTGGTTGTCGAGCACGACGGCATCGGTGCCGCATGTCGGGCCGGCACGGTCGATCAGCACGACCGGGTACCCGAGATCTACGGGTTGCTGCGCTTCGGCAATGCCGCGCGTTGGCGAGAGGATCACGCCGGTCACGCGCTCCTCTTCCATCAGGCGCAGGTACATCGCTTCCTTCTCCGGGTCTTCATCGGAATTGCACAGGATGACGCGCAGGCCGGCGGCATAGGCCGCGTCTTCCACCGCCCGGCTGACGCTGGTGAAAAACGGATTGCGGATGTCTGAGACGATCAGCCCGACCGTCTGCGCCTGTTGCGAGCGCAGCCGCCGCGCTGACAGGTTCGGCCGATACCCGGACGCCGCCACCGCCGCATCGACGCGTCGGCGCAGCTCCGCGCTGACGGGGCCGCCCGCGAGCGCGCGCGACACGGTTGCCACCGACACACCCGCTGCCGCCGCCACGTCCTTGATTCGAACCGTCATGCTGAAATCGTTTCCATAAAAGTTGCCATCATATCCAATGGCCGCATCGTCACCAACGTCTTGCCCACCTAGGGAAAACCCTTTGAATACTGGGGCAGACGTCACTTTGTATCGCGCCGCACATTGACACCCGCACTGTAATCGATTTCAATTCGCGATCATTGACGACACGCATGCCGGGCCTTCGAGCACGGCAGCCGCAGGAGACCCCCGCCGCATGGCTTCCGCCCTGATCTGCGCCGAACGCATCCGTCTGCAGCAACGCGCCACCGACAAGGAAAGCGCCATCCGCGCTGCCGGCCAGTTGCTGGCCGACGCCGGCTGCATCGATCCCGCCTATATCGACAGCCTCCTGCGCCGCGAAACCGTGGCCAACACGTTTCTCGGCCACGGCGTCGCCATTCCGCACGGCATGGGCGAGGACCGCCACCTGATCCGCCAGACGGGCATTGCGGTGCTGCAGTTTCCTGACGGGCTGGAGTGGCACCCGGGCCAAACGACGCACCTGGTGTTTGCCATTGCCGCGCAGTCGGACGAACACATCACGCTGCTGCGCCGACTGACGCGGCTGCTGAATGACGACGCGCGCCTACGGCATCTCTTCACCACGCAGAATGCTGAAGAACTTGTCGCCGCACTCTCCAGCGACGCACCCGCGCCCGCCGCCGACACTCCTGGCACCGACCTCGCCGAGCAGCGCACCTTGACGCTGGAATACCCGAGTGGCCTGCACGCCCGCCCGGCCGCGCAGTGGGTCGAAACCGCGCGTCGCTTTGCCGCGCGGGTGCAAGTCCGCCATGGCGACGAAACCGCCGATGCCAAGAATCTCGTGGCGTTGCTGCAATTGGGGCTGGCGGCCGGCGCCAAGCTCAGCCTCTCTGCGGAAGGCCCCGACGCCGGGGCCGCGCTCGACGCGCTGCTGCTGACCATCCGAGGTCTGACGGCGCAGGAACGTGCCCAGGCGGCGCGCGACACGCAGGCAGCCCGCACCCGACAGACCGCGCACGGTTGGCAAGCCGACGCGGCGTTGCCCGCCATCGGCGGCATTGCGGCGAGCCCTGGCTTGGCGATCGGCCCCATCCACGTGTTGCAGCACGGTGCGTCGACCGTCCCCGACCATCCCATCGCACTGACCACCGGTGGCGATCTGCTAGACGCGGCGCTGGCCCGCACGCGCGCCGAGCTGGAAGCCCTGGCACGCGACACCGCCGCTCGCCTGGGCGAAGCCGAATCAGGCATCTTCAAGGCGCAGGCCGAACTGCTGGGCGACACCGACCTCATGACGCTGACGTGCCAAGCCATGGTCGAAGGCCACGGCGTGGCGTGGTCCTGGCATCAGGCCGTCGAGCGTCTGGCCGAACGACTGGGCGCGCTTGGCAACCCGCTGCTCGCAGCACGCGCGGCAGATCTGCGCGACGTGGGGCGCCGCGTGCTCGGCCATATCGATCCGTCGCTGCGCAGTGCAGCGCAAACGCTGCCCGACACGCCCTGCATCCTGGTGGCGGCGGACCTGTCGCCTTCGGATACGGCGGCGCTCGACACGCGACGCATCATCGGCATCGTCACGGCGCAAGGCGGTCCGACCTCGCACACGGCCATCCTGACGCGCACGCTCGGCATACCGGCCGTCGTGGCCGCCGGCCCTGCCGTGCTCGATGTGGCGACGGGCACGCAGGCCATCATCGACGGGACGGGCGGCCGTCTGGTGCTCGATCCCGACGACGCCAGCATCGCGAGCGCCCGCGCCTGGCTGCAGGAAGACGCCGCACGCACGCAGCGCGAGGAGGCGGAGCGCGGCTTGCCCGCCCGCACGCGTGACGGCCACACGGTGGAGATCGCCGCCAACGTCAACCTGCCCGCACAGGCGGTCGAAGCGCTCTCGCTCGGCGCGGAAGGCGTGGGCCTGATGCGCACCGAATTCCTGTTCCTCGAACGCGATCATGCGCCCGACGAAGACACGCAATACGCGGTCTACGCCGCCATGCTCAAGGCCCTTGGCGGCCGTCCGCTGATCGTGCGCACGCTGGACATCGGCGGCGACAAGCAGGTCCCGCATCTGAATCTGCCGACGGAAGAGAACCCGTTCCTCGGCGTGCGCGGTGCGCGGCTGCTGCTGCGCCGGCCCGACCTCATGGAGCCGCAATTGCGCGCGCTTTATCGAGCCGCCCGCGATGTCGGCGAGCCGGCCGCCCTGTCGATCATGTTTCCGATGATCACCTCGCTGGAGGAGGTGACCGCCCTTCGCGCCGCCTGCGAACGCATCCGCGCTGAACTCGACGCGCCCACGGTGCCGCTGGGCATCATGGTGGAGGTGCCGGCCGCCGCACTGCTGGCCGATCGGCTGGCCGAGCATGTCGACTTCTTCTCCATCGGGACGAACGACCTCACGCAATACACACTGGCGATCGATCGCCAGCATCCCGACCTCGCCGCTGAGGCCGACAGCCTGCACCCGAGCGTGCTGCGTCTGATCCAGCAGACGGTGCAAGGCGCCGCGCGCCACGGGCGCTGGGTCGGCGTATGCGGCGGGCTCGCCGGAGACCCGTTCGGAGCATTGCTGCTGACGGGACTTGGCGTGCACGAGTTGTCGATGAGCCCCCGCGATATTGCGCCGGTCAAGGCGCGGCTGCGCGAGGCGCACCTCCGCGCGCTGTCGCAGCTCGCAGAACGCGCGCTGGCCTGCGCTTCCGCCCAGGAAGTGCGCGCCCTGGAAACCTCATTGCCGATGCAAGGCGGTGGCGAGGAGAAGGCCGCATGAGCCGCCCGTCGCGCATCGTCACCGTCACGCTCAACCCGGCCATCGACATGACCGTCGGGCTGGAGCGCCTCGAACGCGGCCGCGTCAACATCGGCAGCAGCGTCGCCCAACAGGCCGGCGGCAAGGGCGTCAACGTCGCTGCCTGCCTCGCCGACTGGGAGGTGCCGGTGATTGCCACGGGGCTCCTCGGCGACGCCAATGCCGAACTGTTCGAGGCGCTGTTTGCGCGCAAGGGCGTGGTCGACGGCTTCTGCCGCGTGCCCGGCACCAATCGCACCAACATCAAGATCAGCGACCAGGCAGACGGGCAGACCACCGACATCAATCTGCCCGGCATTGACGCCACGCCCGCCGACTTCGACGCGCTGTGCGACCGCATTGACGCGCTTGCCGACATTGCCGGCGCTGCGCTGTGCGGCAGCCTGGCGGGAGGTTTGCCGCCGGATACCTACGTGAGATTGCTGGCGCGGCTGAATCGCCGCGGCGTACCGACCTTGGTCGACACGAGCGGCGCCCCGCTCGCACAGGTCCTGGCCGCGCCGCGGGACGAGCTGCCGACGGCCATCAAGCCCAATCGGCACGAACTGGAACTGTGGGCGGGTACATCGCTGCCGACGCTGGCTGAAACGGCGGACGTGGCGCGCGCCATCCATGCGCGGGGCGTGGCGCAGGTCATCGTGTCGCTCGGCGAGGAAGGCGCGCTGTTCGTCACGGCAGACGGCACTTGGCAGGCGAGTCTGCCGCCGGTGCGCGCCGCCAGCACCGTCGGCGCGGGTGACGCCATGGTGGCCGGCGTGCTGGCCGGTTGGCACGCCGGTGCCGGCACGGAAGAGACCGTGCGCCTTTCGGTGGCCTTTGCCGCGTGCAAGCTGCAGCGCCTGGGGCCTCACCTCCCCGCCCCGGGCGAAGTGCGCGAACGCGCCGCCGCCGTCCAGATGCAGCGCGTGGCCTGAAGCCCCGACCATCACATCGCATCGCCACACGCTCAACGCATTCAAGGAGCCGATCATGGCAAACCTGCTGGCAATTCTCGGTGCGGACGGCCGCACCACCCGCGCGATGCTCGCCGGCGCGGCCCTGCGCCACGCGGCGCGCGAATCCGGCTACAAACTCGACGTCGACGTGCGCAGCCCGGACACCGCCTCGGTCGTCGACACGGCGGCCCTGGCCACCGCCAAAGCCGTCGTCTGGGCGGGCCTGTCGCCAGATGCCGCGGCTCGTGACGCCAATCCGCGTACGCTTGAAGTCACACTTGACGAGGTTCTCGCCGACGCCCGCGCCGTACTGGCCCGCGTGATGAATGGCGCCTCGCCCGCGCCAGAATCCGGTACGCAAGCTCAACGCATTGTCGCCATCACGTCGTGCCCGACCGGCATCGCGCACACCTTCATGGCCGCCGAGGCGCTCGCCCAGGCCGCCGGCGCGCTCGGCCACACGATCCACGTCGAGACGCAAGGCTCCGTAGGCGCACAGAACACGCTGTCGGCCGCCGCCATCGCCAGTGCGGATCTCGTGCTGATCGCCGCGGACACGCAGGTGGACCTGTCGCGCTTTGCCGGCAAGCGCGTCTTCCGCGCCGGCACCAAGGCCGCCATCCACGACGGGCAGGCGCTGATCCGCCGCGCCTTCGACGAGGCCGCCGTGGAAGGTGCCGCGACGGCGCAATCCGCGCACGCCGCGGCCGCCACCGCTGAACAGCAGCGCACCGGCCCGTACAAGCACCTGATGACCGGCGTGTCGTTCATGCTGCCTTTCGTGGTGGCGGGGGGCATCCTGATTGCGCTGGCGTTTGCCCTCGGCGGCATCTACGTCACCGACGCCTCGGCCAGCCATACGCTGGGCGGCGCGCTGTTCCAGATCGGTGCCAAGTCAGCGTTTGCCTTGATGGTGCCCGTGCTCGCCGGATACATCGCGTATTCGATCGCCAGCCGGCCGGGCATCGCACCCGGGATGGTCGGAGGCATGTTGGCCGCCAGCCTGGGCGCCGGGTTTCTTGGCGGCATCGTGGCCGGCTTTGTCGCTGGCTATGGCACCGAGGCGCTCAACCGTTGGCTGAAGCTGCCGCGCAACCTGGAAGGGCTGAAACCGGTGCTGATCCTGCCCGTGCTCGGGTGCCTTTTGACGGGCTTGGTGATGCTGTATGTGGTGGGCGCGCCGGTTGCCGCGCTGCTTGCATCCCTGACGACCTGGCTGCGCGGCATGCAAGGCGCCAACGCGGTCCCGCTGGGCGCGCTGCTGGGCGGCATGATGGCGTTTGACATGGGCGGTCCCATCAACAAGGCTGCGTATGCCTTCAGCACCGGGCTGATCGGCGCGCAGGTCTACACGCCGATGGCGGCCACGATGGCCGCAGGCATGACGCCGCCGTTGGGTATCGCGCTGGCGGCATGGCTCTTCCCGTCGCGATTCACGCGGGACGAGCGCCAGGCGGCGCGCGCCACCGCCGTGCTCGGCCTGGCCTTCATTAGCGAGGGGGCAATCCCGTATGCCGCGCGCGACCCGTTCCGCGTGATTCCCGCGCTGGTGGCGGGTTCCGCGTGCGCGGGTGCCCTGTCAATGTTGTTCGGGGTGGAACTGCGCGTGCCGCACGGCGGGGCATTCGTGCTGCCGATCCCGAACGCGGTAACGCATCTCGGCGGCTACGTGGCGGCGCTGATTGCCGGCACCGTCGTCACCGCCTTGCTGCTCGCGCTGATGAAGCGCCGGGTTGCTGACGCGGCCTGAAACGGCCCTCTTGTGAAGAATGCCGTGCACATCGCGCGGCTTCTCTGTCTCAAAAACGCTCAAAAGCGACGCAACCCGCCCGATTCTGTTTGCCTCCCCTGCCCGTTTAGCTATGATGCCGGGCAAATCAACTCTCGGGGGAGAGCAATGCAATCTCGCAGAATCACCGCGCTGCTGGCCATGTTCGCAGCGGGCATCATCGGCATGACTTGGAGCGGCGCACACGCTGAAACGGGCGTGACCAACGACGCAATCATCGTCGGCCAATCGGCCCCGATGAGCGGCCCGGCAGCACAGCTTGGCCAGCAGATGAACCGTGGCGCCCAGCTTTATTTCAACGCCGTCAATGCGGCAGGCGGCGTCAACGGTCGCAAGATCGAGCTGAAGGTGCTCGACGATTTCTACGAGCCCGATGCGACGGCCCGCAACACCAAGACACTGATCGACGACACAAAAGTCTTTGCACTGTTCGGCTATGTCGGCACACCGACCAGTCTGGCGGCGCTGAAGATCGCCAACCCCGCAGGCGTGCCGTTCTTTGCACCGTACTCGGGCGCAACAGCACTGCGAGAGCCCTTCGCGCGCAACGTGTTCCACGTGCGCGCCGGATACAACGACGAAACCGCCGCCATCGTCCAGCAGATCCGCACGACCGGCCTCAAGCGCATTGCCGTGGTCTACAACGACGATGCGTACGGCAAGGCGGGGCTCGATGGCGTGCAGCGCGCGCTGAAACTTCCCGCCAACCAGGGCGTGTCGCTGGCCGCACAGGCGAGCGTGGTGCGCAACACCACCGATGTGAAAGGCGCTGTCGGGACCGTGCTCGCGCAGAAACCGGACGCGATCGTCCTCATCAGCGCTTACCAGACGGTGGCTGCGCTGGTGAAAGGGGCGCAGGAACAGGGATACGCGGGGCAGTTCTACAACGTGTCGTTCGTTGGCACCAAGGCGCTGGCCAATACGTTGGGCAAGGCCGGCGGCGGCGTGATCATCTCGCAGGTGATGCCGTATCCGTATAGCGGTGCGTCGCCACTAGTGCGCGACTACCAGAAGCTGCTCAAGTCCGACGGCATTACCGATTTCGACTACGGAAGCATTGAAGGCTACGTCGCGGCGCGCGTCTTCGTTGAAGGTCTCAAGCGTGCTGGGCGCGACCTGACGCGTGAGAAGTTCATCGGGGCGCTGGAGTCGATGGGCAATTACGACGTCGGAGGGTTCAACGTCAACTTCTCGCCCTCCAACCACGTGGGCTCCAAGTTTGTTGAGATGACCATCATCAACTCGAACGGCCAAGTCATCCGCTGAACGGGCATCGCGACCAAAAAGAAACCGGGCCTTGTGCCCGGTTTTTTCGTTTAGGCCGGCTGCACTTGTGGCTGTTGCTGAGCGAGGCGCCGCATGAACGCTTCACACTGCGCGATCTGCGCGAGTTCGATGTACTCGTTCGGCTTGTGCGCCTGCTCGATGTTGCCGGGGCCGCAGACCACGCTCGGAATGCCTGCGCGGGAGAAAAGTCCCGCTTCCGTCCCATAGTCGACCTTGCCAACCGCGCCGCGGCTATCGGCCAACGCTTGCGCAAGCGCCACCAGCTCGTGCGACGGCGCGCTCGATAGCCCCGGCGTGTTGGCCTTCATCATGAAGCTGATGTCGGCGTCAGCAGAAATCTCGCGCATCTGCGGCAACAGCGTCTGGTGCGCATAACGTTCCACCTCGCCGAAAAGCCAGTCCGGATCGGTGCCCGGCAGATAGCGGAAATCGAAAGTGAATTCGCAATCGCGCGGGACCACGTTGGCGGCAATGCCGCCCTTGATCGTGCCCGTATTCAGCGTCGTGTGCGGCACGACGAAATCAACGTCGCGTGCCTCTTCTGCCGCCAGCCGCGCAGCCAGCGAACGAATATGGGCGATCAGCAGTGCAGCAAACTCGATCGCGTTCACGCCCTGGGGCGTCAACGCGGAATGCGCTTCCTTGCCTCGCACGCAGCATCGGTATTCACGCTTGCCCTTGTGCGCAATGATGGCGCGCATCGACGTGGGTTCGCCGACGATGCAACCGGCAGGCTGAATGCCGCCCGCCTCGAGGTCACGCAGCAGGCTGCGCACGCCGACGCAGCCGATCTCTTCGTCGTACGATAGCGAAAGATGAAAACTGGCGTCGCCCTCCGCCGCCATGAACGCCGGCACATTTGCGAGTGCAACGGCAATGAAGCTCTTCATGTCGGCCGTGCCACGCCCGTACAGGCGACCATCGCGGATTTGTGCGTCGAATGGGTCTGTATCCCAGGGTTGGCCATCGACGGGCACCACATCGGTATGCCCCGACAGCACGAGCCCCGGCTTGCGACCCGGCGACAGCGTCGCAAACAGATTCGCCTTGCCGCCCGTCGCGTCATATGTGAGCCGGCAATCCGCGCCCTGCGCCCGCAGGCGATCGCGCACCCACTCGATCAATCCGAGGTTCGAATTGCGGCTAACGGTGTCGAATGCCACCAGCGTGCGGATCAATTGCTGGACTTCATCGGAGGGCTGCGATGCAGCAGCGATAATGTCAGCAGACATGATGGGCTCAGAGTCGTTCACAAAGCGGGCAAAACCGCGGCGGGAAGCCGGCATCGGCCGCTCGGTCAATGGGCGAACCTCCAGTGTAGGCGTTTCGGTGGCATATCTTCATCGGTACGCGGGGGCGCTCGAACTGCGGCGTGAGGAAACCATACGCAGGTGCATGGACAGATCAAGCAATTGGCTGACAGCCGGTCGGAGATCGCCCTTCGGCGTATCATCGGACGTGACTCCGAACTTTCAGCCTGAATACGAGCATCCCATGAAGCTGATCCCAGAAATCCAAGCCGCGCAGCCTGAGATCCAGGCGCTGCGCCGCGACATTCACGCGCACCCAGAACTCTGCTTCGAAGAGCAGCGCACCTCCGATCTGGTCTCCGCAAAGCTCGCCGAATGGGGCATCGAAGTGCATCGGGGCCTTGGCAAAACCGGCCTGGTCGGTGTGATCCGCAACGGTGAAGGCAAGAGCATCGGCCTGCGCGCCGATATGGACGCCCTGCCGCTTGCGGAAGCCAACCAGTTCGAGCATCGCTCAAAGCACGACGGCAAGATGCACGCGTGCGGCCACGACGGCCACACGGCAATGCTGCTCGGCGCAGCACATTACTTGGCGAAGCACCGCAATTTCAGCGGCACCGTGAATCTGATTTTCCAGCCCGCCGAAGAAGGCGGCGGCGGCGCACGCGAGATGATCAAGGACGGGCTGTTCGATCGATTCCCGTGCGATGCCGTCTTCGGCCTGCATAACTGGCCGGGCGTGCCGGTCGGCGCATTCGGTACACGCGCTGGTGCCCTGATGGCATCGAGCAACGAATTCCGCATCACGATCAAGGGAAAGGGTGCGCACGCCGCGCTGCCACACAACGGCAACGATCCGGTGTTTGTGGGCGCTCAGGTGGTCTCTGCGCTACAGGGCATCATCACCCGCAACAAGCGGCCGATCGACACGGCAGTCCTTTCTGTCACCCAGTTCCACGCTGGCGATGCGACCAACATCATCCCGGACGAAGCGTGGATTGGCGGTACGGTACGCACATTCTCGACAGAGGTCCTCGACTTGATCGAACGTCGCATGGAAGAAGTCTCGAAGGGCATCGCCTCCGCATACGATTGCACTGTCGACTTCATCTTCCATCGCAACTATCCCCCGACCGTCAACACGGAAGCCGAAACGCAGTTCGCAGCGGCAGTCATGCGCGAGCTCGTGGGCGCAGATAACGTTGACGCCAATATCGACCCGACCATGGGCGCTGAAGATTTCTCGTTCATGCTGATCGAGAAGCCGGGTTGCTTCGCCTTCATCGGCAACGGCGATGGGGACCACCGCGAGCAAGGGCATGGGCTCGGGCCGTGCATGCTGCACAACCCCAGTTACGATTTCAATGATGAATTGCTGCCGCTTGGCGCCACCTATTGGGTTCGTCTTGTCGAGAAATTTTTGGCACGTAGCTAGTCAGCCGCTTGCATCAGTAATACGAACCGATTGAGCAACGGAGGCTCGTTCCACGCAGCAATGAGCCGATCTGGTTCACCGGACCAAGATGTGCCAGGAGAAGCCGGGTATCGAAGCTGAGCGCGCAAAGACAAACACCCCAGCGCAAAGATTGAGCTGGGGTGTTGTATGGGGAGAGCCTGGCGATGACCTACTTTCACACGGGAATCCGCACTATCATCGGCGCGGAGTCGTTTCACGGTCCTGTTCGGGATGGGAAGGGGTGGTACCGACTCGCTATGGTCACCAGGCTATGACTTGTTGCCACGTTGACGGGGTCAACGCGACCAATATGGGAATGTAGATTTGGGGTTGTGAGTGATGTGTATCAGGCACAAGGCGGACCCAGCCGGAAACATACCGGTTATAGGATCAAGCCGCACGGGCAATTAGTACTGGTTAGCTGAACGCATTACTGCGCTTCCACACCCAGCCTATCAACGTCCTGGTCTCGAACGACCCTTCAGGGAGATCAAGTCTCCAGGGAATCCTCATCTTCAGGCAAGTTTCCCGCTTAGATGCTTTCAGCGGTTATCTCTTCCGTACATAGCTACCCTGCGATGCCTCTGGCGAGACAACAGGTACACCAGCGGTACGTCCACTCCGGTCCTCTCGTACTAGGAGCAGCCCCCGTCAAGATTCCAACGCCCACGGCAGATAGGGACCAAACTGTCTCACGACGTTTTAAACCCAGCTCACGTACCTCTTTAAATGGCGAACAGCCATACCCTTGGGACCGGCTACAGCCCCAGGATGAGATGAGCCGACATCGAGGTGCCAAACACCGCCGTCGATATGAACTCTTGGGCGGTATCAGCCTGTTATCCCCAGAGTACCTTTTATCCGTTGAGCGATGGCCCTTCCATACAGAACCACCGGATCACTATGTCCTGCTTTCGCACCTGCTCGACTTGTCGGTCTCGCAGTTAAGCACGCTTTTGCCATTGCACTTTAGGTACGATGTCCGACCGTACCAAGCGTACCTTCGAACTCCTCCGTTACACTTTGGGAGGAGACCGCCCCAGTCAAACTGCCTACCATGCACTGTCCCCGACCCGGATTCACGGGCCAAGGTTAGAACCTCAAACAAACCAGGGTGGTATTTCAAGGACGGCTCCACCGAAACTAGCGTCCCGGTTTCAAAGCCTCCCACCTATCCTACACAGATCGGTTCAAAGTCCAATGCAAAGCTACAGTAAAGGTTCATGGGGTCTTTCCGTCTAGCCGCGGGGAGATTGCATCATCACAAACACTTCAACTTCGCTGAGTCTCGGGAGGAGACAGTGTGGCCATCGTTACGCCATTCGTGCAGGTCGGAACTTACCCGACAAGGAATTTCGCTACCTTAGGACCGTTATAGTTACGGCCGCCGTTTACCGGGACTTCAATCAAGAGCTTGCACCCCATCATTTAATCTTCCGGCACCGGGCAGGCGTCACACCCTATACGTCCACTTTCGTGTTTGCAGAGTGCTGTGTTTTTATTAAACAGTCGCAGCCACCATTTTATTGCAACCCCTTCGTCCTTCTGGCGCGAGCCAGTCAAACTACAAGGGCGTACCTTATCCCGAAGTTACGGTACCAATTTGCCGAGTTCCTTCTCCCGAGTTCTCTCAAGCGCCTTAGAATACTCATCTCGCCCACCTGTGTCGGTTTGCGGTACGGTCTCGTATGACTGAAGCTTAGAGGCTTTTCTTGGAACCACTTCCAATTGCTTCGCGACCTAAAGTCGCTCGCCCCACACCCTTGAATCACGCACCCGGATTTGCCTAAGTGCCATCTCCAATGCAGGGACCGGGACATCCAACACCCGGACAACCTTCCGCGATCCGTCCCCCCATCGCATCATACGACGGTGCAGGAATATTAACCTGCTTCCCATCAGCTACGCATCTCTGCCTCGCCTTAGGGGCCGACTCACCCTACGCCGATGAACGTTGCGTAGGAAACCTTGGGCTTACGGCGAGGGGGCCTTTCACCCCCTTTATCGCTACTCATGTCAGCATTCGCACTTCTGATACCTCCAGCATCCTTTACAAGACACCTTCACAGGCTTACAGAACGCTCTCCTACCATGCACTTACGTGCATCCGCAGCTTCGGTATATTGCTTAGCCCCGTTACATCTTCCGCGCAGGACGACTCGATCAGTGAGCTATTACGCTTTCTTTAAAGGGTGGCTGCTTCTAAGCCAACCTCCTGACTGTTTTAGCCTTCCCACTTCGTTTCCCACTTAGCAATATTTAGGGACCTTAGCTGGCGGTCTGGGTTGTTTCCCTCTTGACACCGGACGTTAGCACCCGATGTCTGTCTCCCGTGATTGCACTCTTCGGTATTCGGAGTTTGCTATGGCGGGGTAATCAGCAATAGACCCCCCAACCATGACAGTGCTCTACCCCCGAAGGTGAGACACGAGGCACTACCTAAATAGTTTTCGGAGAGAACCAGCTATTTCCAAGTTTGTTTAGCCTTTCACCCCTATCCACAGCTCATCCCCTAACTTTTCAACGTTAGTGGGTTCGGTCCTCCAGTACGTGTTACCGCACCTTCAACCTGGCCATGGATAGATCACTTGGTTTCGGGTCTACACCCAGCGACTGAACGCCCTATTCGGACTCGCTTTCGCTACGCCTTCCCTAATCGGTTAAGCTTGCCACTGAATGTAAGTCGCTGACCCATTATACAAAAGGTACGCCGTCACCCGTTTCCAGGCTCCGACTGTTTGTATGCATGCGGTTTCAGGATCTATTTCACTCCCCTCCCGGGGTTCTTTTCGCCTTTCCCTCACGGTACTGGTTCACTATCGGTCGATTACGAGTATTTAGCCTTGGAGGATGGTCCCCCCATCTTCAGACAGGATTTCACGTGTCCCGCCCTACTTGTCGTACACCTAGTTCCACAATACTGTTTTCGCATACGGGGCTATCACCCACTATGGCCGGACTTTCCATTCCGCTTTGCTAACAATACTGCTAAAGAGTACAAGGCTGATCCCATTTCGCTCGCCACTACTTTGGGAATCTCGGTTGATTTCTGTTCCTGCAGCTACTTAGATGTTTCAGTTCACTGCGTTCGCTTCTGTTACCTATGTATTCAGTAACAGATGACCCATACGGGCCGGGTTTCCCCATTCGGATATCTGCGGATCAAAGCTCGTTTGCCAGCTCCCCGCAGCTTTTCGCAGGCTACTACGTCCTTCATCGCCTGTAATCGCCAAGGCATCCACCACATGCACTTATTCGCTTGACCCTATAACGAGTATGTCTCGCTATAGGCTGAGTTCTCGCGTTGTGCCGTATTCCAAGACAATCTCATCGATTGCTCTGGTAATACTGGTTGATACAATCACAACCCAGTGTCGCGTTTTATATGTGCGCCTCATCAACGCACCGCGACACCTTTACTACATTCCATATTGTTAAAGAACAGCCGAACTTTTACGCTCGTCTTGGCTAGGCCAAACGCAAACACCATCGACACCGCGTCGATGCTTGCGTTTGGTAACCAAAAGGTAATGGTGGAGGATGACGGGATCGAACCGACGACCCCCTGCTTGCAAAGCAGGTGCTCTCCCAGCTGAGCTAATCCCCCAGTCACGGCAGAGAACTTCTTCCACCGTCCGTAACTTGGTGGGTCTGGTAGGACTTGAACCTACGACCCCCGCCTTATCAAGACGGTGCTCTAACCACCTGAGCTACAGACCCTTGGCTGTAACATCAAACAAACCGATAAGTGTGGACGCCTAACGTCGGATGCACGCTCTTAAAGGAGGTGATCCAGCCGCACCTTCCGATACGGCTACCTTGTTACGACTTCACCCCAGTCATGAACCCTACCGTGGTAATCGCCCTCCTTGCGGTTAGGCTAACTACTTCTGGTAAAGCCCACTCCCATGGTGTGACGGGCGGTGTGTACAAGACCCGGGAACGTATTCACCGCGGCATGCTGATCCGCGATTACTAGCGATTCCAGCTTCACGTAGTCGAGTTGCAGACTACGATCCGGACTACGATGCATTTTCTGGGATTAGCTCCACCTCGCGGCTTGGCAACCCTCTGTATGCACCATTGTATGACGTGTGAAGCCCTACCCATAAGGGCCATGAGGACTTGACGTCATCCCCACCTTCCTCCGGTTTGTCACCGGCAGTCTCTCTAGAGTGCCCTTTCGTAGCAACTAGAGACAAGGGTTGCGCTCGTTGCGGGACTTAACCCAACATCTCACGACACGAGCTGACGACAGCCATGCAGCACCTGTGTCCACTTTCTCTTTCGAGCACCTAATGCATCTCTGCTTCGTTAGTGGCATGTCAAGGGTAGGTAAGGTTTTTCGCGTTGCATCGAATTAATCCACATCATCCACCGCTTGTGCGGGTCCCCGTCAATTCCTTTGAGTTTTAATCTTGCGACCGTACTCCCCAGGCGGTCAACTTCACGCGTTAGCTACGTTACTAAGGAAATGAATCCCCAACAACTAGTTGACATCGTTTAGGGCGTGGACTACCAGGGTATCTAATCCTGTTTGCTCCCCACGCTTTCGTGCATGAGCGTCAGTGTTATCCCAGGGGGCTGCCTTCGCCATCGGTATTCCTCCACATCTCTACGCATTTCACTGCTACACGTGGAATTCTACCCCCCTCTGACACACTCTAGCCGTGCAGTCACCAATGCAATTCCCAAGTTAAGCTCGGGGATTTCACATCGGTCTTGCACAACCGCCTGCGCACGCTTTACGCCCAGTAATTCCGATTAACGCTTGGACCCTACGTATTACCGCGGCTGCTGGCACGTAGTTAGCCGGTCCTTATTCTTCCGGTACCGTCATCGACCCCAGGTATTAACCAGAGCCATTTCTTTCCGGACAAAAGTGCTTTACAACCCGAAGGCCTTCTTCACACACGCGGCATTGCTGGATCAGGCTTTCGCCCATTGTCCAAAATTCCCCACTGCTGCCTCCCGTAGGAGTCTGGGCCGTGTCTCAGTCCCAGTGTGGCTGATCGTCCTCTCAGACCAGCTACTGATCGTCGCCTTGGTGAGCCTTTACCTCACCAACTAGCTAATCAGACATCGGCCGCTCCTATAGCATGAGGCCTTGCGGTCCCCCACTTTCACCCTCAGGTCGTATGCGGTATTAGCTAATCTTTCGACTAGTTATCCCCCACTACAGGGCACGTTCCGATGTATTACTCACCCGTTCGCCACTCGCCATCAATCTAGCAAGCTAGATCATGCTGCCGTTCGACTTGCATGTGTAAGGCATGCCGCCAGCGTTCAATCTGAGCCAGGATCAAACTCTTCAGTTCAATCTGCTGTTTTCGCTCTTTACGAGCGGTCGCTCACTCTCAGAATCTGACTTGAACTTTCGTTCAAACCTTACTTCTGTGCGAGCACTTCATTACTTGTTAGCTAGCGGATCGAAATCCGCCGCACCCAGTATTAAGCGCCCACACTTATCGGCTGTTTGCTTGTTAAAGAACTTCGCGATCAACTTTGTTCACCGCGTCGCTGCGTTGTCTGCAGCAGAGAAACGAGATTATGCAGAGCTTTTTCGTCGCTGTCAACAACTCGTCGAAGATTTTTTATCCACCAACGCGCCGCCAACCACCACCGAATCCCCAGCCAATCGCCAACCACCCAATCGACCGCAAACCCGCTCCACTCCTGCTTCTCCACCACCCAACACCACCACCGTCACTTACGTTTCGGCGCTGTGTTTTGCAGCGAGGGGCGAACTATAGGCGGGTTCCCGTTGCTTGGCAACACCTTTGTCGTGACGGGTTGATGACGACTTCATGAAGAATAGCCGCCAGCCCAGTCTACGCATGGGATTGCGGCCGCAAAAGACTCGCAACACACGGCCCGAGATACCCGATGTCATTACTCGGGTATTCCCGAGGTCACCCGGCTGGACTGTCCTTATTGGTGCTTGAACGTGGCCGCACGCTTCTCGACGAACGCGCGCATGCCTTCCTTCTGGTCTTCCGTGGCGAACGTGGCATGGAACAGTCGGCGCTCCAGATGCACGCCCTCGCTAAGCGAAGTCTCGTAGGCCGCGTTGATCGACTCTTTGATCATCATGACCGTGGGCAGCGAGAACCCGGCAATGGTCTCTGCGGCCTGGATGGCTTCGTCGAGCAGCTTGTCGGCGGGGATGACGCGCGAGACCAGGCCCGCGCGCTCAGCTTCCTCGGCGCCCATCATGCGGGCCGTCAAGCAGAGGTCCATGGCCTTGGCTTTGGAGACGGCGCGCGGCAGGCGCTGCGTGCCGCCTGCGCCGGGCATGGTGCCGAGCTTGATTTCCGGCTGGCCGAACTTGGCGGTATCGGCGGCGAGGATGATGTCGCACATCATGGCCAGTTCGCAGCCGCCGCCGAGCGCGTAGCCGGCCACCGCGGCGATCACCGGCTTGCGGATGCGGCGGATGGTTTCCCAGTTGCGCGTGATGTATTCGTTCTTATAGACGGTGGCGAAGTCGTAGTCGGCCATGGCGCCGATATCTGCGCCCGCGGCAAACGCCTTTTCACTGCCGGTGATGACGATCGCCCCGATATTGGCATCGGCATCGAAGGCAAGCAGCGCGGCGCCAAGTTCATCCATCAGCGCATCGTTGAGGGCATTGAGCGCCTTCGGACGATTGAGCGTAATAAGACCGACGCGACCGCGCGTTTCGACCAGAATGTTTTCGTAGGACATGGAAGCTCCAGTTGGAATGGATGTAATATTAGCCGACCAACCGGTCGGTTAATCAATGAACCGATGACCGAGGAGGAGACAAGATGACCAGCCCGACCATTCTGCTTGACTGGCATGAACATGTGGCCACCATCACGCTGAACCGGCCCGATCAGCTCAACAGCTTCACGGCCGGCATGCACCGGGAACTGCGCGACGCGCTGGACAAGGTGGAGCGCCAGCGCGCCCGCGCCTTGATCCTGACCGGTGCGGGCCGCGGCTTCTGCGCGGGGCAGGATCTCTCGGAACTCAATGTCACGCCAGGGCAGATGACCGACCTGGGCCAGCTCATCGACGAGCAATTCAACCCACTGGTGCGCCGTCTGCGCGCCATGCCCCTGCCCGTGATTGCCGCCGTGAATGGCGTGGCCGCCGGCGCGGGCGCCAACCTGGCACTGGCGTGCGACATCGTGATGGCGGCCGAGAACGCGTGCTTCCTACAAGCCTTCGTAAAGATCGGCCTGCTGCCGGATTCGGGCGGGACGTGGTTCCTGCCGCAGCGCATCGGGGTGGCACGGGCGATGGGGCTGGCAATGCTGGGGGAGAAGCTCGACGCCAAGACCGCGCTCGCCTGGGGGCTGATCTGGGGCGTCTATCACGACGCAAAAATTCTGATGACTGAGGTGAACTGCATGGCCGACCACCTGGCCAAGCAGCCGACACGGGCGCTGGCCGCCATCAAGCGCGCCATGCATGCGGCGCCCACACAGTCGCTGGACGCCCAGCTTGATCTGGAGCGCGACTTGCAGCGCGAACTCGGCAATTCCCGCGACTATGCAGAGGGGGTCGACGCGTTCCTCAACAAGCGCGTGGCGCATTTCACCGGCGAATAAGGACATCAGCGTGACAGAAACGACCCTCCACGATGCGCAGGCCCTGGCCGAAGCGGCCTGCAAAAGCATGTTCGACGCTGATGCCTGCACCCGCTGGCTCGGCATGCGCGTGGAGGCGGTCGCGCCCGGCTATGCACGGCTGTCCATGGCGGTGCGGCCTGAATTCCTCAACGGGCATCGCACCTGCCATGGTGGGCTCATCTTCACGCTCGCCGACTCGGCTTTTGCGTTTGCCTGCAACAGCCACAACCACAACACGGTGGCGGCTGGTTGCAGCGTCGAATTCCTGCGCCCGGCACATGGCGGCGATGTGCTCGTCGCCGAGGCAACCGAGCAGGTGTTATCCGGTCGCCATGGTATCTACGACGTACGCGTAACAAACCAAGCCGGCGAGGTGGTCGCCATGTTTCGAGGGAAGTCCGCGCAGATTCGCGGCCCAGTCATTCCGGTCACTGGCAGCGCAGAACCCTAGTTCGACTTCGATATAAAGCCTCCCACAAAACCGCATTCACCATTAGAGGACGCCTCAGAACCTGTTCACGATCCGTAGCGAGCGGCCCGAGGTTGGCCCGAGAAGCGCAACCGTACATGGGTACGGTGAGCATCGCAGGGCCAAGATCGGGACGCGCAGTAAGATCGTGAGCAGGTTCGCACGACGGCGCCCCGAGGAGACCACATGCGCCCCCGCTCGACCGACCTGCCGCTCGATCCGATCGAGACCGCCAGCCGCGACGCCATCCAGGCTCTGCAGCTTGAACGCCTGAAGCGCAGCCTCGCGCATGCGTACGAGAACGTGCCCGCCTACCGGGCCAAGTTCGACGCGGCGGGCGTGCATCCGTCGGACTTGCGATCGCTTGCCGATCTGGCGAGGTTTCCGTTCACCACCAAAACCGATCTGCGCGACAACTATCCGTTCGGCATGTTTGCGGTGCCGCAGGACCGGATCGCACGCATCCACGCGTCGTCGGGTACGACCGGCAAACCCACGGTCGTCGGCTACACGCTGGCGGACATCGATACATGGGCCGGCTTGGTGGCGCGCTCGATCCGGGCGGCGGGCGCCCGGCGCGGCGACAAGGTTCACGTGAGCTACGGCTACGGCCTGTTCACCGGGGGCCTGGGCGCGCATTACGGCGTGGAGCGTGCGGGGCTGACAGCCATCCCGTTCGGCGGCGGACAGACCGAGCGGCAAGTGCAGCTCATCAACGATTTTCAGCCGCAGATCATCATGGTGACGCCCAGCTACATGCTGGCGATTGCCGACGAGTTCGAGCGCCAGGGGATGGACCCGGCGGCGTCAAGCCTGCAGATCGGCATCTTCGGCGCCGAACCATGGACACCCGAGATGCGCAGCGCCATCGAAGCGCGCATGGGGCTTTCAGCGGTCGATATCTACGGCCTGTCAGAAGTGATGGGACCCGGCGTCGCCAGCGAATGCGCCGAAACCAAGGACGGCCCGACCATCTGGGAAGACCATTTCTATCCAGAGATCATCGATCCGGAAACCGGCGAGGTGCTGCCCGACGGCGAATTCGGCGAACTGGTCTTCACGTCGCTGACCAAGGAAGCGATGCCCGTGGTGCGCTATCGCACGCGCGATCTGACGCGTCTATTGCCGGGCACCGCCCGCCCGGGCTTCCGGCGCATGGAAAAAATCACCGGCCGCTGCGACGACATGATGATCGTGCGCGGTGTGAACGTGTTCCCATCGCAGATCGAGGAATTGATCCTCAAGCACGCGGCGCTGTCACCGCACTATCAATGCGTGCTCGGCAAGGAAGGACCGCTGGATACGCTGACGGTGCGGATCGAGGCGGCGCTGGGCGTGCCGGCTGACGCGGCCCAGTCGGCGAGCAGCCAACTGGCGCACGACATCAAATCGTTGATTGGGGTGACCGCCGCGATCGAGACGCTCGCCAGCGGCGGAATCGAGCGGTCAGTCGGCAAGGCGCGCCGCGTGGTGGACTTGCGGCGCGGTTAGTCCGTGTCCGTCCTAGCGGGTGGCGACGCCGACGCTGCCGCCCTTCGGAACGAGCACCCACAGGCGCCCCGCCTGCTTCATGCGCCCGGCCAGATCGCCGGCAGCATCGCCATGGCCAAAGTAATAGTCGGCTCGCACGGCACCGCGAATGGCCGATCCCACGTCCTGCGCAAACACGAGCTTCTGGATCGGATCGGTCGACAGCGGCTTGGTCGTCGACAGGAATACCGGCGAGCCCAGCGGAATGTAGGTCGGATCAACGGCGATCGAGCGTTCGTCCGTGAGCGGCACGCCCAGCTTGCCGATCGGGCCGCCCGTGTTGCCGGGCGTCTCGGCAAAGAACACGTAGCGCGGATTGATGTTGAGCATCTCTTCCACACGACTTGGATTGGCGCGCGCCCAGGCCTTGATGCCCTGCATGGTCGCCTGTACGGGTGTGATCTCACCCATGTCGAGCAGCCAGCGCGCAAATGAGCGGAACGGCTGGTTGTTCGTACCACCCACGCCCAGGCGCATGATGCCGCCCTCTTCCAACTGGACCTGGCCCGAACCCTGGATCTGTAGGAACGCCGCTTCGACCGGATCGTCCACCCAGACAATTTCTTGCCCCTGAAGCGCCGGACTGCGGATCAATTGCGCGCGCGCCGGCAGCGTCTTGCCGCGCCATGCAGCGGGCATGCGGTACAGCGGCGTCTGATAGACCCCGTGGCGGGTGCGCGAGCCGCGCAGCAGCGGTTCGTAGTAACCGGTGATGAGGCCGCTGTCGGTGCCGTCCTCTTTCACCACGCGATACGGCGTGAAGTTGTCTTCAAAGAAGACTCGCATGGCGATCGGGTCGCCGGCATCGACCATCAGGCCAGCGGCGCACACGCGCGACCAATCGGCGCGGCGCTTCATCGCCTGGCAGTTGGATTGGAGCGCGGGCCAGGCAGAGGCGAGGTCATCGGCGGTCCAGCCGGCCACATCGGCCCAGGTGGCGGGGGCCAGATGCCCGCCGAGCGTGCCGGTGGGCGCTTGCGGCGTTTCGACGCGCGGCGGAGGCCCGCTCGTGCAGGCTGCCAGCATTGCGGCGACCAGGGCTGCGGCAAAGGAACCAAACCGGGCAGCCCATCGGCGGCGCAGAGCGTTGCGGGCTGGTGTCAATGCGTCCAAGGTTGCTGCTGTCATGCGTGTTTCATCCTGTCCGGTGCGGCTGCGGGCTTGGCTACAATGCCTCGCACCCGAGCTTCCCACCGTCGACCATGAGCCAATTCTTTGAAAACCATCCGATGATGCTGTTCGGCCTGGAGGCCGGCGTGGCGCTGTTCCTGCTGATCTTCATCGTGATCTGGACCATGTCGGGCGCCAAGAAGCATCCGCGCCCGCTGCGTGCGCCTCCCGACCACCCGTCGCGCCACAGCGACGCAGCCAAGCCTTCGCAATCGACCGAAGCGGCGCCAAAAGATTCTCAAGCCGCCAATTCCGACGCGCCCTGATTCCCGATCAGTGCAGCATGCGCGGCATCACCAGCGCAAATTCGGGGATGGGCGCCTCGAAACGGTGGCCGTCTTCCGCCACGCAGAAGTATTCGCCGCGCATCGTGCCCACGGGCGTCTTGATGGTCGCCCAGCTCGTGTATTCGAACGACTCGCCCGGCGGCAGCAGCGGCTGGTGGCCGACCACGCCCAGGCCGTTCACTTCCTGCACCCGCTCGTCGGCGTCGGTAATCACCCAGTGGCGGGAAATGAGCTGGCTCGGCACGTCGCCGGTGTTGCGGATGGTGATGGTGTAGGCGAAGGCGTAGTTGCCCTGCTCGGGCTCGGATTGCTCCGGCAGATAGCGCGTCCGGACCTGGACGGTGAGTTCGTAGCTGGGCATGTCGATCCACAATCAGAATTGGCGCCCATTGTGCGGCATGGCCGTGGCAGCGGCAAGGCGCGGGCAGACAGCCGATCCGGCTAAAATAGCGCCCTTCTTTGCGCATTCGCGTGAAAGTTCGCGCGCCTTATCCGTCTCCCATCATGTCCGCAGCCATCGATCCGTCCGGTTTCCGCATCGCCCCGTCCATCCTGTCCGCCGACTTTGCCCGCCTGGGCGAAGAAGTGCGCCGCGTGCTCGAATCGGGCGCCGACTGGATTCACTTCGATGTGATGGACAACCACTATGTGCCGAACCTGACTGTCGGGCCGCTGGTTTGCGAGGCGATCCGCCCACACGCGCAAAAGGACGGCAAGCCGGTGCCGATCGACGTGCACCTGATGGTCAGCCCGGTTGATCGCATCATTCCGGACTTTGCCAAGGCCGGCGCCGACCTGATCACGTTCCACCCGGAAGCTTCCGAGCACATCGACCGCTCGCTCGCGCTGATCCGCGACAACGGCTGCAAGGCCGGCCTCGTCTTCAACCCGGCCACGCCGCTGCACTATCTTGACCACGTGATGGATCGCCTGGACATGGTGCTGATCATGTCGGTCAACCCGGGTTTTGGCGGCCAGTCGTTCATCCCGGAGGCGCTGAACAAGCTGCGCGCCGTTCGCCAGAAGCTTGACGCATACCAAGACAAGACCGGCCGAAAGATCCTGCTTGAGATTGACGGCGGGGTGAAGGCCGACAACATCGCCGAGATTGCCAAGGCCGGCGCCGACACCTTCGTCGCGGGTTCGGCCGTCTTCGGCAAGCCGGATGCGGATGGCGGCTACCGGGGCACCGTGGGGGCGTTGCGCCAAGCGCTGGCCTCCCTGGCATGACGACGGGCGTGCTACCCGCCGGCCCCGTTCGCGCCGTCATCATCGACCTCGACGGGACGATGGTCGACACGGCGGGCGACTTCCACGCCGCCATCAATGCGATGCTCGAGGCGCTTGGCGCCACCCCGGACATGCCGGCCGAGGAAGTGGTCGGCTACGTCGGCAAGGGCTCGGAAAATCTGGTGCGGCGCGTGCTGGATGCGCGCCTGCCACCCGCCCAGGCCAACAGCCGCTTTGCCGAAGGGCTGGACGCGTACCAACGCGCCTACATCGCCATCAACGGTCAATACGTGAACGTGTATGAAGGTGTGCGCGAGGGGCTGGCTGCGCTGTGCGACATGGGTCTCTCCCTCGCGTGCGTGACGAACAAGCCACACGATTTTACGCAGCCGCTTCTGGCACAACTCGGCCTGGACACGTATTTCGACCTGGTCTACCCAGGCGACGCCTTCCAATATCGCAAGCCCGATCCGTACCCCATGCTGCGGGTGGCCGAGGCATTTGGCGTGGCGCCGGCTGAAATCGTGGCCATCGGCGACTCCGAAAACGACGCCCGCGCGGCCCGTGCCGCCGGCATGCGCGTGCTGGCGGTGCCGTATGGCTACAACCACGGCCAGCCTATACAGGGCGCGGGAGCCGATGCTATAGTCGACACACTTTTTGCGGCAGCCGAGTTGATCCGGCCCTATGCAGAGCCACACAACGCCGTCTCTGCCGCTTCCAACTGACGATCCATGTTCCTGAATCGCAAACGCGTCGACGCTGGTGGTGACCGGGGGGCTTGGCCCTGGCGGCCCTGGCACGCCCTCGTCCGGGCGTAAGCGTTTGCACGGCTGCTGATCGTTCTTCCTCGGTTTCGGCATTTCGGCGCGTCACGAGCGCGCCGCCCAAACCACCCCCCGCGTCTCCCGCCCCAAACGCTGACCGCCCGCCGGTCTTCCGCTGGCCCGCTATCGGCTGCGGGCGACCCTTGCGGGATCGCACAGTCGCTTTTACGACGTTCGCGCGTTCCCATCCCTGATGTTCTGCTAACGTTCCGACGGCATCATTGACGCTCTTGCGTTTGCCGTGGAGCGAACGCATGCCGGCGGGCGCGCACCTGCCCGCTCGGCAAATCGACCCGACCGCTCATGACCGAACTCGAATTCAAATCGCTGGCCGACCAGGGCTACAACCGCATTCCGCTGATTGCCGAGGCATTGGCCGACCTGGAGACGCCGCTGTCGCTGTATCTGAAGCTGGCGCAATCGCACGATCGCGGCACGCATACGTTCCTGCTGGAATCGGTGGTGGGCGGCGAGCGCTTTGGGCGTTACTCCTTCATCGGCCTGCATGCGCACACGCTGCTGCGCGTGAAGGGCAATCGCACGGAAGTGGTCACCGACGGCAAGGTGGTGGAAACGAACGAAGGCAATCCGCTGGACTTCATTGCGGCGTTCGAGCGCCGCCAGAAAGTGGCTCTGCGCCCGGGCCTGCCCCGCTTCTGCGGCGGCCTCGCCGGTTATTTTGGCTACGACGCCGTGCGCTTCATCGAGCCGCGCCTGGCTGAAACCGCCCCGCCCGATGATCTGCAACTGCCCGACATCCAGCTCATGCTCTGCGAAGAGTTGGCCGTCATCGATAACCTGTCAGGCAAGCTTTACCTGATCGTCTACGCCGATCCGTCCAAGCCCGAGGCGTATTCCCGTGCCAAGCAGCGCCTGCGCGCGCTGCGCACCAAGCTGCACCAGCCGGTGGATGTGCCCGTGACTTCGCCGTCGGTGCGCACCGACACCATCCGCGAGTTTGACAAGACGGACTACATCACCGCCGTACTCAAGGCCAAGGAATACATCGCCGCCGGCGACATGATGCAGGTGCAGATCGGCCAGCGCCTGGTCAAGCCGTTCCGCGACGCGCCGCTGTCGCTGTACCGCGCGCTGCGCTCGCTGAACCCGTCGCCGTACATGTACTTCTACAATTTCGGCGACATGCAGATCGTCGGGGCATCGCCGGAAATCCTGGTGCGTCAGGAAGAGCGTCGTGTGCCGGCTGCTGAAACCAATGGCAACAGCACCGACGAATCCGCCCGCATCGTCACGATCCGCCCGCTGGCCGGCACCCGCCCGCGCGGCAGCACCCCGGAACGCGATGCCGAACTGGCCACCGAACTGCTCAACGACCCGAAGGAAATCGCCGAGCACGTCATGCTGATCGACCTGGCGCGCAACGACATCGGCCGCATTGCCGAAATCGGCTCCGTCAAGGTGACAGACCAGATGGTCATCGAGAAGTACTCGCACGTGCAGCACATCGTCAGCTCGGTCGAGGGGCGCCTGAAACCCGGCATGACCAACATGGACGTGCTGCGCGCGACCTTCCCGGCGGGCACACTCTCGGGTGCGCCCAAGGTGCGCGCGATGGAGATCATCGACGAGCTGGAGCCGGTCAAGCGTGGCATCTACGGCGGCGCGGTGGGCTACCTTTCGTTCTCGGGCGAGATGGACCTGGCGATCGCCATCCGCACCGGCATCATCAAGGACGGCAATCTCTATGTGCAAGCCGCCGCCGGCGTGGTGGCCGACTCGGACCCGGATGCCGAATGGAGAGAAACCGAACACAAGGCGCGCGCCGTGCTGCGTGCGGCCGAGCAAGTGCAAGACGGCCTCGACGCCGATTTCTGAGGTCAAGGAGAACACCATGCTGCTGATGCTCGATAACTACGACTCCTTTACCTACAACATCGTCCAGTACTTCGGCGAACTCGGCCAGGACGTGCACACGGTGCGCAACGACGAGATCACGATCGAAGAGATCGAAAAGCTGAATCCGGAGCGCATCTGCCTGTCGCCCGGCCCGTGCACGCCCACGGAAGCCGGCATCCTGGTTCCGGCGCTCAAGCACTTTGCGGGACGCATGCCCATCCTGGGCGTGTGCCTCGGGCACCAGGCCATTGCCGATGCATTTGGCGGGCGGGTGATCCGCGCGCAGAAGGTGATGCACGGCAAGGTCAGCACCATCGAGAACACCGGCGTGGGCGTGTTCGCCAACCTGCCGCGGCATTTCAAGGTGACGCGCTATCACTCGCTCGCGATCGAGCGCGAGACACTGCCCGACTGCCTGGAAATTACCGCCTGGACCGAAGACGGCGAAATCATGGGCGTGCGCCACAAGACGCTGCCGGTGGAAGGTGTGCAGTTCCACCCGGAATCGATCCTGTCGGAACACGGCCACGCGCTGCTCGGCAACTTCCTGAAGGAACGCGTCTGATGCGCGGCGCGTGCGCGATTGCCATGCCGCTGGCGCTGGCGCTGATGGCAAGCCTGCCAGCGATGGCCGGCACGCTCGAAGCCTGCCGCGCCGCCCAGCCCGAGGTCGGCAACGTCGCCCAATGCGTGCAGACCGCACGCAAGGCGGCGCAAACGGAACTGGCATCTGCCGAATCGACACGCCGCACTGCGTTACGCGCCCGCATCGCTGCCAACAAAAGCATGGACCGCGGCGCCGCCATGGCATTCGACCGCACCGTGCGCGCACACCAACTCTATCGACAGGCCGAATGCGACCTGTCCCGCCGCCTGGCCCGCAACACGCCTGATGCCGACCTGGCTGAAGCCGCGTGCGAGGCC
This sequence comes from Ralstonia pickettii, assembly GCF_030582395.1. Classification (NCBI taxonomy): domain Bacteria; kingdom Pseudomonadati; phylum Pseudomonadota; class Betaproteobacteria; order Burkholderiales; family Burkholderiaceae; genus Ralstonia; species Ralstonia pickettii. The sequence continues at coordinate 2,826,195 of NZ_CP104381.1, forward strand.
GATCTGTCGCGCGAGCGCATCGGCGCCTTGCGCGACGCCGCACAGCCGGCCACCCCGGCTGCGGCTCCGGCAGCGCCCAACTGAATACGAAACGACCATGACCATTACACCGCAAGAAGCGCTGACGCGCTGCATCGAGCACCGCGAAATCTTCCACGACGAGATGCTGCACTTGATGCGGCTCATCATGCGCGGCGAGATGTCGCCCGTCATGGCTGCCGCCCTCACCATGGGGCTGCGCGTCAAGAAAGAGACCATCGGCGAGATCGCGGCCGCTGCCACCGTCATGCGCGAATTCGCCACCAAGGTCGACGTGCCCGCTGAGGTGTCCGACCACTTTGTCGACATCGTCGGCACGGGCGGCGACGGCGCCAACACCTTCAACATCTCCACCGCCTCGATGTTCGTGGCGGCGGCCGCGGGCGCGCGCATCGCCAAACATGGCGGACGCGGCGTCAGCTCCAAGTCGGGCAGTGCCGATGTGCTCGAAGCGCTGGGCGTGAACATCATGCTCACGCCCGAGCAGGTGGCCGAATCGATCGAAACGGTCGGCATCGGCTTCATGTTCGCGCCCAACCACCACCCGGCCATGAAGAACGTCGCCCCGATCCGCAAGGAGCTGGGCGTGCGCACGATCTTCAACATCCTTGGGCCGCTGACCAACCCGGCCGGCGCGCCGAATATTCTGATGGGCGTGTTCCATCCGGACCTGGTCGGCATTCAGGTGCGCGTGATGCAGCGGCTGGGCGCGAAGCACGCCGTGGTCGTCTACGGCAAGGACGGCATGGACGAGGTGTCACTGGGTGCCGCCACGCTGGTCGGGGAACTGAAGGACGGCGTGGTGACCGAATACGAAATCCATCCGGAAGACTTTGGGCTGCAGATGGTCTCCAACCGCAGCCTGAAGGTGGCCGACGCCGACGAATCCAAAACCATGCTGATCGAAGCGCTGGAAAACAAGCCGGGCACGCCGCGCGAGATCGTCTCGCTCAACGCCGGTGCGGCACTGTACGCGGCCAACATTGCCGGCTCGATCGGCGACGGCATGAAGCTGGCCCGCGAAGCGATCGCCTCGGGCGCCGCGCGCGCCAAGCTCGACGAACTCGTGCGCGTCACCAACCAGTTCAAAGCCTGATATGTCCGACATCCTGCAGAAAATCCTGGCCGTGAAGGCCGAAGAAGTGGCCGTCGCGCGCAAGCACCGCGACCTGCCCAGCATGCGCGCCGAAGCCGAAGCCAACCGCACCGACAGCACGCTCGGCGCCCGCGGCTTTGCCAAGGCAATGCGCGACAAGATCGCCGCCGGCAACGCGGCGGTCATCGCCGAAGTGAAAAAGGCGTCGCCGTCCAAAGGCGTGCTGCGCCCGAACTTCAAGCCCGCCGACATCGCCCGCAGCTATGCGGAACACGGCGCCGCGTGCCTGTCGGTGCTGACCGACGAGCAGTTCTTCCAAGGCCACGCCGACTACCTGCGCGAGGCGCGCGCCGCCTGCACGCTGCCGGTGCTGCGCAAGGATTTCATGGTCGACTTGTACCAGGTGTACGAAGCGCGCTCGTGGGGCGCGGACTGCATCCTGCTGATCGTGGCCGCGCTGGATCAGGGCCTGATGGAAGAACTCGAGGCGTGCGCGCTGGAACTCGGCATGGACGTGCTGGTGGAAGTGCACGACGGCCATGAGCTGGACCGCGCGCTGCGTCTGCAAACACCGCTGGTGGGCGTGAACAACCGCAACCTGCGCACGTTCGAAACCACGCTCGACACCACGCTCGGCCTGCTCAAGCACATGCCGGACGATCGCATCGTCGTCACGGAATCCGGCATCCTCACGCCGGACGACGTGCGCAAGATGCGCGCCGCCGCGGTCAACGCGTTCCTCGTCGGCGAAGCCTTCATGCGTGCAGACGACCCGGGCGCCGAACTGGCCCGCCTGTTTACCTGAACGCCACACCATGGCCCGCGAGATTGAACTGAAGCTGGCCGTATCGGCCGGCGCACACGACGCCCTCGTCCACTGGCTGGATGCGCACGCACAGAGCGCCGGCTCGGTGGAATTGGCAAACGTCTACTACGACACGCCCGACCAGGCGCTGGCACGCAACCGCGCCGCGCTGCGCGTGCGCCGTCAAGGCAGCCAATGGCTGCAGACGCTGAAGACCGCAGCAGTGAGTACGTCCGGTTTGAGCGCCCGCCACGAATGGGAGGTGCCGCTGCAGAACGATGCGCTGTCCGTCGATGCCTTCGTCGCCAACAACGCCAGTGAAGCAGCCGACTATGTTCGGCCCCACGCGGCGGCGCTCGTCCCGCTGTTCCGCACGGACTTCACGCGCCGCCTGTGGCACGTGAAGTCCGAGGGCGGCGAGATCGAGATTGCATTGGATGCCGGCGCCATCCTCATCCCCGGCACCCAGGCGCGCGAGCAGATCGACGAGCTGGAACTGGAGTGGAAGCCCGCTGCCGGCAGCACGCTCAGCGAAGACACGATTGCCGAGCGTCTGCACGCCTGGACGAAAAAGCTGCGCGCCGCCGTGGCCGGTCTCACGCCGCTCGACATCAGCAAGGCGCAACGCGGCTACCGCTTGCGCGAGAAAACCATTGGGGGCCAGCCGTGACGCGGCGCGCCAATCCGGCGCAAGCCGCTCTCTTCGATGACCCGGCGACGGACACGATCGCTGTGGGTTTCACCCCGCTGGCCGAGCAGTTCGACGCCCTGCCCGCCGATTGGAAGACGCTGCTCACGCCGTGTATCGCGCAGACCAACTGGCCCGAGCTGTGTGCCTTTGTCGACGGCGAACGCGCGGCTGGCAAGCCGATCTTCCCGACGGACGTTTTCCGTGCGCTGCACCTGACCTCGGTGGATGATGTGCGCGTCGTCATCCTCGGCCAGGATCCGTATCACGGCACGGGCAACGTCGATGGCCGCGAGATTCCGCAGGCGCACGGGCTGGCATTCTCGGTGCCTGCAGGCGTGCGCGTCCCACCAAGCCTGCGCAATATCTATAAGGAAATCGAAGAGGAATTCGGCTGCAAGCTGCCAGCCGCCTCCGGCAACCTGGAGGGCTGGGCACAGCAAGGTGTCCTGCTGCTCAACACGGTGCTCACCGTCGAACAAGGCCAGGCCGCCAGCCACGCCAAGCGCGGCTGGGAACGCATTACCGATTGCCTGCTGGAGCAACTGGCGCGTGTCGGCCACAAGCGCGTGTTCATGCTGTGGGGCAGCCACGCGCAAGCCAAGCGGGCGCTGCTGTCGGACGGGCATCTCGTGCTGGAGGCGCCGCACCCCTCGCCGCTGTCGGCGCATCGCGGGTTCCTGGGATGCGGGCATTTCAAGACGGCCAATGATTGGCTGGCGGCGCAGCACCAGCCGACCATCGATTGGCTGAAACCGCAGGCCGCTTGAACGGCGCGGGCCAGGCGGCCCGATCGACGAGCCCCAAAGCGTCGGCCTTGACCGTCTGAGAGACGAGTTCGGTGCTCCAGGACTCAACGTTGAATCATTGAGGCCAGGCTTCGACTCTCCGAGGCTCGACTTCGACTCTCCGAGGCTCGACTTCGACTCTCCGAGACTCGACTTCGACTCTCCGAGGCTCGGCTTCGACCCTCCGAGGCTCGGCTTCGACCCTCCGAGACTCGGCTTCGGCCCTCAGAGGCTGACCTTTGACGCTCGGATACTGGGAGTCGACGGTCCGACGCTGGACGTCGGCTCCTTGAGCCCCGTCGTCGAGGGTCCAAGGCTCAGCGCTGCGGAGGAAGATCGCCGCCCCTGCGAAGCCTTTCAGCCGCCGGCCGCGTCTAATCTTTCGAAATACGCAGCGCGCGTCCGAGCGCACCACAGCGCAATGCAATCTTGGACGTATCAGCCCGCAGCGCTTGCAGGCGCCGCTCTAGCAGGTGCATCGCCGACAGCGATTCGGATTCGGCGGCCGCATCGACCATGCGCGAGCGTGCCGACTGATCGGCGAAGTCGGCCGCGCCCAACTCCTGTGTGTCGCGTGGGCGTACGCCCCAGCCGCCTTCGTGCACGGCCTGGTCAAAGCGCTCCTTGGCGCGGGTCAGGCTTTCCAGCGCGGCCGCAGCCGTTTGCTCGACCAGCGCCCGCGTATCCGCCTCGTCCAGTTCCTGCGCCCGTTGCCGCACGAGAATGCGCACCGCCGCGACGTGCGCAGCCACGAGGTAGTTCTGCACGATGAAGCGGTTCAGGTTGTCGACGGCGCGGTGCCGGCTCTTGGGCTCGTCCAGCATGCGCGCGAACGCCGCGATGAGCCCTGTGAGCGATTCCATGAACTGCTTGCGCTGCACGCGGTAGGCGAAGTCGTCCTTGAGTGTGCCGAGCAGCAGGTCCCGCGCGGCCTCGATGAAGCGGCAGTTGGTGCGCAGCACATCGTCCACGAGCTTGGGCAGGTTGCGGTATTCCCAACTCGGCAAGACGTAGCTGAACGCGGTGGCGATGGCCGCGCCGATCAGCGTGTCGACCAGCCGTTCACCAATCGCGCCCTTGCTGCCAGGCAGCAGCAGGTTGATCTGGATCAGCACCTGCACGCACGCCGCAATGGCCGTGTAACGGTAGCGCACGGTAACGAACGCGGCGCTGGCGGCAGTGGACAGGTACAGCACGCCCATCAGGATCCACGTCGAATGCGTATACCGCAGGATCACGGCGGCAATGACGCAGCCGATCAGCGTACCCAGCACCCGGTCGAGGTTGCGCTGGCGCGTCAAGCTGAACGTCGGCTTGAGGATCACGACAATGGTCAGCAACACCCAGTAGCCGTGCGAGCTATACGGGAGGTGATCAGCAATCCACAGCCCCGCCGCCACGGCCATCGAAATACGCAGTGCAAAGCGCAGCACCGGTGAACGCCACGTCAGCTCTTCGAGCACCAGCCGCAGCTCGTACTTCTGACGCGTGAGAAACGGCGTCATGTCGGGGCGCAGCAGCACCTGCGACAACTCGATCGGCGTGGCGGTGGCCGCGTGCAGTTGTGCCATGAGCCGAATCGCGCCCCGTACCGTCGCCACCGACTCTTCGAGCGCGGCAATCGCCTCGATGGGCACGCCGTGATGGTTGTGCTGCAGTTCGTGCAGCGCGGCTTCAATGGCTGCGATCTCGTGGTCGTATGACAGCGGCGTGGGCGACGGACGGTCGCGGCCGACGGCATAGGCGACGCCTTCGATGTCCATGCGCATGCGTTCGATCACGTCGCGCAGCAGACGCATCACCTCGGCGTCGGCCAGCCACTGGCGCAGCAACGGGTAATCGGTATTGGACGACAGCAGATACTCGTAGATGTCGAGCATCCGCATGTGGATCTGCACGAGGCGGCCGTCGCTGGCCGTGCGGTTGTCCCGGAAAACGAAATCGCGCGCCACCTGCTGCTTGTCCGCCACCGAAATCTGCTGGCGTACGAGCGCATTGAACTGCTCGTCGAAATCCTTGGATGCGTCGTAGAAGCCGGCTTTGCACTCCACGTACACGGCCAGTTCGTACAGGCATTCGGCCAGCACCTGCTCCTTGATGCGGCGGCGCTGGCCCCACGCTACCGCCATCGCAAAGGCCATGTAGCCGATGGCGCCGAGGAAGAACTGCAGCGTGTGCTCCACGGCTTCGCGGAAGGCGAATTCCTCGGTAAACGTAAGCGTCATGACGAACAGCGCCGCGAACTGCAGCGGCATCGTCTTGTTGCCGTACGCCACCATGAGCCCCGCCAGGAAGCTCACCACCACGATCACCGCCGGCAGGATCGCGTATGGCGTCGCCACCGCCACGAGAAACGTGACGGCCGTCGTCAGCAGCACGCAGGCCAACATCTCGTTGAACTTGTGCCGCAGTGGGCTGGGCAAGTCCATGAGGCTCGTGCAGAGCGCGCCGATGGACACCACCATCGCGCCCTGCAGGTCCATCACCAGCAGTGCGAGCAGCGTCAGGCCGATCACGCCGGTGGCGGTGCGGATGCCGCGCGAGACGTAATGGCTGTAGAGGAACGTGCGTGGATCGTGGACGTAGTCCATCGGGCGACGCGTCAGGCTGACTTACCGCGTGCCGCGCGCGTGCTGCGCGCGGCTGCCCGTTTGCCCAGCCATGCCGAGCGCAGCGGCGACGGCTCGGACGCGAGCGCCAGCGTGAACTGCGGCGTGGCGTCGGCAGCGAGCGTTACGTCAAGCTGCATCAATTCGTCGCGACGGAACACGTGCACGGGAACGGTGTCGCCGGCGCGGTGGCGCGCAAGCATCTTGTCGAGCTGGCCGGTCGGCACACGCAGGCCGTCTACCGCGACGACCAGGTCGCCTGCAGACAGACCGCCTTGCTGCGCGGGGCTGTCGTCGAAGACCTGCTGCAGCTTGACGTAGCCGTTCTCGGCGCCGATCTTGACGCCCAGGGCAAGCGCGGGGTCTGCCGCCTTGCGCGTGGCGCTGACGCCCATCGCCTTGAACAGCGCCGGCAGCGGCGGGTCGTCGCGCCCCTCGGTCAACTGGCGGACCAGCGTGCGCAGGCGCACACCGGTGGTCTCTTCCATCAGAGTGATGAGCCCGGCTTCGGTCACGCCACGCTGCGCGTGGCCCGCGGCATAGAAATCGCGGCCGTACGTCACCCACAGGGCGCGCATCACGTCGTCGAGCGAGCGTTCGCCGTGGGTCTGCGTGCGGATCGTGAGGTCGAGCGCCAGCGCCACGAGCGAGCCCTTGGTGTAGTAGCTGACGATGGCGTTGGGGGCGTTTTCGTCCTGGCGGTAGTACTTCGTCCAGGCGTCGAACGAGCTTTCGGCCACGCTCTGCTTCAGGCGGCCGCTGCCGCGCAGCACGCCGTTCCACGTCTTGCCGAGCATCTCCAGATACTGCGCTTCGGAAATCAGCCCCGAGCGCACCAGCATCAGATCGTCGTAATAGCTCGTGAAGCCTTCAAACAGCCACAGCAGCGGCGTGTGGACCTCGCGATCGAGCGCGTACGGCACAAAGGTGGCCGGCTTGATGCGCTTGACGTTCCAGGTGTGGAAATACTCGTGGCTGACGAGGCCAAGGAAGGTGCGATAGCCCTCGGTGGTCTCATCGCGGCCAGTGACGGGCAGATCGGCGCGCGCGCACATCAATGCGGTGCTGGCGCGGTGCTCGAGGCCGCCGTAGCCGTCGGTGGTGGCCATCGTCATGAAGACATAGCGCCGGTTGCTGTCGAGGAACGGCGCCGTGGCGGTCTGCGGCTCGAACAGGCGGATCTGCGCTTCGCAGATGCGCTTGAAGTCGCGGGCGATGCGTTCCAGATCAAGATTCGGCACGCGGCCCGTAAAGACGGCGTCGTGCTGTGCACCGCAGGCCTCGAACGACACCAGCTCGAACGTGCCCATCTCCACCGGGTGGTCGATCAGCTCATCGTAATTGGCCGCTTCGTACCAGCCAAAGCCGTAGCGCTTGGCGCCGGCCTTGCCCGCGATGCGCCCAGTGGCCTCGCGCAGCGCGGTGGCCACGCGCCAGCCGCGGTAGGCATCTCCGGCGGGCGGCTGGATGTCGACCAGGCAACGCTGGTCATCCGCGCCTTCGACACGCAGGAACACCGACGTGCCGTTGAAGAAGCCGTGCGTGGTATCCAGATGCGCGGCGCGCACCGACAAGTCCCACGCATAGACGTCGTAGGAAATCGTCAGCGGCCCGGTGCAGGGCGCGGCCCACCACGTGTGCTTGTCGACCTTGGTCAGGCGCACCGGCCTGTGGGCGGATGACGCCTCGATCCGCACGATGTTGCGCGCGAACTCGCGGATCATGTAGCTGCCCGGAATCCACGCCGGCAGCGAAAATCGCTGGCCTTGGCTGTCGGGCGCGTCAACCGTGACGGTGACGGTGAAAACGTGCGCCTCGGGCGCGGCGGGGGCGATGGTGTAGCGGATCGGCTTCATGGCGGACATTGTAGCGTTGCCGTCCCATGCTGCCGAAGGCAAATCGTCCGCAAACCGGCTTGCCAGCCTATCGGTTGACGTCGACCACGACCCGCCCGCGCATCTTGCCCGCCACGATGTCGTGTGCAGCGTCGATGGCCTCGGAAAGCGTCACTTCACGCGTGATGGCGGCCAGGCGGTCCGGCAGCAGATCGGCGGCGAGGCGCTGCCACGCGGTCTGGCGCAGCGCACGCGGCGCCATCACGCTGTCGATCCCGCACAGGGTCACGCCACGCAGGATGAACGGCGCGACGGTGGCCGGAAAATCCATGCCCTGCGCCAGCCCGCAAGCCGTGACCACGCCGCCATAGCGCACCTGTGCGCACGCGTTGACCAGCGTGTGCGAGCCCACCGAATCGACCACCGCCGCCCAGCGCTCTTTCTGCAACGGCTTGCCGGGGGCGGAAAGCTCGGCGCGGTCAATGACATCCGTCGCGCCCAGCGCCTGCAGGAAATCGGCCTCATTGGTCTTCCCGGTCGACGCCACCACGCGATAGCCCAGCTTGCCGAGCAGCGCAATGGCGATCGAGCCCACGCCGCCCGACGCGCCGGTCACCAGCACCTCGCCGTCGCCCGGTTTCACGCCGGCACGCTCCAAGGCCAGCACGGAAAGCATCGCCGTGTAGCCTGCCGTGCCGATCGCCATGGCCTGCCGCGCATCGAGCCCCGCCGGCAATGCCACCAGCCAATCGCCGGAAAGCCGCGCCTGCTGGGCGAGGCACCCCCAATGCGTCTCGCCGACGCCCCAGCCGTTGAGCACGACCGCATCGCCGGTCCGCCAATCCGCGTGCGTGGATTCGAGCACGACGCCCGCGCCGTCGATACCGGCCACCATCGGCCACTTGCGTACAACGGGGCCTTTGCCGGTGATGGCCAGGCCGTCCTTGTAGTTGATGGTCGACCAGTCCACGCGGATCAGCACGTCACCAGCGGTCACGTCGTTGGCAAGCGCTTCGGACGTGGACAACGCCGCGTCATCGAGGTCGACGATGTGGGCCAGCGGGCCGCCATCCTGCTTTTCAAGCATCAGCGCGCGAAACGACATACCAGGTCTCCAAAGGTGAGTTCAATGCAAGCGCCCAAAGAAAAAGCGCCGGATCGACCGGCGCTTCCTGCGTGCGAATTACGACTTCTTGAGCGCGGCGAACTTGCGCTCCAGCGTGGCCGCATCGATCAGGCCCGGCGCCCGCGAGCCATCCGGGAAGATGATGGCCGGCGTGCCGGTCACGTTCAGTTGCTGGCCGAGCTTCAGGTTGGCCTCGAGCGGTGTATCGCAGGTGCCGGCGCCGCCCGGGGCGGTCTTGGCGGTCATCCAGTCGCGCCAAGCCTTGGCGCGGTCGGCCGAGCACCAGATCTGCTTGGCCTTGGTGTTCGAGTCCTCCGACAGGATCGGGAACAGGAAGGTGTAGACCGTGACGTTGTCGACCTGCGTCAGCATCTGTTCCAGCTTGTGGCAGTACGGGCAGTTCGGGTCGGAGAACACGGCGATCTTGCGCGCGCCGTTGCCCTTGACCCACTTCACGGCGCGGTCCAGCGGCAAGTCGGACCACTTCACGCGGTTCAGCTCGGCCAGGCGCTCCTGTGTGAGGTTGGTGGCGGTCTGCGTATCGAGCAGGTCGCCGTTGAGCACGTAACGGCCGGTGGCATCGCTGTAGACGACCTGGCTGCCGAGGTTGATCTCGTACAGGCCCGCGAGCGGCGACTTGGCGACGCTCTTGATCTCCACGTTCGGGCCCAGGGCCTTCTGTACGGTGGCCTTGACCTTGTCCAAGGCGGGCTCGGCGGCACCGGCGCTCAAGACATAGCCCGCGCCAATGGCTGCCACGGCCACCGCAGAGGCGATGGCCGCCACCCGAATACGAAACGACATAACGACTCCTGGAACCCCGAAAAACCACAAATCCGCTGAGATTGCCTCAGCCGAGTGCGTGCTTGATCAACAAGCGTTTGATAAATGGCGTCATGCCCACCATGCGCATCCCCGCGTTGCGTACCGTGCGCGGCAGCGCCCCCGGCAGGGCGAACAGTTTATGCAGACCGTCGGTGGCGGCCGTGAGCGAAAGCAGGTCTTCGCGGCGGGCACGTTCGTAACGGCGCAGCAACCTCAGATCGCCATGATCGCGCATGGTTTCACGTTCCGCCATTACCCGGCCGATTTCGGACACATCCCGAAGCCCGAGGTTCATGCCCTGCCCGGCGAGCGGATGGATCACATGGGCCGCATCGCCCACCAGCGCCACGCGCGGGGCGACGGCCCGGCTGGCGTGCTGCAGCACGAGCGGGAAACCCTGCGCAGGCGTGATGTTCGACAAGCGCCCGAAGCGTGCGGCGACGGCGCCACCCGCCGCGGCTTCCACGGCACGGCACAGCGCCTCGGGCGACAGCGCGAGCAATTCGCGGGCGTGCTCTTCGCTGGCAGACCACACCATCGACACACGCCGATCGGGCAACGGCAGCATCGCGAGGATCTCGCCGCGTACGGGGGGGTCGTCACCCGGCGCTGCGGCCTGCTCGGCGGATGCACCGAGGAACCATTGCCACGCGGTGTCCTGATGCCAGTGCTCGGCCTGGAAGTTGGCCACCACACCAAGCTGCCGATACGGTTTCGCTTCAGCCTGAATGCCTGCCTGCTCGCGCACCCAAGAATGCTTGCCGTCGGCGCCGATCACGCATTCCGCGCGGACCGTCTGGCCGTCGGCCAGCGTCAGCTTTACGGCGTCGGCTTCCATTTCGAAACCGGTGGCGGCATGCGGGAACGACTGCACCGTGTGGGCAAAGCGCAGCGCAGTTTCCAGCGCGCGCTCCACGAGCGAAGATTCGGCAATCCATGCCAGCTGCGGCGTGCCGGCCGCGTAGGCGGAAAAATGCAGGTCCGGGTGGGCGTGCTCGCCGCGTGCGGCAGCATCGTCGCCGAAGATCCGCATGTCGAGCACCGGCTGCACGCGGGTCATGTCGAGCGCCGGCCAGATGCGCAATTGCTCGAGCAACGCCTGGGAGCTGGACGAGAACGCGTAAACACGCGCGTCCCACGCGTCCGGCCCGGCGGGTGTGGCGGCTGGGGCGGGTGGCGCGATATGCGCAATGCGCAAGCCGATCTGCGCCAGCCGCAGCGCGCAGGCGCGCCCGACGATGCCGCCGCCCACCACGGCCAAGTGGTAAGGCGCTGCCTCCCGGGAAGCCGCCTTCGAAGTGGAAAACGCGGGTGTATTCATGGTGGGCCGATTATAGCGGCGGGGGGTGTTGCAGCCTTGCGGGCGCGCAAAAGTGTCGCGACAGATAGGGGCGCCGCCGCATACGGGCTCGGTGTGGATGAATCTCGCCCCTGAAGAGGCGGGAAAGTCACTTCAAATCCTTCGCGTGTCCGAAGCATATCGGCTGCACATATGTGCCATGTGCGCCGCATATGTGCGAATGACGTCGCTATCTGCAAACCCGCGAAGTGACGCCATTTTCACCTCGGCTTCCCGCGCTCAAGTCATACGCCGGGATGGACGATAAAAGCCGGGCAATTCGACGTTTTGAAGGGCTCGGGCCGCCGATACAGTGCGGGTCCGATCCACGCATTTCTCATCGCCATGTGGACTTTTTCCGAACGCTCCGCCGCATCTTTGACGCTGGCCGCGCTGCTGGCCCTGGCCGGCTGTGCGCAAATGCCCGCCCAGACGCCTGCCCCGGTGGCCCGCTCCGCACCCACGGGTGAAGTCATGACGTTCGTCATCCCGCCCGATGCGCTGGGCGCGCACGATCCGCAATTGACCGCTGTGCTGACCAAGGCCGGCGCGTTGGCCGCAGCGCAAAAACGCCCGGCGACGATCCAGGTGGCCGCATTGGCACAGGATTTCCGCTATCTCAACCAGGCGCTGTGGAACGGCGTGCCGGCCCAGCGCGCCGGCTCTGTCCGCCTGGAAAACCTCACCGTCAGCGCCAGCCAGCCTTACAGCGTGACGATCCGCATGCAGGACTAAGAGGAACGTCATGCGTATGACCCATCTGCTCTTCCCGCTCACCGTCGGCCTGCTGACGGTACCGGCCGCCTCGGCTTTTGCCGCGCCGCCCGATGCACTGATGCCGGCGACGGCCGCCGCGCCCGACCGCGTCTATCCGCCCCTGCCCTCGCTGGCGATGCTGCCGCCCAGCGGCGGTGCCGAAATCGAGGCTGCGCCGGCCGCACACGCGCGTGGCAGCAAGCGCAAGGTTGTGACAACGCAGTGGCGCAAGGCGACCGAGCCGGTACCGCGCATGGTGGTGTCGGAGGCATCGCACACGTATCTGGCCGGTATCGAGCGACAGCTTGAAGTGGCCCTGCAGAAGTAATCCACGATCTCCGCCGGAGCCGTCATGCCCCTCGCCCGCCTTCTTTGCTTGAACTGGTGCCGCCTTGCCGGAGCCCTTTTGCTAGCTGCTTCCAGCGTTGCAGCGCACGCCGCCTCGGGTGATTGCTTCGAGCAGGCCGGGACCTATCAGGGCGTCAACCCGACGGTGCTGCGCGCGATCGTGTGGTTTGAATCGAAGGGCGATGCGGGCGCCATCCATCGCAACGCTGACGGCTCGGTCGACATCGGCCAGGCGCAGATCAACTCGATCCACTTCGGCACGCTGGCGCGCTATGGCGTGCCGCGCCACGCGCTGACCGACGCTTGCGTGAACGTATTCGTGGCGGCCTGGCTGCTCAAGCAAAAAATGGTTCGCCACGGAAACACATGGCGGGCCATCGGCGCGTATCACTCCGAAACGCCCGCCCACCGCGACGCCTATGCGCGCAGCATCCAGCGGGTGCTGATGTCGTGGGGGGAATTGCGGGCCGACCGCTGAATCGAGTCCGGACCCGGAAGCCGGCTGCCGCTCAGTAGTACGAGACGGCGGCGTAGGCCTGACGTGCGCCGATGGCGCGGCGCTCCCCGCTGACCAGGCGCATCAATTCATCCTGGCGCGGACAGACCAGCGCACGCACACGGGCGTCGTTGGCCAGAATGCGCATCATCAGGTCGCGCTTGCGCTGTATTTCTTCGTGCGACAAGGCCGGGCGCAGACCGTGGCCCAAGCGCTCCATGTGCGCCGCGCATTCGCGCTCCAGCAAGCTCACTTCGTCCCAGTCGCCGCGTTCTGCAGCATCCACCATGTCTTCGGACAGGCTGGCGATGGCCTCGTAGCAGGCGAACAGGCCGGCGCTGTCGGAAACCGTATGGATCGGGCGGGCGGCGGTGGCGACGGTCCAGGACATGCTGTGCTCCGATATTAGATGTGTTGTTTGTGGCAAGCAGTGCAATAGGCGTGCCCGGGGATGCCCAGCCGTTTCCCAGCCACCCGGAAATGCCGCCAAACCCTTTCCTGGCTTGGTTTTACAGAATACGGAGGGTGTGCAGCAACGGGCAACGCAGGCCTGAAACATAGCCTTGCGAGTCGAAGTTGTTACGTTTCTGGAACGTAACGCGTAACGGGGTCGTAACGCTCTCTGGGCGGGCGGCAGCTCCCCGGCCCGCAACTATCCGCCGACGGAGGCATTGCAGGGCTGGACCCCACCCAGAGCGGTTACAATCACGCCTTTCCGTGAACGACGCGCCCAGCCCGGATTCCACTGTGCTGCTGCAGCCTCCCGCGTCACGCAACCCCTTGATTCAGAGCCTTTTTCACCATGAGCCTCCAATGCGGCATCGTCGGTCTGCCGAACGTCGGTAAGTCGACCCTGTTCAATGCCCTGACCAAAGCCGGCATCGCCGCCGAGAACTACCCGTTCTGCACGATCGAGCCCAACGTCGGCGTGGTGGAAGTGCCGGACGCCCGCCTGCAGGCGCTGGCCGACATCGTCAAGCCCGAGCGGGTGCTGCCGGCGGTGGTCGAGTTCGTCGATATTGCGGGCCTGGTGGCGGGCGCCTCCAAAGGGGAAGGCCTCGGCAACCAGTTCCTGGCCAACATCCGCGAGACGGATGCCATCACGCACGTGGTGCGCTGTTTCGAAGATGAAAACGTGATCCACGTTGCCGGCAAGGTCGACCCGATCGCTGACATCGAAGTCATCAACACCGAACTGGCCCTTGCTGATCTGAGTACGGTGGACAAGGCGCTGCAGCGCTACACCAAGGCCGCCAAGTCGGGCAACGACAAGGAAGCCGCCAAGCTGGTCGCCGTGCTGGAAAAAGCACAGAAGGTGCTGGACGAAGCCAAACCCGTGCGTGGCCTGAACCTGACCGAGGACGAGTGGGCGACGCTCAAGCCGCTGTGCCTGATCACCGCCAAGCCGACCATGTACGTGGCCAACGTGCGCGAAGACGGTTTCGAAAACAACCCGCATCTGGACGCCGTGCGCAACTACGCTGCGCAGACGAATTCGCCGGTGGTGGCCGTGTGCGCCGCCATCGAAGCCGAAATCGCAGACCTGGATGACGCCGACAAGGCCGAATTCCTGGCCGACATCGGCATGGACGAACCCGGCCTGAACCGCGTGATCCGCGCGGCCTTCAAGCTGCTCGGCCTGCAAACCTACTTCACCGCCGGCGTGAAGGAAGTGCGCGCCTGGACGATCCATATCGGCGACACAGCCCCTCGCGCAGCCGCGGCCATCCACACCGACTTTGAACGCGGCTTCATCCGCGCCCAGACAATCTCGTACGATGATTACATCCAGTACAAGGGCGAACAGGGTGCCAAGGAAGCCGGCAAGATGCGCGCGGAAGGCAAGGAATACATTGTCAAAGACGGCGATGTACTGCACTTCCTGTTCAACGTCTGACCCCGCACGAAGTGCCCGAAAAGCCCCGCAAGCGACGCGGGGCTTTTTTTTCATGGCCGAATCCCGAAGACGCGGCCCCGCGCCTCGCGGATGCCGCCCCGCGCTTGTAACGTTGAGGCGACTCCGCATCACTTTTTTACACGCCGGCGCAATCGACCGGACGGCGCTGGCGCTCGCCAACGCCCGCCGCCGAGCCATTTTGCCGCCTCTGGCACGCCGGTTGCGTAGCCCAGACCCGATACGCTGAACCCCGGCAGGCCCGACGCCCGGGGCAGCCCGCCGCCCCCGCCTGGCGCATTGGATCAGGCGCTTGGGACGGCGCACTCGCCCGACGCCATGAGTTCGCAATCGCCCCCGCCCTTGTCTGCAGTTGACGACATCGACGCCTCGCCCCGAATTGGCAGCAACGCTGCCATCCAGCCGCGCGGAGTGTTGCTGTGCCTGTCCGAACCCGATCTACGCATCCAACAGGTCAGCGAAAACCTCGAGACCGCGCTGGGAACACCGCTGGACGCCGCGCTGCAGGCGCCGGTCGACCATGTGACGGGTGCCGCGGGCCGCGAGGTGCTGGAGCGCGCGCTGGCCACGCAGAGCATCGACGGCCACCCGCTCTACATCGGTACGCTGCAGACGCCGCACGGTCATGCGCTCGACGCGGTGGTGCACCGTCACAAAGGGACGCTCATTCTTGAGCTCGAACCTGCCGTGCATGCCGCCGACGGCGCGTTTGTGTCGATGTACCCGCTGGTCCGGACGTTCGTCGGCAGCCTGCAAGCCGCAGGCACGATCGATGCCCTGACCGACCTGGCTGCACGCGAGGTTCGCCGCCTCACCAACTTTGGCCGCGTGACGATCTACCGGATCGACAGCGACGGCTCCTTGCAGGCGCTGGCGGAAGCGCGTGACGCCGCTTACGACACGCTGGTCGGGACGCATTGGCGCGGCGACGGCATGGCGCCCGAACTGCGCAGCCTGTACAGCCACAACCCGTTGCGTCTGGTGGCTGACGTGGACGACACGCCCGTAGGTCTGGTGCCGCCACTGCATCCGTCCACCGGGCGGGCCACCGACCTGGCCTATGCAGCCCTGCGCGCCGCGTCCGAAGCGCAGCGGGGAACCATGCGCGGCATGGGCGCGAGGGCGTCCCTCACGCTGGCACTGACCGTGCGCGGGAGTCTCTGGGGCCTGATCGCCTGCCACCATGCCACGCCCTGTTCGCTCTCCTTCGAAGTGCGCACGGCATGTGAGCACCTGGCACAGATCCTGTCGCTGCAGATCGAAGCGAAGGAAGACCGCGCAGAAATCGCCCACCGGCTGGAACTGCGGCGCATCCTGGTGCGCTTGCTGGCTGCGATGTCCGACCGCGACCATTTCGAGGATGGCCTGATCGAGCATCCCGCCGATCTGCTGCGCTTTGCCTCCGCCAGCGGCGCGGCCATCGTGCGCCAGGGCGAATGCGTGCGCATCGGCGCAGCGCCTGATGAGGCCAGCATCCTGCGGCTCACCGAATGGCTTGCCAAGGAGCACCCCGGCGAGGTGTTCCACACCGACCGGCTGGCCAGTACCTATCCGGACGGCGCCGCGCTGCTGCCGCAGGCCAGCGGCGTGCTGGCCGTGCAGGTTTCGCAGCTGCATCGTCACTACGTGCTGTGGTTCCGCCCCGAAACCCCGCACACGGTGCGCTGGGCGGGCGACGACGCACCGCACGTGAGCATCAATGACGACAGCCACCACATTCTGGGTCGCACGCGCCATTGGCAGGAGCACATCGCACACACATCGCGGCCGTGGCGCACGAGCGAAGTGGAAACTGCAGCGGAGTTCCGCTATGCCGTGCTGAACATCGTGCTGCGCCGCGCTGAAGAAGCCGCGGAGCTGACCAGCGAACTGCGCCGCGCCAACCACGAACTCGAAGCATTTTCGTATTCCGTATCGCACGACTTGCGCGCACCGCTGCGCCACATCGCCGGCTACGCCGAACTGCTCGACGAGATGGAGGGCCAGCACGTCTCGGAGCGGGGGCGGCACTTTCTGCAGACGATTTCCGAGTCGTCGCGTTTTGCGGGCAAGCTCGTCGACGACCTGCTTACCTTCTCGCAGATGGGCCGCGGCGCGCTTCACCTGACCGATGTCGACCTTGCCCTGCTGGTGCGCGGCGTGGTGCGCGATCTGACGGTAGACCAGGGGCGGCGCCACATCGAATGGAACATCGCCGCCTTGCCCGTGGTGCGCGCCGACCCGGCGTTCCTGCAACTGGCGATGCGCAACCTGCTCTCCAACGCCATCAAATACACACGCGGCCGCGAGCCGGCGCGCATCCATATCGACGCCGAACAGACTGACACCGAAACCATCGTGCGCATTGCCGACAACGGCGTGGGGTTCTCGATGGAATACGTGGCCAAGCTGTTCGGCGTGTTCCAGCGGCTGCATCGCATGGACGAATTCGAGGGCACCGGCATCGGATTGGCCAATGTGCGGCGCATCATCGATCGCCACGGCGGCCGCACCTGGGCTGAGGGCGAGCTTGATCGCGGCGCCACGTTCTACTTTGCGCTGCCGCGCGCGCCCCACTCGCTGGCGGCATCCGGGGCAGGCCTCCGCACGCCCGTGACCCGCGATGCCTGATTGTTCTTTCCACGTTCATTGTCACCATGCTCAAACCCATCCTGCTCGTTGAAGACAATCCGAACGACCTCGAGCTGACCCTGCTGGCACTGGAGCGCAGCCAGCTTGCCAACGATGTGGTCGTCACCCGGGACGGCGCAGAAGCGCTGGATTACTTGCACGCGCGCAACCTCTACGCGCAGCGCGTGCCTGGTAACCCGGCCGTGGTGCTGCTCGACTTGAAGCTGCCAAAGGTGGACGGGCTGGAAGTCCTGGCCGAGATCCGTGCCACACCCGCGCTCAAGAGCCTGCCGGTGGTCATGCTCACCTCATCACGCGAAGAAACCGACCTGCTGCGCAGCTACGAACTCGGCGTCAACGCCTATGTCGTCAAGCCGGTGGAATTCCGCGCCTTTGTCGATGCGATTGCCGACCTGGGCGTATTCTGGGCGGTGCTCAATGAACCACCGCCCGGTTCAACCCGCGCACGCCGCACGTCCCCCCCGGCGAACTAGCCGCCCATCCGGAGCATTCGCCCTCATGCCCAATCTTCAACTGCTGCTGGTCGAAGACAATCCGCTCGACGCGGAGTTGACCCGCGCACGGCTGGAAACGGCCAACCTGCAAGCCGACACCACGCTGGTCGACAACGAGACCGACTTCATCGCCCAACTGAGCGCGCGGACCTTCGACGCCATCCTGGCCGACTACATGCTGCCGCAGTTCACGGGGGCTGAGGCGCTCGACATTGCGCGCCGCATGGCGCCGCAAACGCCGTTCATCTTCGTATCCGGCGCGCTGGGCGAGGAGCACGCGGTGGACATGCTCAAGCGTGGCGCCACCGATTACGTCATCAAGCAGCGACTGCAACGCCTGCCCGTGGTGCTACTGCGGGCGCTGGCCGAAGCAGCCGAACGCCGCCAGCGCATCGCCGCGGAAGCTGCCCTGCGCGAAGCGGAAACGCACTTCCGATTGCTGATCAATGCGCTCAAGGAGCACGCCGTGCTCTCGCTTGACCCGCAGGGCATCGTACGCACCTGGAACGCCGCGTCGCGCAGCATTCTCGGCTATGCGCGCGAGGACATCCTCGGCAAATCGGCCGAGATTCTCTACCCGCAAGCCGCGCGCGAGGCCGGTGAATTCCAGCGCAAGCTCGAACGCGTGCGCCGCGAAGGCAGCCTCACCGACGACCGCTGGATGCTGCGCAAGGACGGCACGCCGTTCTATGCATCAAGCGTGGTCACCGCCATCCACAACGAGACCGGGCAACTGGTCGGCTTCTCGAAGATCATCCGCGACTCGACGGAAGAGCGCATCGCGGCCGACGCCCTGCGCCGTGCCAAGGAAGAAGCCGAGACTGCCAACCACGCCAAGGACCACTTCCTGGCGGTGCTCTCGCATGAGCTGCGCACGCCGCTCACGCCCATCCTGACCGCCGTGCATCTGCTGGAACTGCGTCAGGACCTGCCGGCGTATGTGGTCGCGCAGCTCGAAGTCGTGCGCCGCAATGCCGAGCTGGAAGCGCGCCTGATCGACGACCTGCTCGACATCACCGGCATTGCGCGCGGCAAGCTGGCGGTGAGCTTTGCGCTGGTCGACCTGTACCCGCTGCTGGAGAGCACGCTGGAGATGTCGCGCAACGACATGCAGGCCAAGCGGCTCTCGCTCAAAACACGCTTCGAGGCCGGACGCAGCCGGCTGTACGCCGACGGCGCACGCATCCAGCAGGTAATCTGGAATCTGGTGCGCAATGCCGTCAAATTCACGCCCGAAGGCGGCGCCATCGAGGTGCGCGTCTGGAACCCGTCGGCCTCCACCGTGGCCGTGGCCGTGAAGGACAACGGCATCGGTATCGAACCCGATGCACTGCCGCGCATCTTCTCGGCGTTCGAGCAGGCCGATGCATCGATCACGCAGCGCTTTGGCGGGCTAGGCCTGGGCTTGGCGATTGCCTATGCGCTGGTGCAGAAGCATGAAGGCTCGCTGATTGCCGAAAGCGCCGGCCGCCACGAGGGCGCCACATTCACCCTCACCCTGCCGCTGGCCACCGAGATGGCGCAACCTGAGACACCGCCCGCCCCACCCATTCCACGCAAGCAACCGTCGCGCGGCCTGCATGTGCTGCTGGTCGAAGACAACGCCGATACGGCTGAAGCCATGTCGCAGATGCTGGAGATCCTGGGCCACAGCGTCGCCGTGGCCAATGGCGCGCGTACGGCCATCCAAGCGGCGGAATCGGGCGCGTTCGATCTGCTGATCAGCGATATTGGACTGCCGGATGGCAGCGGCCTCGACGTGGTGCGCGTGTTTGCCGAGCGGCAAGCTGCCCCATCGATTGCCATCACCGGCTACGGCATGGAAGACGATATTGCCCGGTGCCGGGACGCGGGCTTTACCGATCACCTGACCAAGCCGGTGGACTTCAAGCGGTTGGAAACGCTGTTGGCCGGCTATCTGGCCGCGCGCGACGCGCGGACCGCGGGCGTGGACGCAAGCTAGCCGCGCCAGAATGCCGCAGTGGCGGTCGTCGCCCTAGCGGCGCGACAGACCCCATGCCGCCGGCAGCAGCATGGCGCCCACCACGGCGGCCGTCCACGCCATGATCTGGCCATCGGCATACAGGTGGGCGAATTGGCCGCTGTAGTAACCGAGCAACGCGCCAATCCCGCCCGTCAGCAGCGCAGCCACCCATCCCAGGCGCTTGCCTGCGGGATGCAGCCAGCGCGCCGCGATGCCCACCGCCAGCCCGATCCAAAACGGCCCGATCCACCCCATGCCTGTTCTCCGTATTGCCCTTGAGCGATTCAACTGGACGCGTACCTTAGCGCAGGACGGTGCAGAAGGCCACGATCGCACTGCACGTCGCGCGTGACGAATAATCGACATTCCTCAATACATATCACCGGATTTGACCTGTCGCCTGCTCATCCGGGGGCCGGGCGTTATAATCCAGAGTGCTCAAAATTCGTGCCGTTCTTTAACCGGCCGCCCCACATGCAGTTGCTGACGCTCGGAATCAACCACCACACTGCGCCGCTTTCTCTGCGCGAGAAGGTGGCGTTTCCGCTCGAGCAGCTCAAGCCCGCGCTGGGCACGCTGCGCCAGCATTTGCCGCACCTCCGAAGCACGGCAGAAGCCGCCATTCTCTCCACCTGCAATCGCACCGAAATCTACTGCGCCACCGACGGCAACCTGCCCGAGCAGACAGCGCACGAGCATGCGATTCGCTGGTTGGCACAGCACCACAACATCGACCCCGGCGAACTTGCGCCCCATGTGTATTCGCTCGGCCAGTCGCTGGCGGTACGCCACGCGTTTCGCGTGGCCAGCGGGCTCGATTCGATGGTGCTGGGTGAAACGCAGATCCTCGGGCAGATGAAAGACGCCGTGCGCACCGCCACCGAGGCGGGCGCCCTGGGCACGTACCTGAATCAGCTGTTCCAGCGCACCTTTGCCGTGGCCAAGGAAGTGCGCGGCACGACGGAGATCGGCGCGCATTCCGTGTCGATGGCCGCCGCCGCCGTGCGCCTGGCGCAACGCATCTTCGAATCGATTGCGGACCAGCGCGTCCTGTTCATTGGCGCCGGCGAGATGATCGAGCTGTGCGCCACCCACTTCGCCGCGCAGACGCCACGCGAAGTGGTGATCGCCAACCGCACGCTGGAACGCGGCGAGAAGCTGGCCGAATCGCTGTCGAACCAGGGCTTGAACGCCCGCGCCGTGCGTCTGGCCGAACTGCCGACCAAGCTTGCCGAGTTCGACATCGTTGTCTCGTGCACCGCCAGCACGCTGCCCATCATCGGCCTGGGCGCCGTTGAGCGCGCCATCAAGCAGCGCCGCCACCGCCCGATGTTCATGGTCGACCTGGCGGTGCCGCGCGACATCGAACCCGAAGTCGCACGTCTGTCCGACGTGTTCCTCTACACCGTGGACGACCTGGGCGCCATCGTGCGCGAAGGCAACGCGCTGCGGCAGGCCGCCGTGGCGCAGGCCGAGGCCATCATCGAAACGCGCGTGCTGAACTTCATGCACTGGCTCGATGCGCGCAGCGTGGTGCCGATCATCCGAGATCTGCACGCGCAGGCTGAAACGCTGCGCCAAGGTGAACTGGAACGCGCTCAGCGCATGCTCGCGCGTGGCGACGATCCGGCGCTGGTGCTCGAAGCGCTGTCGCAGGCGCTCACCAAGAAATTCCTCCACGGCCCGACGCATGCCCTGAACCATGCGCAGGGCGAAGGCCGCGAACAGCTCATCGACCTGTTGCCGGCGTTGTTCCGCCAGTCCAGCCACTCCGAGCGCTAGCGGCCAGCGCTTCGCTCGCGCGCCGCCCGCTTTCACTCCGGCACGCAACCTCTGGCGCGGTATCATGCGCCGCCTTCGCTTCCAGCGTTTCCCTCCG
Organism: Ralstonia pickettii; assembly: GCF_030582395.1. Lineage (NCBI taxonomy): Bacteria > Pseudomonadati > Pseudomonadota > Betaproteobacteria > Burkholderiales > Burkholderiaceae > Ralstonia > Ralstonia pickettii. The sequence goes on from NZ_CP104381.1 coordinate 2,847,848, forward strand.
CGACTGCCCGAATGAAGCCCAGCATGCTGTCCAAGCTCGACCAACTGGCCGAGCGCATCGTCGAAATCAACGCGCTGCTTGCGCGTGAAGACGCCACCGCCAACCTCGACCAATACCGCAAGCTCACGCGCGAACATGCCGAGCTGGAGCCGGTGGTCGCGCAATTTGCCGCATGGAAGCAGGCGGAGGAAGACATCACCACCGCGCAGGAGTTAGCGGCCGATCCTGACATGAAGGCGTTTGCCGAAGACGAACTGCGCGCCGCGCGTGAGCGCATGGAGTCTCTCGAAGGCGAGCTGCAACGCCTGCTGCTTCCGAAAGACCCGAACGACCATCGCAACATCTTCGTGGAAATCCGTGCCGGTACTGGCGGCGATGAGTCCGCGCTCTTTGCCGGCGACCTGCTGCGGATGTACACACGCTACGCCGAACGGCAGCGCTGGCAGGTGGAGATCGTCAGCGAATCGGCGTCGGACCTGGGCGGCTACAAGGAAGTGATCGCGCGGCTGGTGGGCGAAGGTGCGTACTCGCGCCTGAAGTTCGAATCGGGCGGCCACCGCGTGCAGCGCGTGCCGGCCACGGAGGCACAGGGGCGCATCCACACGTCAGCCTGCACCGTGGCGATCATGCCCGAGGCCGACGCGCTGGCCGAGATCCAAATCAACCCGGCGGATTTGCGCATTGACACGTTCCGCGCGTCCGGCGCGGGTGGCCAGCACATCAACAAGACGGATTCGGCCGTGCGCATCACCCACCTGCCGACCGGCCTGGTGGTGGAGTGCCAGGACGACCGCAGCCAGCACCGCAACAAGGACCGCGCCATGCAAGTCCTGGCTGCGCGCCTGAAGGACCGCCAGGAGCGCGAGGCGCAAGCCAAGGAAGCCAGCGCACGCAAGAGCCTGATCGGCTCGGGCGACCGCTCCGACCGCATCCGCACGTACAACTTCCCGCAGGGGCGCGTGACGGATCACCGCATCAACCTGACGCTGTACAAGATCGACGCGATCATGGATGGCGACCTCGACGAACTCGTCGGCGCATTGGCGGCCGAGCACCAAGCCGAGCAGCTTGCGGCGCTGGGTGACGACGCCTGACTCTCTCAATCGTTAAAAAGGCGCGCGCTTAGTAACATCCGCTTGCGTTTGATACAGCTTTGCGCGATGGCGGCCCGGCCTCGCGTTCCTATAATCGAACTCGATCACGCCGAGTGCGTCGCCGGTCGCATCGGGGGCGCACTCACCAACAAGCGCGGCAACATCACGATTAGGAGAATCGCAATGCGTAACCAACTGCTGGCCATCACTGTCGCTACCACCCTCGCACTCGGCTTGGCCGCCTGCGGCAAGAAAGACGACGCCACCGACCAGGCCGCGAAGAGCGCAATGGAACAATCGAAAGACGCCGCGAAGCAAGCGCTCGACAATGCCGGCACCGCCGTGAGCAAGGCCGCGGACGCTGCCAAGGTGGAACTCTCGCAAGCGGCTTCAGATGCGCAGGTCTCCGCTTCGGGCGCGCTGGCGCAGGCCAAGGAAGCTGCCAAGACCGCAGCCGACAAGACGGCCGATGCCGCCAAGGTTGCTGCAGACAAAACCGCTGACGCCACCAAGGAAGCAGCCAACAAGGTCAAGGACGCAACCAAGCAATAAGCGCTGCTTAACCGCACCGACCCGCTCGCGGGCCCGCGCCACATCGGCCGGGCCCGTGTTATTTTGTGCGCCCGATCTTCGCTGCTGGTCTGTTGCCGTGTCGTCTTCCCCCGTCATTCCGCCCGAAAACCTGGCTCGCGTGTCCGACGCGCTGACGGCGCTGGCACGCGCCGGCTTGCCTGCGCTTGAAGCGCGCATGCTGGTTTCGCATGTGACGGGCCTGTCGCGTGTGCAACTCATCACGCAAGACACGTGCGCCATCGCCGTACCTGTTCGCATGCAAATCAGCGAACTGGCGGCGCGCCGCCTGGCGGGAGAGCCGATGGCCTATCTGCTGGGCGAACGTGAATTCTTCGGCCGCACGTTCAAAGTGACGCCCGCCGTGCTGATTCCGCGCCCCGACACCGAATTGCTGGTGGAGCAGGCGCTGGACCGCCTTGAAGAACGCGATGCACCCGCCGTGCTCGACATGGGCACGGGCAGCGGCATCATCGCCATCACCATTGCGCTGGCGCGGCGCGACGCGCGCGTGTGGGCCACCGACGCCTCCGCCGATGCGCTGGCCGTGGCGATCGACAACGCCAAGGCGCTCGGTGCCACCAACGTCCAGGCTGTGCTGGGCGACTGGTACGGCGCGCTGGCCGGAACCGATGCGCCACCCGCCTTCAACCTGATCGTCAGCAACCCGCCGTACATCGCCGCCACCGACGTGCACCTCCACCAGGGCGACCTGCGTTTCGAACCCGCCGGCGCCCTCACCGACCACGACGACGGCCTGCGCCACGTGCGCAGCATCGTCGCAGGGGCGCCTGCATGGCTGGGCGACGGCGGTTGGCTGCTGCTCGAACACGGCTACGACCAGGGTGAACCGGTGCGGGCGCTGCTGAGCGGCAGGGGCTTCGCCAACGTCTTCACCGCACAAGACCTGGCCGGCCACGACCGGTGCAGCGGCGGGCAATGGCCTGATGAAAACGCCGCTGCGCGTTCCTCGCTAAAATAGTCTGGTTTTCCAATGTGGACGGCAGCTCTGAAACCCTGCTGCCATCCCTCACCCAATCGAGTCTCCCCATGAGCACCACGCACGAAAAGATCGACCAGATCGTCAAAGGCCACCCCGTCGTCCTCTTCATGAAAGGCACGGCGCAATTCCCGATGTGCGGTTTCTCGGGCCGCGCCATCCAGATCCTGAAGGCCTGCGGCGTGGACCGTCCGCACACCGTCAACGTGCTGGAAGACGACGAAATCCGCCAGGGCATCAAGGACTACGCCAACTGGCCGACCATTCCGCAGCTGTATATCAACGGCGAATTCATTGGCGGCTCGGACATCATGATGGAGATGTACCAGAGCGGCGAATTGCAGCCGCTGTTGGCAGCCTGAGCCGCGTTCTCATTTCAGCGTGACCTCAACCTCGAACGCAGCGACCCAGACGCCACCTGTGCGCCGCATCATCGTGGCGATCACGGGGGCGTCGGGGGCAATCTACGGCGTGCGGCTGCTGCAGATTCTGCAGAGCCTGCGTGAGTCAGCGGGGGTGGAATCGCACCTGCTGATGTCGCCCGCAGGGCTGATGAACGTGCAGCACGAGCTGCACATGGCACGCGAAGAAGTGGAAGCGCTCGCGCACGTCGTGCATAACGTGCGCGACGTCGGCGCGACCATCGCCAGCGGCTCGTTTGCGGCGGAAGCAATGGTGGTGGCGCCCTGCTCGATGAAGACGCTGGCGGCCGTTGCGCATGGCCTGTCGGACAATCTCATTGCCCGCGCAGCCGACGTCACGCTCAAGGAGCGACGCCGCCTCATCCTGATGGTGCGCGAAACGCCGTTGAATCTGGCGCATCTGCGCAACATGACGGCGGTCACGGAGATGGGCGGAATCGTATTTCCACCCGTGCCAGGCTTTTACCAGCGTCCCAAAACGATCGACGATCTGGTCGACCACACGGTCGGGCGCGTGTTGGATCTGCTCGGCTTGCCCCAGACGTTGGCGCCGGGCTGGCCAGGCTTGCGTTCAACGGACTAGGCGCCGATCAGCCGCCCGCCGATCAGCGGTGGTGGTAATTGAAGTACACCGACGGCCCACCCCAATAGCCGCCGTAGTAGGCGGGATAAGCCGGTGCCGCATAGACCGGCGCAGGCGCCACAGCCACCGGTGCCGGATACACGGCACAACCCCCAAGCGTCGCGGCCAACAAGGCCAGAGCCACGATTTTCATGATTAGCGTCCTTTGGCCTCGCCTAGTGAGGCCGTGTGGACGTTATAAGCCGGCGCGGGCGACGTCGGCGTCATGCGGGTGTAAGCGTTGTAACCGAAGACTACGAGCGTGTGTCCGTAACTTTACTGCTTGGGCTTCGACTTGCCCGGGGCTGGCACGGCGATCGCGGCGGGCGCAGATGCAGCCTCACCGGAGCCTGCAGCCGGTATCGGCGCATTCGGATCGACTTCCGCACGCATCTGGTCCATGACCGCCCCGGCGCGCGGCGCCCAAAGGAATTCCACCGTGCCGTTCTGCGGCTCTTCGGGAATCGCATACATCGTGATGATGGTCTGATGGCCCGCCCAACGTGCGCGAAGCGAATCAACCGTCTTGCCAGACTTGAGCTTGAGGGGCGCCTTGCCCTCCTGCGCGGGCTTGCCGTAGCGGTCGGACAGGGCCTGGAAGACGCGCTGCTCGGTATCCACGCCCCGCGTGGGCACGAACATCCCGGCGATGTTGCCGTCCTGGTCGATCAGCACCACGGCCTGCGGGCCATCCATCAGCTCCGGGCGCGATGCCTGCGGTATCCCGAGCGATCGGGTGCGGCCATGCGATTCCAGCGCGTCGGAGCAGTATTCGGCGACGTCCTTGCCGCCATTCGCGCGTACGTCTTCGCACGACGGCAGCTTGCGCAGCGGCTTGCCAAGCGGAAAGGCATCGAGCAGCACCGCCACGTCGCCAGGGTCGCGCACCGCCTTGGCGGGTGCTGCGGCCTTGGGAGCAGCCTTGGCTGCGGGTGCGGCAAACGCCACGGGCGCGAGCAACGAGGTCGAGATGGCAAGCGCAGCAGTTGCAGTGGCGCGTCGCGTCCAGCAGGTCATG